>JAEUUU010000036.1 GCA_016787345.1 Saprospiraceae bacterium | reverse complement strand
ATTGACACCGATACGGAGCAGCGTTCCACCCTCGAATGGAGCGAGCGGCGCAACGGCAACGGCCTCGAACCCATTGCAGTCTTTCTGGTGGACGAAGAAAAACTTGCCACCAAAGCCAACGAAGCCGCCGGCGATTTCGATGTCGTCATCATAGACGGCTCTCCGGCGCTCTCCGAAATCACCACCAAAATCGTCCTGATTGCCGATTTCGTCGTCGTGCCGGTGATGCCCAGCGGCAACGATTTCGGCGCGCTCGAAAAATTCCTTCTGCGCTACAATGACACCCGCGCCATCCAGAAGCGGCGCGGCATCGAGACCGCCGGACTCGGCATCCTGCTCAACGAATACGACAGCAAAGCGATCGTCAACCGCACCATCTACCAGGCCATTGACCGCCTTGAAGTGCCGGTACTCGAATCCCGTGTGGCGCACCGCGTCGCCTACAAGGAAGCCAACCTCACCGGCCTTGGCGTCACCGAAATGCAGGACAAGAAGGCCATCGCCGAAATTGAGGCCCTCACCAACGAAGTCCTCGGACTGCTCGAACAGGTCAGCGCCTGAGGAGCGCCCGCAATTTCCTAATATTTTAATTAGGTAATTAGGTAATCATATAATTACCTTTGTAACGTCGGCAGCATCCATTCAGGACGCTGCGAATTATTCCCCAAGCCTTCACCGCTTAAATTCCGTATCACGCATGGCCAAGAAAAATTTCGATACCTTCCTCCAAACCGTGAAACCGGCCAGCAAAGTCTCGCCCGAAGAAATAGAAGCCATGGCCCGCGAAGTTCACGCGCCCAAAAGCGAGCAGCCGGTCAAAGTTGCCGCGCCGCCGGCCGCTGCGCCGCCACCTAAACCCGTAGTTGAGCCCGAACCTCGTTCAGCCCAGGAACAGGGTAGGAGAGGGCGTAAGCCCAAGCCGCGCGAGGCCGAGCGCCTCATCCGGGTCTCCGTGGACCTCCCCGAAAGCGTGTTCATAGCCCTCGGCGCCCGCTGCGTCCGCGAAAAGACCGACAAGATGGCCTACGTCCGCGCCCTCGTCGAGCGCGACCTGATCTAAGGCTGAACACCCAACTCAGCCGCCTCGATGCCCTCGTGTGTCCCGATGGATGCACGAGGGCTTTTGTTTCCCGCCATCACGTCCCTGTTGCTACCACAGCCCATCCTCCCGTCAGTCACATCCATTTTTGCCCGTTGCCACGCACCGGGCAAACAGCGCCATTTTCAAAACAAAAAATTTGTCAGCACCTCCTCACCAAAATGACACCTTTTGTCCCGAAAAAAAGGGTGTCATTAACCGCATTATGACATCCCCCCGTACCCCCCGTCGGCCCGAAGTGAATTTTTTGATTTGGGAAAATTTCCTAAACTTTGTGTATTCCTATTCCTGTATCGCAGGGCAAAACTTAAAACAAAACCTGTTATGGTGGCGAATCTGGATACCCACAGAAAAATAAAGTTCCTCAGCGCTGAGGAACAGGAAGGTCTGTTGTCCAACATCCGCAACCGTAAATACCGCCTCATTTCTCTGCTCATGTTGGATTGTGGTCTGCGCCGTGGTGAAGTGGCGAGCATCCAGGTAAGCCACATTGACTTCCCGAAAGCCCTGCTCCATGTAAAAAGCCTGAAAAAGCGGGAAAACGTAGAATGGCGCGTTATTCCGGTTCCTTCCCGGACGCTCGACGAGCTCGCACGCTGGGTCTATGACATGAAAGAACGCCACCCGGAAGCCTACATCTTTCCTGCCGGGCGCGGCAGCAAAACCGGAAAAGGCATCAACCCGCGACAAATAGAAAAGCGGATCCGCCGCTATTCACATGGCAAATTCAGCCCCCACAGCCTGCGCCACACCTACGCCACCCGCCTCGCTGCGGAAGGCGTGGACATGCTGCGGCTCAGCCGTTTGCTCGGCCACAAAAAAAGCAGCACCACCGAAATCTATGCCCACGTCCCCGAAATCCAGTTGCGCGAAGCGGTACAGCGCATTGACCGCCAATCGTGGTGGCGCAGGCTCTACCGTCGCCACTTTCCCGCACCACGCGTCCATGTGCTGCCGACCCGGCGCGGTGAGAAAACCCAGTTTATCATCGGGCGCAAAGCCGAACTTGCCAAATTGGTCGAACTCTGCGAAAAAAAGGTAAACGTGCTACTCAACGGTCCGCAAGGCATCGGCAAATCGCACTTGCTCGAAAACTATAATGCAGGAAAAATGCTCCGTGTGGACGACATGACGCGTGGCAAAAAAGTCCTGGCCGGCCTCGTGTTGGAACTCTACGACCAGGACAAAGACGCGGTGGTCGCAGCCGTGTATTCCAACCAGGATCGCGACGGCAACGCGCTCGTCAACCGAGAAGACCTTGGCCAAATTGTGATGAAGGACAGCGAAAAACGCCTCCACGAAGTCTTGGTAAATATCACCCAACCACAGGAATATACCATCATCATCGACCGCGCCGACCACCTGACACCTACGGCCATCCGCATTTTGGAACGGATGAAAAACCATTTCCACTTGATTGTTGCAGCGAGGGTCGTTCCCATTTCACAAGCGACCTGGCTCTCGAACTTTCAAAAAATAGAACTCAAACCCCTGAGCCGCCCGGAATCACTGGAACTCATCGAACGAATGTCCTGCGACTTTGCCGATAGGGTGGGGGACTGGGAAGCGTATCAAAACCACGTGTACGACCAAACCGGCGGCAACCCATTGTTTATCATAGAAATGTGCGAGCGGTACAGCAAGGAAGACCGCGTGGACTTCCAGGTGATGCGCACCATCAACCACACCGCCGCCACGCCCGATATTGATATGACCGTGCCCTTCGTCGTACTGCTTTCCTGCCTGATGATCCTACGCTATGTCGGGCGCGAACTCGGCGACGAAGACACCGGCGCTTACAAACTCATCGGCGGCGCAGCCTTGCTGTTCCTGCTCTTTGGTCGCCCCATTTTCCGCCAGACAAAAAGAAAATACGTCTGACCGAGCGCCAGACAAATTTTGTAAATTCCATAATTCCGAAAATTCTGTTCCATGACGCTCCCCAACCACATTGTCGGCGGCGCCGTGTTCACCGGCGTTTTTGGGGCCACCATCAGCGGTATCAACCTGCTGGCTTCCCCCTGGTACATCGCGGTAACGCTTGCGGCAGCCGTCTTGCCCGACGTGGACAATACTTCCAGCCCGGTGGGCCGGGTAGTAGGGCCGCTTTCTTATTGGCTCAACCGACACTACGGTCATCGAACACTCACCCACTCGGTCGCGGCGCTCATAGTGCTCACCTTGATTTTCGCCTTTGCCGAACGAGCCGTTTCCGGGCATACCAGCCTCACCTGGTTCTTTTTCTGGGGTTATCTGAGCCACATTATCCTCGATATGTGTACCGTCAACGGGGTCAAACTGTTTTATCCCTTTCACAAATCGGCCTGCGTCATCCCCGGCGATCCGCGCTACCGTTTCGAGACCGGCAACATCCGCCATGAAACCGTTTTTTTCTGCGTAGCCATTTTGTGCGGCGTGTTTCTCGTTCCACTTTTCAAAAACGGATTCTGGACTTCTTACAACCGACTGTTCGGCACCATCAAGCACGTTTCCAGCGAGTTCCACAAGTCCGACGATATGCTCGAAGTCGAGTATTGGTACCGCACCGGCACCGAGCAGCGGCACGGCAAGGGCTTTTGTCTCGAAGCCACCCATTCCCGCATCCTGTTGATGGACGCGGGCAAGTTTCACCATATCAACGAAGCGGAAGTGGAAGTGCAGCGGGTCGTACCGATGCACACCGGGCGACATTTCGCTTTCAAAGACACGGCTTTTGTCAGCGTTAGCGCCGACAGTCTCAACCGCCTGTTGCTGGGCAAAAAACTGATGACCGTCGAAATTCATTCCAACGTCCAGTTCGAAGCCGCTGGCGGCATCACGCCCGAAATCGGCTATCACTTCAAAGATGACTATATTGATGCGCTCCGTGTGCGCCCCATAGACAACGATTACGGGGAAAACAGCGCCAATGGGTTGTCGAGCGTTCGTTTTCAAAGCAGCCCGCGTATTCATACGCTGAACCGCCGGATTGCCATGTTGCAATACCAATACGAAGAAAGGGCAGGGGAGTACCGCGAGGCGCAGCGCAGCATCCGCGAACTACGCAGACAGGGAGAGGCCATCGGCACTTCGGATGTGGCTCGATACGAACGCATCCGCCGCGAGATGCAAGAGTGGGAAAAGGTGAAAAACCCCGACGACCCTGCCGGAGAAATTGAAATACTCCGCGCGGAAATCAGAGAAATACAGGCCGACGATACCAACCGTTTCAGGGAAAAATCCGTAGAATGGGAGAGGAAGCAAGGTGACAAACAACCCGAGATACCGGTCTTCACCGGTTACTTGCGTTTCGTCGTTTTGTCCGACTGACACGGCAACAGGTAGCGTTCACGAATTGAAAAGACAGTTTTGCCTAATATCAACACCAATTTTAACAACTCAATCGTTTGGCTACCAATATTTTTGTAAAACAAAACCCCTCGAAACTGGAAAGGCCAACGCACCCGTTAGCGCGTCAACCTTTCCTCGCTGTACCGTGATACAGTACAACTATTTGCAAAGCAAAGATACGGGCTTTATTTCCGTACTTGTCTATCAAATGTTGGCCGCAAGTCAGCGGCGCGCGCACCACTGTTGGAAACAAAAACAATAAAGGGGAACGGTAGCCTACCGTCCCCCCCTCACACACAGGAGATATTCGCATATCCCGCTGCATGCAAAAAAGCCACCGCAAAAATACGGGATAGCGGATAAACCTGCTGTTATTTTTCGCAAGCGTACGTCGGGAGGAGTCTGGCGGAGTTAAAAGCGAGGGATTTTTTAGGCAGTTTTTAACTTTTTGAGGGAGCATAGCCTTGTACTATGTAACCGAAAAAAGGTAAAAAATGACAAAAAAAGACCCGGTTTTAACCCGGCGAGACTCCTCCCGACGTACGCTTAGGCCCGGTGGGAGCCTCTGACTGCGGATTTAGCCCGTCGTAACGACGGCATGGTTATGCTTTTCTAACCGCTAAATCTATTCATCATGGCAAAGCAGCAACGCAGTCAGCCTGCCAAACCGCATCCCGGCGCCCCACGCGGATTCGAGCAACTGCTCGAAACCTTCGGCCTCGACGAGAAAAAACGCCTTCAAGTCCTTCGAGCCATCCGCAAAGAAGGCGAAAATCTTTCCGCTTACGTTTTTGGCAAATTACCCCCGCAAGACCTGCCCGCCGAGGAAGCGGTGTTGGGCGCCCTGATGCTCGAACGCGACGCATTTGGCCGAATCCGGCATATCTGCTCGGAAGAGACATTTTACCTGGAAGCGCACCAGATTGTTTTCCGCGCCATTCACAACCTCCACGAACAAGGCGCGCCCATTGACCTGCTGACGGTGGTGGATTGGTTGCGCAAAAACAAATTGGAGAATGCGGTTGGCGGCTCGTATCGCCTGGTCGAAATGACAGGCCGGGTAGCCAGTACCGCGCATCTCGAATATCACGTGCGGATGCTCTATCAGTTGCAGAAAATACGAGAGCTGATCCGCCGCTGCTCGGAGACCATCCGCCGTGCCTACGAATTAGAGGACGTGTTCGACCTCTATGACCAAATGCACCTCGGCACCAAGTTGGTCAATCCGACCGCTTTGCTGCGCATCCGCAGCATGACCGAAGTTGTGGTAAAGGGCGCACAGGCCAAACCACGCCGCCACCTCATGGGCAGCCTGCTGCGCGAATCTGACGTGTGTTTCATCTTTGGTGATGAAGGATGCAGCAAATCCATCCTCGCTTTCCAGATTGGCGATGCCGTGGCCGCGGGCCGCTCGGCCTTTGTCGGGCCGGAATTTTACAACGAATGCACGGAGGGCAAAAAGACCATCATCCTTGATTTCGAGTTGGACGATGAGGACGTGGCCGACCGGTATAGCGAAGAAGTGGAGGCCGAATTTTCAAAAGAGCGGACAAAGGCTTTCCACCGGTTCAGCGACAATTTTTACCGCGCCGACATTAACCCGGAGTGCGAAGACCTCAAAGACCTCGACCTGAAAATCATGCGGCAGATTGAAACGCTGGTTGAGTTCGAACACCCCGAATTGCTCATCATTGACAACCTCTCCTGGCTTGTATCCGAATCGCACGACCCCGGCATCGCCACTGCCTTCGTCCGCAAACTGATGACCATCAGCCGCCGCTATGCCGTTTCGGTCTTGGTTGTGGCCCACACGCCCAAGCGCAACACCGCCGAGCCGCTCGAAGCCCGCCACCTGGCCGGCGCCAAGGCTCTGTCCAATTTCGCCACCAACGTCATTGGCATCGGCATTTCCAAACTCGACTCGCACAAACGCTACATCAAGCACATCAAAAACCGCAAAGGCATCAAAGTCTTCACCGAGGAAAATGTCGCCACGTTCACAGTGGCCAAGTCCGGCCCCAACCTGATTTGGGAATATGACGGCACCACCGTCGAATCCATCCACCTGTCCATCACTGACCGCGAAGAATTCGAACGCGACATGCTCGAACGCTGCATGGACCTCCTGCGGCAAGGCTACTCTTACCGCCGCATCGCCGAAAAAACCGGGCACGTTTGGTCGCACGAAAAAATCCGCCAGAAGACCAACCTGCGGGAAGCCGAAGAACGCGCCCAGCAGGATCGCCTCTCCGATCAAAATTGACAGCATAAGCCAGGCGCCTACCGCATTTGACACCGAAGAGGTCGCCAATCCCTTGACAGTTTTTGACAGTCGTATTTGAATTAAATATTTGTAAATCAGCGTGTTGAACAAGTTTGACAAGTCTTGACACCCCAAATTCTTGACAGTAGAAAAATAAATACACTTTCTTTTTTCTCTGTCAAAACCGTCAAATCTGTCAAGAGTGTCAAAAATGCCAAGTCTTGTCAACAAGCCCAAACCTGTTCAGCCATGACTAAAAATCCCACCGTCCGACCCGAACACCTCGCCGAGGTATTCACCGAAATCCGGATGCGCAAAGACGTCTATCCCCGTCGCATCGCCGAACGCCTGATGACCCCGAAAAGTGCCGAAAACAAAATCGCCCTGATGACCCAGGTACACGAGGTGCTGATGTGGCTGCACGAAAACAAAAAGCCTGCCGACTCCCCGTATCCGCCCGGCATCTGCGGCCTCTCTGCCCATATCAAGGAACTGAAAACCGAACTCAACTGGCGCGACCGGGTGTACAACCGGAAAGTCTTGCTCGGTCAGATGAAACCGGAAGAACGCGACCTGAAAATCCGCCTGATGGAAGAAGTAAAAGCCATGTTGGAACAAATGCAAGCCCACAACCTGGCGGTACAAACTTCACTTTTCTAATTATACAATTAGGTAATTATGGAATTCACCGTGCTCGACACCTTCATCGTCAACGCCGTCGCGGAACGGAGTTTCACCAATCCCAAGTATCCCCATTTCGTGCAAACGGCGCAGTCGCTCAATGCCCGTTTCGGCAGCCTGTCGGCCATCCCCGGCTATTCGGAGCTTGCCGCCATCACCGCGCCGCACATCCGCCGCATACAAACGCAAGGCGTATCTGCCGAAGAAAGCGGCCTGGCCGCCGGTTTCATCGTCGGCGCCGTCAACCTGTTCCTTCAACGAAACAAACTCTGACTATGAAAACGACCCTTGTTTTGCTCGCAACGGTATCAATATTGACCATCGGCTGCAAATCCGCCCGCGTAGGGTGGGGGAGGGGCGAGTCCGCCCAATTGCCTGACTGGCTTCAACAATTCCATCGCGCCGTGCCTTTCAGCGATTCCGTCGGCTGGAAAGCCCAGGCATACCGTCTGCCCGAACCTTACGAATTGCCGGCCCGCAGACTCACGCGCCGCACAGCCATCCGCCGGTCCGCGCAAATTCGCATCGAGCGGTACTTGGAACTGGGCAATCTGCTCGTCCACGCCGGCACCTACCGAACCCCGCGCGATGGAGGTCACTTCACCGTCCCCGTTTCCTTCGAGTGTCGCCATTGGTTCGTCGTCACAGGCAACGGCCAACTCGCCGTCCAGCGCCTCGACTTCTACGACCGCCAATCGGCTCGCCTCCAACTGGTTTTCCGCCGCGGCGATCCCGTCGCCGACATTCCCGACTTTGCGCTCGCCCGGCCACCCGCGCC
>JAEUUU010000028.1 GCA_016787345.1 Saprospiraceae bacterium | reverse complement strand
CACACGGAATGCCGGATGTTGCCTTTCCATTTTAATGATGCGGAATCAGTCATATTGGTCAGGGAAGAGACGGGCGATGCCGATAACACGGCCGCGCCGGCCAGCATGGATTTTAGTGCGTTTCTGCGAGTGGGCATGGCAAGGGTGTTGGTGAACTGGTGATGGGATTCCAGAAGGGGGGCGCTCAGGGTAGATGCATGAACGCTGAATAGTCCCAATCAAAAATTCAAATTATTGATAATTGGTGGGATTACATGATTTAAGATTACATGATTTAAGATTACATGATTTAAGATTACATGATTGCAGATTCTTGATTTAAGAAGTATTCTTAGCGTATAGCGCGACACTTAGTCAAGTAAAAAGCGGTCAATGTTACGAGCTTCAACAATCTTAAATCATGTAATCTTAAATCATGTAACCCAACTGATTATCAATAATTTAAATTTTTCATTGGGACCATTCAGCGCTCATGCGTCTGCCCCGCCCATAAACCTCGTAAACCTCATAAACCTTATAAACCGAGGTATAAAAAGGAAAGGCCGCCCTCGATCCGAGGACGGCCTTTCTATACAGAAGTCTATTTTTCAATAGACGACTCGCTTACTGACGAACAAACGTCGTGTTGGAGCAGTTGTCGGTGCCGATCGAAGCCGGGTTGGTTTCGTCGGTTACCGTGTAGGAGAACGTGATCGTTACGCGGTCGCCGTCTTTCGAACGGGTACCCGAACCTTCTACGAAAAACTTGTCGCCATCGGGCTCCTGACGAGCGATAGTGATGTTGTCGCAGTCGATCGTAGCACGAACGCTGGCTTGGAAAGCACCCCAGAAATTGGTGATCAATACTTCGTTGTCGGCTGCGCCGGCAGATACGATGGAAGCATAGGAAGTAGGTGTGCTGGCGGAGCAATCTTCGGTTACGAGGTAGGAGCCCGTGTAGTCGTTTTGCTTGGTTTCGCATTCTTTGTCGCAAGCGGTCGTCAGGGCGCCTACGGCGAGAACCAGCATCAGAACAGGCAGAAAAAAGAGTTTTTTGCTCATGTTAGAAATTTTTGAGTCGGTGATAGAATGAGTTTTGAAGTAATTTCGGTGCAAAGGTACACAAAAGATCAGACGAGAGAAGGCTTTCGGGATACCTGTGTCGCCTTTGTCGGTCGTAGAAACGTCAGAATTTTGAAAACAGGTATGAGCCGCGCCGGAAAAATTAACGATCAGGCAGAATAAGCAAAATGACTGCGCGACCGTCGACCCGGAGTACGTATACACCTGAATTAATGAATTCAGGAAGCGCTATTTGTACTTCCTTTCCTGCCCTGCCGGATATTTCGAGCATCTGCTTTTGGCTGTTGTGTTGAAACAATTCAACCCGGGTTGGAGGGCTACCCGTCCACGTCAGATTAATGGTTTGTCCGGGCAATGCCGGATTGGGGAATACGCGGCTCTCGGTTTCATCAGGCGTTTCCGAACGGCTGGCATACGACACCGTGGCGCAGGCCGTGGCGCTGCAGCCGTTGGCGCCCGTTACGGTGAAACAATAGACGCCCGGGCTCATTTGTTCGAGTATCAAAACGGAGTCCTGACTCGACCCGAATCCCTCCCAACTGATCGTATAAGGCGGAACGCCGCCGCTGGCTACAACCCAAATCGAGCCGTCGGTCGCCTGGGCGCCGCTGGCTGAAAAAGTGGTGAACGTCATTGCAGGCACATCAGTCGATACAACTACCTGAACGTCGGCGCCGGCACTGCAACCGATCTGCAACCCCTGCCATAAAGCCGTTACATCAACAATTTCATCGGACAGGTCCAGTGTGTAACAATTGCCCTGTTCCATGTTGCCGGAGGGGTTCGACCAGGTGTAACTAAGGCCTGCAACCGCGTCCAGACATATTTCTTCCGTCGGGTGAGCACAGTCGAGATACACTGTTGCCGGCAGGTTTTCCAGGTATACAGCCGGGTCCAGAACGGTCACGGTCAGGTGTGCCAGCGTATCGCAGGCGCCCTGTGCGTCGAGGATCAGGTCGTAATTACCAGCTCCGGGGAGTGCGTATCCGTGGTAGGTAAGCGCCTGGCCCTGGCAAAATTCCAGAAATTCATATTGTTCGGCAGCCCAACCGGATGGCACACTGACGCCAAACACCGCGCTGCAGGCGTGCCCGTCGGTGATGGTCACCTGCCGGTTGCCGGGTGTAGCGAATATCGCCGTGGCATCCATCGTTCCCGTATCCCATTGATAATGATAGGGCTCTGTTCCTCCGTAGACATCGACGGTGGCCTGTCCGGCCTGTCCCTCGCAGCCCACCGGTAAAACATCGATAAACTGTGCTGAAAGGGCTGGCGGTTGTTGTATGTCGATGCTTTGGGATTGGGAATACCCGCCTGCGCCGCTGACGGTCACCGTATACACGCCGGCCGGCACATCGGATAAAACGGGAAAATTGTTGCTGAAGCCCTGCCAGGCGTAAAACAATCCGTTCAGATTGCCGTACACCGAAACGCCGGCAATACCCGTCGAATCGCCAAAACACGGCACGTCTTTATGTTGTGTGGTCACCACGGTAAACGGGGGGGCAGAAGCGCCGCCGTATTCAAAGGCGAGTCTGAAATTTTGCCCCCCGTTGTTTTGCAGGATGAATGTTTCGGGAATAAAATCGTCGCCAATGGTATCTATTTCTGCCCTCAGATAGATTTCGAGGTAATAAGCAGTACCTGTAATCAATCCGTTTGTCAGACTGAGGTTGGTCGTTTTGCTGCGGTAACGGGTGGTGTACGGCCCGACAAGGGTGTTATAATCCTCTTCCAGTTGCAACAACTGCCAGGCGCCGCCGGTTTGGCCCTGTGGGTACACGCGGTAAAAGAGCGACATGCCGCTCACATTATTTTGGCAGCTTTCCCAGGTAATCCCCTTTGCTTTTACCAGTTGAAGTTGCTGGATTTGGCCCAGGTCAAGACCATCGAAACGGGCGCCGAAAGGGCAGGATGCGATGGCAAAACTGTCCGGTGTGCCGTTAATCCTGAGCCCGATGCTGGTAGAGCAGTCTCCAATAAAGGCATAGCCACAGGCAATTCCACGGCCGAATGGACAGATTACAATGCAAATGAACAAGGCACAGGTGTGCAGGACACGGCGCATGGGCTGTAAGTCGGTTTTTGTTCGAAGGATGATGAAAAGAGCCGGGGAGACAAGCAAAATTAGCAAAAACAAAGGCTTTTGGTCGTAAAATTCTGCTGCCTGCCTACCTTTCGCTTCCAAACAGGACAAAAATCGTACCCATGCGCGCGAACTCCCTCGTTGTGTCCAAAACTGCCCATTATTTCTCTCTCGGAGAGCCAGGGCCTCATGTCCGTCAGTTCTGGCTGGTTTGCCACGGCTATGCTCAGTTGGCCGACGAGTTTTTGAACGATTTTCATCTGCTCGAAAACGGTCATACCTGGGTGGTCGCGCCCGAGGGGCTAAACCATTTTTACAAAAAAGGTTTTGCCGGCGACGTAGGCGCCAACTGGATGACGCGGCGTTTTCGCGACAGCGCCATTCAGGACAATGCCATTTACCTGCAAACGCTGTACAATCATTGTCTTGGCCAGTTATCCTCCGATGTCCGTATCATCCTGCTGGGTTTTTCACAGGGCACAGCCACGGTTTGCCGCTGGATGTTGCGCAACCAACCCCATTTCCACGACCTTGTACTTTGGGCCGGTATGCCGCCTGAAGACCTCGATTATGCTGCACACCGGGAATATTTACAAAACAAAAACCTGTACCTGCTGTACGGCGCCAGCGACCCCTTCCTCACACCCGACCGCATCGAACAGGTGCACGACATCGAGGGTAAAAACGGGGTGGATTTTGAAGAAACCAGGTTTGCAGGGGGGCACGAAATACCTGATACTGCGCTTCGCGACCTGTTAAAAAAACTCAACTGAAAGCCGGGCAACTTTCGCCTTTGCTGTGATCCCAATCTAATGTTTACCTTCGCCGCCTGCCAAAACACAGTTATTATCCATGGATTTTAAAAAACTCCTGCCCCATTTCATCGCCGTAGGCATTCTACTGGCGGTAGCCGCATTCTTCTTTGCGCCCAATGCATTCAGCGGCAAAGTTTTGCCACAGCCCGACAACGACAAGGCGCGGGCCATGCAAACGGAGGTTCAGGCCTATATGAAAAAGGACGGCAAAGCGCCGCTCTGGACCAATAGCGGGTTCAGCGGAATGCCGGCCTATCAGATTTACTCACCCGTCGAAGGCAACCTGACCCAATCGCTGAGCAAAGCCATCTTCCTGTTTGGCGATTACACTTCGGTCTGGACGCAGGTGTTTGCCGCCATGTTTTGCATGTACTTGTTTCTCAGTGTGTTGAAGATCGATTGGCGGGTGGCGGTGTTCGGCGCTTTGGCCTATGGTATTTCGACGTACAATATCGACCTCATCGAAGCGGGGCACTCGACCAAAATGGCCGCTCTGGCGCTCACCCCGGCCATGCTCGCCGGTGTGGTGATGGCTTTCAACGGCAGGTGGTTGCTCGGCACGGGAGTTTTGGCGCTTTTTACGGCCATGCAGGTATTTGTCAACCACGTTCAGATCACTTATTACACCCTGATGATCATTGGTATTTACTACCTGGTCCAGTTGATCGAGGCCATTCGCAGCAAAAACTACCTGATTTGGGGGCGTGGCCTTGTTGCTACCGGGCTGGCGATCGCCATTGGTTTTGCCTGTAATACCTCGCGTCTTTGGCCGACGTACGAATACAGCAAGGAAACCATTCGAGGCAAATCGGAACTCACACAACGCGCCGGCAAAGGCGATGGACTCGACAAGGATTACCTGTTCGGGTGGAGTTATGGCGTAGGTGAAAGTTTGACGCTGCTCGTTCCGCATGCTTTTGGCGGAGGGGGGAACGAAACCATTCAGGAGGGTGAATTTTATGACAAACTGGCCAAAGGCCGGTCGGCAGCCGAGAAAAGACAACTGGGCCGCCAGATTGCCTCCGCTTATTATTGGGGCGACCAGCCATTTGTCGGTACAGCCATTTATTTCGGCGCCGTTGTGATGTTTCTGTTTGTATTCGGCGCCTGGCTGGCGCCTGGAAGCATCAAGTGGTGGCTGCTTGCTGCTGGTCTGTTCAGCCTCACGCTGGCCTGGGGTAAAAATTTCTTCCTCAACGATATTTTCTACGACATCCTGCCCATGTTCAACAAGTTCCGGGCGGTGTCGATGGCACTCGGTTTGACATTGTTGTGCATGGCGGGTCTGGCAGCGTTGGGACTTCAAAAGCTTTTCGATCCTTCAATCAGCCGGGAAAAGAAAACACAGGCCATGTACGCGGCCCTTGGTGTGACCGGATTGTTGTGCCTCGCCGCGGGCTTTATGGGCGCAGGTGTCGGACCGCAGGATGCCCGACTCGCCGAGCAACTGCAAATGCAGAACCTGAGCGATATCCTGATCCGCGACCGCGAAAGTATGGCCCGCTCGGATGCGTTCCGCTCCCTGGGCTTTATCCTGGCTGCCGCCGCTCTTGTTTGGCTTTATCTGCGCGGTACCTTGCGCGCCGGCGTTGCGGTCTGGGCCATTGCGGCCATTTCTCTTGCCGATACCTGGATGGTTTGCAGCCGCACGATCTCGGCCGACGAATACGAAGCCAAACGCTCGATCATCGCTCCGCCGAAAGAAGAAGCATTCGACACCCAGATCAAAAAAGACCCGGACATTCATTTCAGGGTATTCGATATGGCGCGCGGTGGCGCCACGACCAACTACGAACCCTCTTTTTTTCATAAAAACATGAGCGGCTACCATGCCGCCAAACTGCAACGCTATCAGGAAGTTATCGACACTTTCTTTACGGGCAACGTGGGCCAGAACCTGCATGTCGTAGGAATGTTCAATGGCAAATACATCATCACTACAAAAGGTGAGGTAGTCGCCAATCCGGAGGCGCTGGGCCATGCCTGGTTTGTCAAACATTTCGACGTTGTACCCAACGGCGATGCCGAATTCAACGCTTTGCATACCCTGAACCCGCGCGATACGGCTGTAGTGCAACAAGATTTTGCCGGACCCCTGCAAGGTCTTGTCATTCAGCCCGACAGTACTGCAAAAATTGATCTGGTGAGTTATCACCCCGACCTCATGGTGTACGAATACTCCGCAAAGACGGAGCAACTGGCGGTGTTCCCCGAAGTGTATTACCCGCCGTCCAAAGGCTGGAAATGCTACCTCAATGGTCAGCCTGCCCCCGATTTTACAAAAGTCAACTACCTGCTGCGCGGCATGCGCCTCCCGGCGGGAGAAAGGATGAAACTGGAAATGCGTTTTGAACCTCGCTCGTACTATCTGGGCGAAAAAATCTCCATGGCCGCTTCCATCCTGGCATTGCTGCTCTTTTTCGGCGGTTTATTCTGGTGGTTCCGTAAAAATCCGCTCGTCAGCAATGTGAATATTGCCGATATGCCCTCGGGTGAAAAGCCGGTTGCCGCAAAGGAAAGCGACAAAAGCGCTCCTAAAAAGGGGAAAAAGTAAGCGTAACGCCGCCTTTTCAGGCTGAATGCTCTGTATTCCGCCGAATTAAGATTTCCGTCAATACACCAGGCGCGCCGAGGTTAATCCTCGGCGCGCCTGGTGTATTGACGGGAAATGCCACTGTCTCCGCGATATTGATGCAATTCACTTTCCGGTGCGGAGTAAGTCTATGGAATGTGGTCTATAGTCGACTGATTAAGTTTGTTCGACGTGTATGCAAACAAACAGGCTGTCCAGAACGAATAAAGCGAATAGACCAGGGCCGGTTTGACCATTTCTTCGTTGCCGATAAGCGTACTGGCGATCAGGAAGGCAAGGGTAGTATTTTGAACCCCGCTTTCCATCGCAGCCGTTATACGCGAGGGGTGATCCAGTCCCATCCATTTCATAAAAAAGTAGCCGAAAAACAGGCAGGAAGCATTCTGAATCAGCGCGATCGGCGAGATGATCAGAAAGTCGCGCATGGTCAAGCCCGCGCCGCCATAATTTTCACCGGCAAACATCTTGATCGCAAACACGATGGCCAGCAGCACCATCATGACGTATTTGGCTGGTTTGCTGAGCCGGTCGGCTGCATCCGGGTAATGGCGTCGAACCAATACCCCCAGGGCTGCCGGTATGATCGTTATGAAAAAAATATGGCTTACTGTGTCGAGAAAAGGCAGGTGAAGATCAGTTTCCCGCCCGAGAAATACCTGCAGACCGACGTTGACCACTATCGGAATGGAAAACAGGGTGAGTAAACTGTTGATGGAAGTTATCGAAAGCGACAACGCCACGTTGCCTCGCCACAAATAAGTCAGAAATCCAGAAGTCGCTCCTCCCGGACTGGCCGCCAGGATGATAAAACCGACTTTTAACTCGGCAGGAAGCGGAGCGATCAGGCTGATGATAAATGCGATGATCGGCAACCCGATCATTTGTGCCCCCAAAGCCGTGAAAAACGCCCGGGGATGCAGAATAATTCGTTTAAAATCGGCTGCCGTCAACGACAAGCCCACACCAAACATGATCAGTCCAAGCACGGAACTGACCGCTATATCGACAATTTGGGAAGGTGACAAAATCTTCTTCGTTTAGGAGCGCCAAAGGTAGACGCTTTGCTAATAAACAAGTTCCTTGTTTGGCGCGGGGTGTTATCTTCCTGACCGGTATTGCTAAAACTTAACCTTTACCTTTGTCCCCGCCATTATGAAGATTACCGCTTTTTATCTCGCAGAACAAATTGATATCCGGGCGCTTAAAGATGCCTATGCTGGTACTTTGTTGCAGGAAAACCCTTCCGAACTGTTTTATCAGATCGGAAGTGATCAGTATTTCTACGCGCTGGACTATGGCGCCGTGGTTTTTGCCAACCTGAGCAGCGTGGAAATCAGCCAAAACCTGGCCTTTTTGCAACCGTTTTGCACCAAACCGCTCCAGGAAAAACTGCGCGACGATCTCGAAATTACCGTCGCAGCCGATTTGCCCATCACGTTTCATTTCGACAGCCTTACAGTGCCGAAAATTGATGAAAACGTGGTGCGTATCGTGATGCATAATATCGCACATTCTGTCGCGCTAGACTTCTTTTCTCAAAGAGCAGATTCGTTACTGGCTGAAATTCACCATTTTACCAAACAACTCGAACAGGAGGGGGCCATCCGCATCAGCCGGAAAAATATGCTCCGCTTTATCGGCCGCACCCTGAACAACAAGAACAGTGTGGTGGAAAACCTGTTCATTTTCGATGGCCCCGACCTGATCTGGGACGACGAGTACCTCGACCGGATTCACCGGGGGCTGTCACGTACATTTGAGTTGCAAAGTCGTTTCAAGGAAGTGGAATACACATTCAAAGTGATTGAAGACAACATGGCGGTTTTCCGCGAGTTGTACCTGCACCGCGAAAGCAGTCAGCTCGAATGGATTATCATCGTGCTAATCTGTATCGAGGTGTTCGACCTCCTGATTTCAAAGATTTTCTTCTCCTGATCAGCGTTTTATAACGATCTCTCCCGGCGCAACACCCACCGAAAAAGCGCGAATTCGATCACCGGCGGCATTGTAAATCACCACTTCCCCCGCCGATGAAAAATCTTTGGCGTCGGCACAGTACAGGTCTCCGTTGTCGGGGTCGCAGGCCAGTCCGTAGGCAACCTGATCGATCCATTTTTCCGGCGCAGCCGGGTAAACTACTTTCCAAATACTTCCTCCGGCAGAAAAAAACAGCGACTGCCCGTCGGGGCCGGACACCAGATCGTCGCCAAATGGCGCTGTTTCAAAACCCGGGGTCCCGTCAAGCGGCCCTACCCAGCCTTTGGGCGTTGCGTCGAGAAATGAACCGCGGCAATGAGCATACGGCAGAAACTGGCCGGATGGCCACTCAAAGAACGCAAGCGAGCCGGGGTTTTTGCCGTGCACCAGGATGCGCAACAATTCAACACCTTCCGAAACATTGAGGACAGAAATCGTGGAGTCGACCCCAAAACCGCCTGAATTGGCCACGTACACCAAACCGTCGGGCGTCCGCAACATCTTGTCGGGTCCCGAGCCGGCGGGAATGGTCTGGAGGATCGTGTTCGTATTCAGATCAAGTTTGACTACGTTGCCGCTGAGGCCATCGGCGCCCCACTGGCTGACCAGCGCAGTTTGCTCGTCGAGCGGTAAAAAAAAGCGCGGCAGGAAAAGTCCTTCAATAACCTTCTCGAACTTAAACGTTTCAGCATCAACTACATAGATTTTGTTGGCGCCATTGACCACGATGTAGGCTTTACCATTGTGAAAAGTCAGCGACTGGACGAACTGTCCCAACAAGGCGCCGTTGTTTTCTCGAGCAAACACATCGGTCACAACTTCGCCGCTTGCGGGATCGTACCAGCTGATGCTGCCTGAGCCGCCAAACGGACCTTCATTAACGATAAAAATACCGGTACTGTACTTGCCTGGGTCGGGTGGGAGAGGGGCGGCATTGTCGGTACAGGAATAGAAAAAGAGGAGGGTCGCCAGCAGGAGCAGGCCCGTGAACATGGATTTGGCTTTCATTTTTGCCACATTAAAAGGTGAAATGAAAGGCCGAGGGATCAAAAAGACGAATGAGAACCTTGCCGGGTACCGGCCGACTGACCCAAAGCCAGACTGCGCAGGCGGCATCTCAACACGCCGGCTTTCACCCGAAGCCCGTTGATATATTGGTCGTGGCAGGTCTTCTGGCTCATTCCATCAAAAAGCGCCTTCCCGGTTGCCCAGTGGCTTCGTGCTTTTGATCTAATCGGAATTTACAGCAGCGGGGACTGCCCCGGATTCGCACCGGGTTCCCTTTTCATTCCACCGGCGGAGGGCGGCGGAAACCAAAACCGAGTCAAAGGTAACTTGTCGTCGGGTATCAGTGACCCGATTTGTTGGCAATCAGCAGGGCTTGTTGAACATGCCGCCGCTGGTGCGTCACCAAATATTCCAGCAGATTGCCCAGCGAGTAGCGCCCCGTCCAGGCATGCGCCTTGCGAATGAAAGGTTTGTTCAGGTCGACTTCTCTTGCAATTTGAATGGTTCTGAGTAGTCGTTCGCCATTGATAATGAGAGATTTGACCGGATCGACACTCAGGTTTTGTGCATTGAAGTTGTAGCGTTTGGGCGATTTCAGCCATTTTCCGTTGGCCGGATCGGCGCGGCGGATAGCCCTTTTGCCTCTGCCAAAGTACCGCACAGGCTCGTCGGGCGCTGCAATCCAGCGGCGCGCTTTGGCTTTGTGGATGGCCAGATCGATTGGCGCCATGTAATCGTCGGCGTAAGCGTTGAGGTGCGCCAGGCATTCCATAATATTCCAGGCTTCCTTGCCTTTGGGTTTCGAAGGCGCCGGACGAAACAGCAAAGCCTCGGCCGGGAGGGGCGCAATTTGACCGCGAACGGTTTCGAGCAATTCCCGCAATTCCGTTTCCAGGCGATCGAGCAGGGCTTTTTGTGTCATCATGAGTGGGCGGAGGCTCCGGGAATCGGGCGCTGGTGATACTATTTATAAGGAGGGGCAAAAATACGCGCAAGCTTCGCTGGCATCCTACGAAGTGGTTTCAAAATTTTTGGCAAAATTCAGACCTTTGCACCGACATTGATTTTGAACACCCCTCTCTGGTTTGGTGTTTTCAAAATCATTTTTAACCTGCCCATGCGAACGAAGTCTCTCAGACCCGACAAAGTCAACGTCATTACACTCGGCTGTTCCAAAAACCTGGTCGACAGCGAAAATCTCATTACCCAGTTGCGGGCCAATGACTACGAAGTCAATCACGAACGCGACGACGACGATGCCAACATCGTCATTATCAATACCTGCGGCTTTATCGACCTGGCCAAACAGGAGAGTATCGACACCATTCTGGAACACGCGGAATTGAAAAAGGCGGGTCAGATCGACAAATTGTACGTCACTGGTTGCCTTTCACAGCGCTATAAAGACGATCTTGAAGTGGAAATTCCGGAAGTCGACGCTTTTTTCGGTACACTTGAAATGCCGGCGCTGCTGGCGCGCCTCCAGGCCGATTACCGCCACGAGCTGCTCGGCGAACGTCAGATCACCACACTTTCACACTACGCCTACCTGAAAATTTCCGAAGGTTGCAACCGCACCTGTTCTTTCTGCGCTATCCCGCTCATGCGCGGCCAGCATGTGAGCCGCCCGGTGGAGGAACTCGTTGCCGAGGCCAAAAACCTCGCCCGCCGCGGAGTCAAAGAACTGCTCCTTATCGCTCAGGAACTGACCTATTACGGCCTCGATCTGTACAAAAAACGCGAACTCCCTCGCCTTTTGCATGCCCTGGCGGATGTCGAAGGCATCGACTGGATACGTTTGCACTATGCCTATCCGTCCAGGTTCCCGCTTGAAATCCTCGACGTGATGGCCGAACGTCCCGAAATCTGCAATTATCTCGACCTGCCGCTGCAGCACGCCAGCGATCCGGTACTCGACCTGATGCGGCGCCAAATCAGTCGGGCGGAAACGGAGGATTTGTTGGCTAAAATTCGCGAAAAAGTACCCGGAATTGCCCTGCGTACCACTTTCCTGGTCGGGCACCCCGGTGAAACGGAACGAGATTTCGAACAACTGCTCGATTTTGTCCGCCAGCAGGAGTTCGAACGCGTTGGGGTGTTTCAGTATTCGCACGAAGAAAGCACCCGTGCCTACGAATTGCCCGATGACGTGCCGGCCGAACGCAAAGCCGAGCGCGCCCAACGACTGATGGAGTTGCAGCAGGAAATTTCACTTCGGAAAAACGAAGCCAAGGTGGGGCAGGTGTACAAAACCCTTTTTGATCGCAAGGAGGGCAAGTACTTCGTAGGTCGTACGGAGGCCGATTCGCCGGAAGTCGATAACGAGGTACTGGTGGAAGCAAAGAAAAACTACGTGCGGATCGGCGATTTTGCGCAAATCCGGATCACCAGGGCCGAGGAATTCGACCTTTATGGCGAGCTGGCATAAGTTCTTCAATACCAACCCCAGATGGCTCTCACCAGCATGAAAGCCAGGATCAAGCCAATCAGGATCGCCAAACCCAGCAGCACCAAATGGCTGGTGGAAGTAGACGTCGGTGCAAGGTTGTCGATCGCCGCTTCATCCAGGATTTCCCTGGCGCGCATTGCATCGGCGGGGCGCACGTGCAGCCGGATCAACACCTGTAAGTGCGGTAAAACGGAGCGACTGGTCGTATTGGCCAGAAAACACGGAATCCCCTCCGAGCGCAGGCGCGCGGCGGCAACTTCCGCTTCCAGAACGGAGAAAAATTTGGCAACTACCTCGCCTTCGCCTTCTTCTGTCGGAAACTGGCTGCTGTCGAATGCGAAGTTGTCGAGGATATCGTCGTCGTCCGGATGATTCATAGGTCCTGATTAACCGAATTGCCGGCTGCTGTGTTCAACCATGCCTGGGCGTTAAACGACCGAAAGCGGTACCATAGCGCAATCAACGTAATTAGAAACAACAGCCACACCAGTCGCCCCTGGTAACGCGACACAACCGTTGAGAAAGTACTGCAAACAAATGCGTTGATTACCAGACTCATCAACACAAAGGCGTACATTCTTCGAACCATGGGGGGCACTTTCTCCCGCCAGCCGGCTGAACTTGCGAGCAGTACTCCGACGAACAAACTGAACAGGAAAAACAATTCCTGCCGGGCCGCAGCGCGCATAAAGTCGAGGTATTCGCGAAAATGGTTCTGCCGGGCGATGCTGTAAGTATAGCGTTCGTAGGGGAATTTTTGCTTGATCGCCTCGTAGGGCATGGTATTGTCCAGACTTTCCCGCACGTGTTCCGCTTCAAAACGCATGAACTGAACTGCCGTGCCGTTGATCGATTGCACGGCGAAGGTTTTTAAATAGGCCGGGTCGGAAAGAATATCGCCGATGATTCGGTTGTATTCGTCGCGATTGGCTTCCCAGCCACCGGTTTTGTTGGCGGGACTTTCCGGGTGCCAAAGCAGGTCGTCGGGAATTTGATCCTTAAATTCACAAATGCGGTAGTTTTTACTTTCCGCGCAGGCTTTGTCGAGGTAGTTTTTTAAAATACCTAGTTCGTTGAGCCGCGCCATCATAAACATGTGCCGGCCGCCCATGGACGTAAAGCCGCCGCCGTGAATGTATTGCAGCGTGTGTCCGCCCAGCCATCCGGCAAAAACAACCCCCAGCGCAATCAACCCCGTTTTCCAGGTGATGATCATTCTGTTGGCCGGCAACATCCGCCAGATCAGCGTAAGCACAACCAATATGCCGGCGCCGACGAGGTTGGAATTGTGCATAATCAGCGACAAAAAGGCCAGTATGCCAAGCGCGATGGCCTTGCGGTTCGATACCGGCGTCAGCAAAATCAAACCCATGGCGCCATAAGCCAGGGGCGTAAAAAGGTCGGGCATCAGGTAAGAAACATACACCGATACGTCGCTGAACAGGGTCAGTATCAGAATAAAGCCGATAAACAACGCCGGCGTTACTTTTTCCAACAGCGCTTTCATGAACCAGTAAATGAACAAACTGGTCAGTATCCCCTGCGCGAACATGACCCAGTACGCGCTCTCCATCATGCTGATATGCCGGACAAACAAACCGTAGGCAATCGGGCGGTCGATAGGCGCACGGCCGTCGAATCCGCTGAAAATATAAGCCCCGGTGTCGGGATATACGAACGGGTATCCGTTGTGCAAACCCCAGTATGTCAGTATGAATCCGCCCAAAAGAATCCAGGCGATACGTTGGCTTTTCTTTTCCATAAACAGGTTCCGAGTTAATTTGGTCGCCAAAGAAAGGTATTTCCAACCTGATGACCGAACATTCGGCCCTTGTCGTATTATTGCGACACAAATTTTGTATTACGATGATTCAATTTGTCATAGCCGACCCCTCGCATACCGAAACCGTGGCCGCCATGCTGGAAGGCCTTTTTCAGGACGTTGAACACGATCTCAAAGCCGATGAAATTGCCGAGCGATTTGAAGAGATCGACAGCGACGAGCGGCACTCGACCGTACTGGCCTACGACGAAGAAAACGATGAATACGTGGGCCTCATCACGGTAACCGAGTCGCTGGCCCTGTACGCCGGCGGTCGCATCGGCGTCATCAATGAGTTATACGTCGAGCCCGACTATCGTTCCGAAGGTGTGGGCAAAATGCTGCTGGACGCCGTCAAAGACCTGGCCCGCGAACGCGGCTGGGTACGCCTCGAACTAACTACTCCCGGCGATGAATTCGAAAAAACCCTGCGTTTTTATCAGCGTGAAGGTTTTATGCGTATCGGTCCGCGCTTCAAATTCCATGTGGGCGCCGATGATGAGGAGTGAAGCGGAAGGATATTTGATTCACCTTAATCACCTGCTAACTTACACCTGAATGGCACTTTTTCTCTTCATTCCACTCATCCTGTGGATTGCCTATGCCCTTATGATTATCTGTGCCTGGCAGGCATACGTGCGGTCCAGCAGATCAATGGCTGCATTTGCCAGGATCGGTGCGGTAATCAGTTGTCTTGGACTGATCTGGGATATTTTCGCTGGCCAGATTTTCCTGCTACCTTTTAAAACAGGCGCCGTGTGGGCCTGCTGGCAGTTGAGCGCCAGACAAAAACATTCATTTCGCGATGTTTGATTGATCCGGGCGCGCTCCCGTCGAATCGAATGTGCATACAGCGCCTGAATTGCCGTATTTATGCGCCCAAATTCGATACGACATGCGCCTTTTTTCTCTTCTGCTTCTTTTCTGCCCCCTTTGGCTTTCGGCCCAAAAAGACAAAAAATGGGACGTCAACCAACCCGAGGGCATCCCTTTTTCCGATGTAGAATTTCAGGTCAGTGAAGGTACCTGGATGAACCTCGACGTATCGCCCGACGGCAATACCCTCGCATTCGACCTGCTCGGCGATATTTACACGATGCCCATCGCCGGCGGCGCCGCTACCTGCCTGCGCAGCGGCATTGCCTGGGAGGTGCAACCGCGTTTTTCGCCCGACGGCAAACAAATCCTGTTTACCTCCGATGCCGGCGGCGGCGACAACGTATGGGTGATGAATGCCGACGGCAGCAAAGCCAGGCAGATAACCAAGGAAAATTTCCGACTGCTCAACAACGGCGTCTGGGTCGATAATGAGTACATCGTCGCGCGTAAACACTTTACCAGCGGCCGTTCCCTGGGCGCCGGTGAAATGTGGATGTACCACCTTTCCGGCGGCGAAGGCCTGCAACTCACCAAACGCAAAAACGACCAGCAGGACGTCAATGAACCCAGCGTTTCGCCCGATGGCCGTTATGTCTATTTTTCCGAAGACATGTATCCCGGCGGTTATTTCCAATACAATAAAGATCCGCTGAAACAAATCTTCGTTATTCGACGCTACGACCGCCAGGAAGGCAAAGTCGAAGACATTACGGGCGGCTCCGGCGGCTCCTGCCGTCCGCAAGTTAGTCGCGACGGCAAATGGCTGGCCTTCGTGCGCCGCGTCGATACCAAAACCGTGCTGTTTATCCGCGACCTCGATAATGGTCTCGAATACCCGCTCTACGACGGCCTCGACAAAGACCAGCAGGAAGCCTGGTCGATATTTGGCACCTATCCGGGTTTTGCCTGGCTCAACGACCGCCCCAGCCGCGCCGGCCAACTGTCGGAAATCGTCATCTGGGCAGGTGGTAAAATCAAACGGATCAGCTACCACTGGAACAATATCGCCCCCGACGACCGCCATACGGCTGCTGCAACACCACAAGTGAGTGTATCGGAAATCCCTTTTTCCTGCACGGTGAAAACCAAAGTGGCCGAAACGCTGCGCTTTGAAAACAAGGTTTTTGAAGCCGAATACAAAGCGCGCGCCATCCGCCATGCCACCACCTCGCCCGACGGCAAAACACTGGTTTTCAATGCCGCGGGCAAATTGTACCGCAAAGCCCTGCCTGACGGAGAAGTCGCTCCTTTACTGACCGGCGTCACTACTTCGCCCGCGGTTGCAAAAGACAAGACGCCCGAACCGGATTACCTCGAATTCGAGCCGGCTATTGCCCGCCAGGGCAACAAACTGGTCTACGTCGGCTGGAACGACTTGCGCGGCGGCGCCCTGTTCCTCGTCGATAATTGGGGAGCAAAAGGCGCGACAGTGCGGAAAATTACCACACAAAAAGGCGTGTACCGCACGCCGGAATTCTCCCCCGACGGCACCAAAATCGTGTTCCGCCTCAGTGACGGCGACGACGAAACCGGTCCTATGCCGACCCGCAAACCGGGCATCTATGTGCTCGATCTGCTGAATCCTTCCGAACCGCCCCGTTTCCTGACGGGTGAAGGCGAAAACCCGCATTTCTCCGCCGACGGCAAACGGATCATCGTGAATACCGGCGGTTATCTGTTCGGCGCACTCGACAAACAACTGGTGTCGTTCGATCTGAATGGTCAGGATAAAAAAGTGCTGTTTAAAAGCAAATACGCCAACCAATGGGCGCTTTCTCCCGACGGCAAATGGCTGGCTTTCGGTGAATTGCACAAAGCCTACGTGTGTGCCATGCCCGCACCCGGCCAGACGATCGACCTGAGCGCCGACATCAAATCGGTGCCCGCGGCCCAGATTGCCCGCGATGCCGGCTACAACCTCCACTGGAGCGCCGATTCCAAAAAAGTACATTACACCCTGGGCTCGGAGTATTTCACCATCGATCTAAGCAACCGCTTCAGTTTTCTGCCCGGCGCGCCCGACTCTCTGCCCGGCCTTCCCGAAAGTGGCGTCGAGATTGGTCTGATGCTGAAAAGCGACAAACCCAAAGGACATGTGGTGTTCCAGAATGCGCGCATCATCACCGCCGAGGGCGATAAGGTGATCGAAAACGGCGTCATCCGGGTGATCGACAATACCATCGAGTTTGTGGGCACAGCCGCCGAATTCGAAAACGCCCGCAAGTACAAAACCAGCGATCCGATCAAATACATTGATTGCAAGGGAAAAACCATCATACCTGGCATGGTCGATGTACACGCGCACAGCGGCAATTTCCGCTACGGCCTCAATCCGCAAAAACAGTGGGAATACTACGCCAATCTGGCATTCGGGGTCACCACGATGCACGATCCTTCAGTGAATTCCGAGTCGGCTTTTTCCAACGCGGAAATGCTGCGCTCCGGCCGAATGGTGGGGCCGCGCCTGTTCTCCACCGGTACCATCCTGTACGGCGCCGACGGCGATTTCAAGGCGCCCATCAATTCGCTCGACGATGCCCGCGCCACCCTGCGCCGTACAAAGGCCTGGGGTGCTTTTTCGGTTAAAAGTTACAATCAGCCCCGCCGTGAACAACGCCAGCAGGTTATCGCTGCCGCCCGCGAACTGAACATGGAAGTCGTGCCGGAGGGCGGTTCTTTCTTCTACCACAACCTGACCCAGGTGGTCGACGGCCATACGGGCATCGAGCACAACCTGCCCGTGGCGCCGATCTACAACGACGTGATTCAGCTTTGGGGTAAAACCCGCGCGCACAACACGCCCACGCTCATTGTTTGCTACGGCGCCATGAACGGGGAAACCTATTTTTATCAGAAGTCCGACGTCTGGAAAAACAAACGCCTGCTGGCTTTTACTCCGCAGCACATTCTGGACGAACGTTCACGCCACCGCGACATGATTCCCGACGAAGAATACGACAATGGCCACATCCTGGTCAGCCGGCAGTTGAAAAAAATGCAGGATGCGGGGATCAATATCAACCTCGGCTCGCACGGCCAATTACAGGGGCTAGGCGCCCACTGGGAACTCTGGATGCTGCAACAAGGCGGCATGAGCAACCTGCAGGCGATCAAATGCGCGACCATTAACGGCGCCAAATACCTGGGTCTCGACCAGGAAATCGGTTCGTTGGCGCCCGGAAAACTCGCCGATCTCGTGGTGCTCGACGCCAACCCGCTCGACGATATCCGCAACACCGAAAAAATCTCGATGGTGATGGTCAACGGTCGTCTCTACGACGCCGCTACCCTCAACGAGATCGGTAATTACGATCACAAACGCGAAAAATTCTGGTTCGAACTACCCGGCGCCCAAAACACCGGGGCAGGTATGACCCATACGTGCCAGGAAACGAAGTGCGTGTGCGGGCATTAAAGGGAGTTGGGTGTTGGGTGTTGGGTTTTGGCAAAAGGGTTACTTCCGCTCTCTGAAAGTGTCACGAGGCAAAGCCTCGCGCGAGCAGCGGATCATTTTTCCCGAATCCGAAGCGCTATCCGAGAGCGGAAGTAACCCTTTTGCCAAAACCCAACACCCAACACCCAACCCCTAAAACTGTCCTCCGCAGCCCGATCCGGCGCCGGCTGTACAGCCGTGGCAGTGTTGATTGAGGACAATATCGCGTTGTTCGATCTGTTCGAGATCGAAGTCGTCGATGTGGTTTTTGCCTTCCGGCACGGCCACTTTGAGATCGAGCATCTGGTTAAAATCACAGTCGTAGAGATAGCCGTCCCAGCCCACCGAAATGGTATTGCGGCACATCACTCCAGAAACTGCTGCCGGATTGAAGGCGTCAATCAGGGTTTGCATATAGTTTTCGTACTGACCGTGTTCCAGTAAAAAATCGAGGAAACGGCTGATCGGCATATTGGTGATGGCGAAGAGGTTGTTAAAATCTACATCGTATTTACGTTTGAGTTGGCGTTTGAATTCCAGTTCGAGCGAGCCCTGGCTGCCCGGCAAAAAGACGCCTGTTGGATTGTACACCAAATTGATTTTCAGTCCGGTATCCGGTTTGCCATAGCCAACGGTATTGAGCAATTGAAGCGCCTTGATCGAATCCTCGAAGACACCCTCTCCACGTTGCGCGTCGGTGCGCAAGGCGTTGTAGTGCGGCAGGGAGGAGACGATTTCCACCTGATGCCGGGCAAACCACTCAGGCAGATCGCGGTATTTGGGGTTCGACATGATGATTGTCAAATTGCAGCGGTCCATCACGTGTTTGCCCAGCCGGCGGCATTCTTCCACAAACCAGCGAAAATTCGGATTCATTTCCGGCGCCCCACCGGTGATGTCGACGGTGGGAATATCGTAGCGGGAAAGGATGTCGAGGCATTTTTCAAAATGCGCCCGGCTCATATTCTCCTGTTTGCGGTCGGGACCGGCATCTACATGGCAGTGAGCGCAGCTCTGATTGCAGAGTTTGCCCACATTGACTTGAAAAATTTCAATTCTGGTTGGTTTAAGTCGCCCCTGATCGTAGCCGGCGCTCCTGATCGTGTCCTGAAATAGCGGAAAACGAGCGCTGGATGCTGCCTGGCCATTCAATACTTTCAGTTGAAAAAAGGTGTCGGATAATTCGCTGTGTCGTGAGAGGAGCGATTTGCTTCGTTGGTGAACTCCCATAAATAGTTGAAATTTAACCCGTTGCAACCCTGTGGATTACATGGTCATATCCTTGGCGTGGTTCATCATTTGGGTGGAGAATACCAGACTGCTTCCTGCGCGTATGGCAGCGGCAACGTGTACGGCTTCCATCATTTGTTCCTCGTCCGAGCCTTTTTCCAGACAAGTTGTCGTATACGCATCGATGCAATAGGGGCATTGAACCGTATGGGCGACGGCCAGGGCGATCAGTGCTTTTTCACGCTCTGTCAGCGCGCCTTCCTTGAATACTTCGCCGTACCAGGCGAAAAACTTGTCGGCCATCGGCTTTTGCCATTCACCGATATTACCGAATTTTTTGAGGTCTTCCGGGTCAAAATAACGTTTGTTGGACATGGTTAATTTATTTTTAAATGATGTACGAGCGTGTTGGTTGGCTCAGATTGGTATTTGGGCAAATAAAATTCAATTTCCAGAAATGGCCGGGCATCTTTACTGCGCTAAACATTTGCTGAACCCAGTAGTTTTAAATTTCATGGAGAACCCAAACTTGCTCGAACTGCCTGCTTTCACCCATGAAGGGCACCTTCAGGGAATTATTGAAATACCCGCCGGAACCAATCACAAGTTTGAATACAACAAACAAACCTTTGAATTCCAGAATGATATGAGGGATGGCAAGCACAGGGTCATCGACTTTTTGCCTTACCCGGTCAACTATGGCTTTATACCGTCGACACGAATGGACCCCGCGCGCGGGGGAGATGGCGACCCGCTCGACGTGCTCGTACTGGCTGAATATTTGCCAACGGGCACGATCATTCCGGTACAACCGATTGGCCTGTTGTTGTTAAAGGACCTGGGGGAGTGGGACAATAAAGTGCTGGCCATACCGGTCGATCCCGCGATGCGGATTGTGCGTGCGACGAATTGGCAGGAATTTCAGCGGGATTACAGTGCGGCGCGGCATTTGCTGGAGACATTTTTTCTGTACTACGATGGATTGGGTACCATGACGCCTATGGGTTGGGACGACGAACATGCCGCCCTGGCCGAAGTACGGAAATGGTTGGTCAAGCGTTAAAACCAACCTTTTGTGCTTTGCGCTGTTTTTCTTTGCTTCAAATATGCCTACCTGCTTACGAATGAGTCCTGTTTCCGATGTCCGGCCGCGAGTTGACCAGCCACCAACCGCGGCCTCGCCTCAATCCTTTCGGCACGCCTTTTTTCGCTCCATTGAAGCCGCCGGCCACGACTGGGATGCTGCCGCACCGCCTGACAATCTTTTTTTGCAGCGCGCCTATCTGTCGGTGCTCGAAAGCCATCCGCCCGAAGGCATGCGTTTTGGTTATCTGGTGTTTTACGGGGATAACGAGCCTGTGGGGGTAGCCGTTTGCCAAATCAAATATTTCAAGGCCGACGATAACATCAACGACGAAGAAAAGGAAAACCCAAAGGAACCCTGCTTTTTCAGCGGCCTGGCGAAATGGTTCAAACGCTGGGTAGCAGGCAAGGTAGCAGCCGACATCCTCATTTGTGGCAATATGCTATTGACCGGCGAGCACGGCTTCTGGTTCAATCCCCGGAAAGTCGGCGCAGACCAGACCGCTCCATTGCTTCAAAATGCCCTCAACGACGTCATCCGTGCCATGGAACTGGAAGGCGTCAAAATGCCGGTGACTTTGGTCAAGGATATTGCTCCGGCACAGCAAGCCGAGCAGCAATACCTGGGCGAAAAAGGCTACACCCAATTTTGTATACAGCCCAATATGGTCATGGATTTGCCTTTTTCCGGGTTCGACGACTACCTCGCCGCGATGTCGACGAAATACCGAACCCGCGCCAAAAGGGCTTTTAAAAAGGCTGCCGGCATTGAAAAGAGAGAACTCAGCCTGTTGGACATCCAGCGTGAACTGCCCCGAATTTTCAGTTTGTACTCAGAAATAGCGCGCAATGCGGGGTTCAATATGGTTGACCTGAATGAGTACTATATCCCGGCGCTGAAACGCGATTTGCCCGACCATTTCCGGCTTTTCGGGTATTATCTCGACGGCCAACTGATTGCCTTTTTTACCACTTTACAGAATTACGACGAACTGGACGCACACTACCTCGGGTTCGACAAACACCTCAACCACGATCGGCAATTGTACCTGAATATTCTGTACGACATCGTTCGTGCCGGCCTGGAAAACGGCAGCCGGCGGATCGTTTTTGCACGAACGGCGCTGGAAATCAAAAGTTCAGTGGGCGCGGTGGCAGAAGAATTGTTCTGTTATCTGAGGCACCACAACAATCTGGCGAATGTATTTACCGGTCATTTGCTCGATTATCTGAAACCGGTGGAGGAGTGGCAGCCGCGGCACCCGTTCAAACACGGGCCGGAAGGGGAGGACTCCCTCAGCGAATAACGGTGAATTGTTCGACGTCGAGCAGATTCCCTTCTTTTACCCAAAGCAAATAAAGGCCGGGCGACGGCTTTTCCAGCAAAACGGCGTTGCCTGCATAGTTGGCTTGCGCTACAGAACCGTCCCACACGACTTTGCCCAACACGTCGGTAATCCACCACTGTGCATCGCCCGATGCGTCGAGTGGTTGCTGGTTGGCATCCAGATGGCGCACTTCGAACTGGCCGTAGTTGGGGTTGGGGACAACGCGCAACTGACGATCCGTGGTTTTCGGCTCATCGGCTTTGGCGCCCTCGTCGATCCAGACATAGGCGCTGTTCGTCACCACTACCGAGCCATCTTCGAGGGTGATAGAAGCGTGGTTGGGGATAACCTGGCCGGGGGCAAGAAACGACTTGGGTTGAACGGTAAACAATACGAAGCCGAGCGATCCGGGGTTGTCGGTTGCACTGTCGGGCAGGTTGATGTCGTTGAAATACCATCGGATGACGTCGCCGTCGCCGTCGCGCAGCAGGTCGTATTCGTGGCTGGAAGCGACCATGCTGAACGTCAGCGGATCGAGCCGGGGATCGAGCGTGTCGCGCACCACGACTTGCCGGCTGGTATCGTAGCCAATGTTTTGAAATCGGATGAAGTAAGTGATGGTCGCCCCTGAGTTAATCTCGTCGGGTGTCAGGACGGCATCGCCGAGCACCTGTTTGTCGTTTTGGGCAGGTAGCGGCTCAGTAAGGACGATACTGAGGAACAGGGCAAAAGGTGCAATAAGTCGGAGGACTCGCATGGCCAAAACAGTTTGAATTTGGTGACTGGACAAAAGCTGGCCGGATTAAAATGGATTTTTCAAAAGCCGAAGGTAGGAAAATTATCTTTGCCCAAAGCAGACTTTAACACCTGGCTTCATGACGGACCGTTGGCGTATCGCGCAATTTTTCGAACTTCGGTGGTGGCAACGATACCTCTCGGGTCGGGAGCGGAGTGTTTATTACCAATGGAAAAGCCGGTATTGGACAGCAATACTCGATACGCACTGGTTGTGGCCTGCGCCCGGCGAACGAATACTCGACGCTGGTTGCGGACCAGCCGGTGTGTTTGTTGTGCTCGGGCAGTATCCGGTAGATGCCATTGACCCTTTGCTCGATGCCTACGAGCATCATTTGGCACAGTTTAACCGTGCCGACTTCCCGTGGGTCCGGTTTTATGCGCTGCCGCTGGAACAATTCAGCGCGCCGATGCCTTACGACCGAATCTATTGTCTGAACGCTCTGAATCACGTTGCATCACTATCCGGATGTTTGAAAAGATTCTCAGACATGATTACCCCCGATGGGCTCCTGGTGTGCACCCTCGATACGCACCGGTACAAATGGGCGAGCCGGGTTTTTCGGGCGTTTCCCGGCGATATTCTTCACCCGCACCAATATACCGCAAGCGAATATGCGACCCTGTTTGAAGGCGCCGGCTTTGAAATAGAACAACAGTGCCGGCTGAAAAAGGGAACCATTTTCGACTACACGCTCTTTACAATGCGCCTTCGTCCATCCCGTGTCGGGCATTCTTCGTGATATTTTCAAGGGTCCAGGTCAACCGTTTTTCAAATGCGGCCTCCCGGGCTTTGCAGCCGTCGATAGGGCAAACCCGGCAGGAAAACGGCGGTTTGCAATCGTCTATGTGAATGAACATTTCGAGCGACTGCGGGAAGTTGTCGCGAATCAGGTGGTCGAGATCGTCCATTTCCCGGTGTGCCGCTCTGACATTGAGGTACCACGGCACGGTAAAGTGACAATCGAGGTGAAGCACCGATCCATACTTGATGATACGGAGGTTGTGCAGGTCGATCCAGTTGTCGCGTTTGTGCCGATCGAGCACAGCCACCAGCGACCGGATCAGGGCGAGGTCGGCTTCGTCCATGATTCCAGAGGTAGTTTCCCGGATGATTTTATACCCTTCATAAATGATGAACACCGCAAAAACGAGGGCGACCGCGCTGTCGAGCCAGGCGATGCCGGTTGCGTAAATCAGCAAAAGACCGCCGATGATGCCGAGGGTCGTCCAGGTGTCCGTGTGCAGGTGTTTGCCGCTGGCAATCAATGCGATCGAGTTGTTTTTTTTCCCGGTCTTTATACAGTGCCAACCCATGGCATAATTGATGGCAGCCGTGAGCGCGATAATGCCGATCCCGTAGTCGAGTTGTTGCAGGGGGTGGGGGTGGAGCAAATTATTGAGGGACTCATAAATAATCACGACCCCGGCGACAAGAATCAGAATGGCCTCGAATGAAGCCGAAAGCAGTTCTGCTTTGCCGTGTCCGTACGGGTGGTCGAGGTCGCGGGGTTTGGCCGCAATGCGAAGGCTATAAAGCCCTGTAAATCCGGAAATCACATTGACAATTCCTTCCAGCGCATCGGTCAGAATGGCGATCGAGTTGGTCAGGTAATAGGCCAGTAATTTGAGTGCGAACAGCGTTATGGCAACAATCACGACGAGGCGTTGAACGCGAATATTCACAAGAGCGGTTTCCTGCATGGAGCGATAAATATGGAGGGTAAAGTGCGGTGACGGGTTTTAACCCATTTACTTTATTTTGCGCCAAAAATAAGCCTTAACCCAACGCATGAATTCTCGCAGACGATTTTTACAACAAGGATTTTGGGGCGCTCTGGGCGCCGGTTCACTCCGCCTTTTTAGCCGTGATGAGCATCTTTTTCCACCGCAGGCGCCCAAAGGCGCGCTTCCGGTGGTGATTGCCACCTGGGACAACCGCAAAGCCACCGCCGCGGCCTGGGAAGTATTGAATGCCGGAGGGCGGGCGCTTGATGCCGTGGAGGCAGGTGTGCACATCCCGGAAGCCGACCCAAACGATACCAGTGTCGGGTACGGCGGTTTTCCCGACCGCGATGGCAATGTGACGCTCGATGCCTGCATTATGGATGAGTTTGGCAATGCCGGCTCGGTGAGTTTTTTGCAACATATCATGCACCCGATCAGTGTGGCCCGCCGGGTGATGGAGCGCACACCGCATGTCATGCTCGCCGGCGACGGCGCCCTCGAATTTGCCCTTAGTGAAGGTTTTAAAAAAACGAACCTGCTCACCGACACGGCGCGCAGGGCCTGGGAAGAGTGGAAAGTAAAATCCGAATACAAGCCAATCATCAATTTTGAACGTCACGACACAATTGGCATGGTCGCCATCGATGCACAGAACCGGATCGCCGGCGCCTGCAGCACCAGCGGACTCGCCTTCAAGATGCGCGGCAGAGTAGGCGACAGCCCGATCATTGGCGCAGGCATGTACGCCGACAACGAGGTAGGCGCTGCCGCCGGCACCGGACTGGGCGAGATTGTGCTGCGGACACTCAGTTGTTTTCTGGTAGTGGAAGAAATGCGACGGGGCAAACACCCGCAACGCGCCGTGGAATACGCCATCCGGCGCATTGCCCAAAAATACCCAAAACAAGCGGCTGAAAACCAGGTTGGAATTGTTGCGATCGATAAAAAAGGGCGGCACGGCGCGTTTGGCCTGCAATCGGGATTCAACTACGCCATTTACCAAAACGGACAAAACCAGGTATTTGAAGCCGGGCATTATTTCCCGGCTCCGCCGAAGTAATATCCATTTTAGGCGCCGGGGCGCTTGCCTGCATTCAGGAAATCCTGATAAGCTTTCAGGTTTTCCCATTCGCCGTTGGCGGCCAGCAACGACTGGGCCGACCAGGTGCCGGGGTCGTGCATGGCAAATCGGGGACCAGCCGAAGCAAGAATATCGCGGAGCGTTTCCACAGGGGTTTCTGCGAGTTGCTGATAGCTGTGGATGCCGTTTTGAAACAACAGTTCTTCTATTTTGGGGCCGATGCCCTCCACGATTTTCAGGTCGTCGCGTACGCCGGTTGCAGCGGCAACGATGGTCGTGGCAGGCGTTTCGACGGCAATCGGCGCAACGGGCGTTTCTGCCTCAATGACGGGTTCTTCGGTCAGGGCTGGTTCTTCTTCGGCAACAGGCAATTCGCTTGTCGTTTCTTCCATTTCGAAGGAGAATGCCGGCGTGTGATCGCCGAATTCGGCGACCAGTTCGGCGTCGGCAGTGGCTTCTTCTACGGCCATGCCCGCCAGTTCGGTCTCCGGGTCGGCCACCCAAATGTCTTCCGATTCCGGCGTATCCGTGTTGATTTCCAGGGGAATAGCCGAGGCGTCGATGTCAGGCGACTGCGACAGGCCGAGTTCGGTTTCCAATTGGCGGTTGCGGCCCTGCGTACGGCTGGTTTCGTCTTCGCTTTGCAAGAGGCGTTGGCGCAGTTCGGTGTTTTCGCGTTCCAGAATATCGTGACGGATCGTCCATTCCGAGCGATCCGACTCGAGAGCGGTGATTTTACCGCGCAGCGTTTCGAGTTCGCTCCGAAGATTGTTGACCGTCAGCGTAAGGCTGTTGTTTTCACTTTGCAGGCGTTCGGCCATTTGCCGGAACCGGCTCCACAGGGCCCAGCCCATCCAGAGGCCCATGAGGAAGGCCACGAAGAGCATAATGAAAATTTCGAGGGTATGGGAGGCGAAAGTGCCGGTACCGGGGCCCAGGGTGATATCTTGTTGGAACATATTGTCGTTTTGGATGGTTGGCGGATAATGGATTCGGGTATGTTGCCGGAACGCGGAGGTTTAATCGAGCCGGATCACGACCCTTCGGTTTTTATACCGGCCGGCCGGCGTGTCGTTGGAGGCGACTGCTTTGCTTTCGCCGTAGGCAACGAGTTTGATTTGCGATTCTTTGACGCCTTTCTGGACGAGTATCCGGCGGATGTTTTTGGCGCGCAACAGCGACAATTCCTTGTTGGAACGGGCGTCGCCGATGCCGTCGGTATGGCCGGCAATGGTGACTTTGCCACCGGATTGTTTCAGGGTTGCGGCCAGACTGTTGAGGTAGGCGTCAATAGCGCCGTTTTCCTCTTTCTGGACGGAATTGTAGGGGAAATAAATTTCCACCCGGTCGGGCAATTCGACAACCTGTACAGAGTTGATGTCGTCTTCCTGCAGTTGCGTTTGCGCAGGCGCTTTGGCCGGCGCGGGCTGTGCCGAAGGCGCGGCCTGCTGCTGTTGTGTGTTGGCGGGTTCGGTAGCCGCGGGTGTTTCGTCCTCTATTCCGGTGGCAACCGTGGCCGTGGCCGGTGTAGCATGACAAGCGTCTTTGATGCCGCATACGTACCAGCGCCAGCAAATCAGGCTCCAGACGGCGAAGGCGATCCAAATGATTGTTTTTGAGTGCATAATGAAGGGTTGAGCGGGGAGATTACCTGGCACAAATGTATATTACAGCGACATTTTACAACACTTTGTTGTGTCTTTTTCCAAAAAAACTGAACTTTCACGCCATGACGGAAATAAGCTTTGATGATTTTTGGAAGGTCGACATCCGGGTCGGGACGATTGTGGATGCGCGCCCTTTCCCGCAAGCCCGCAAACCCGCTTTCCGACTGAGCATCGACTTTGGGCCGGAACTCGGCCTGAAAAACAGCAGCGCGCAGATTACGCAACTCTATTCGCCGGATCAGTTGATCGGTCGCCAGGTTGTTGCGGTTTGTAATTTCCCCAAAAAACAGATCGCCAATTATTTTTCAGAAGTTTTGGTGCTCGGGCTTGAACAAAGTGAAGGGGCAATCGTGTTGTTACAGCCCGATCGGGAAGTGCCAAATGGCGGCAGGGTACATTGAGCAACAGGTCGTTTAAGGTAAATAGCGGTTTTGTTCGTCTTCCTGGGCAGTTGGAGGCATCGGAAACATGACAATAAATTGCCCGTTTTCATAGCCAATCGCCCTACATTTGCCCGCCCGACCGACGATAATATTCCGTTATGGATCAGAAAGAGTCAACCCGCCCCAAACTCTCGCGCGAAAGCCTTCGAGAGGCCCTCAAAATATTTGCATTTGTAAAACCTTATCGCTGGCAATTCATTGCCGGTCTTGTTTTGTTATTCCTTTCCAGTACCGTATTTCTGGTTTTCCCGAAAATCATCGGGCAAATGCTTGATGTCGCACAGGGCCTGAGCCCCAACGTCGACCTTTGGCAAATCGGCATGTGGTTGGTCGGGGTACTTGTTTTTCAGGCGGTCGTCTCTTATTTCCGGGTGCTGATGTTTGCAGAAGTGAGTGAAAAAGGCACCGCCGACATCCGCGTGGCCTTGTACAAAAGGCTCATTTCCCAGCCAATCGTGTTTTTTGAAAAAAGCCGGGTGGGCGAGTTGGTCAGTCGCGTGACCAACGACGTGGAAAAACTGTACAACACGTTTTATTTCATTCTGGCTGAATTTATCCGGCAAATTATCATTCTGATCGGCGGCATCGGGGTGTTGCTGATTATGTCACCGCGCCTGGCCGGCGTCATGCTCGCTACTTTTCCACTGATCGTGATCGGCGCCATGGCCTTCGGGCGCTGGGTGCGCAAATTGTCGAAAGAACGCCAGGACCAGTTGGGGCAGTCGAACACCATCCTCGACGAAACTCTGCAAAGCATACACGCTGTAAAAGCGTTCACCAACGAACTGTTCGAAAGCCGCCGCTACGCCAAATCGAACGATTCTGTCGTGCGGGTTTCCATGCGTTATGCCAAGGGCCGCGCCGTGTTTTCCGTGTTTATTATTACGATGTTGTTCGGAGCCCTGTTTTTCGTGATCGGCTACGGCATGTACATGGTGCAAACGGGTCAGATTACGGCCGGACAATTGATCTCCTTCGTCACCTATACCGCCATCATCGGCGGGGCTATCGCCGGATTGGGTAATTTCTACACCGAACTGGTGGGCGCGGTAGGCGCGACGGAGCGGGTGCGCGAAATCCTGAATTCGCAAAGCGAGGCGGAAAAACGCCCTGCCAATCAGCGTGTTGTCGGGCACCTGCGCGGTGATGTTTCGTTCAATAATGTTCATTTTGCTTATCCGACCCGCTCCGATGTGGAGGTGCTCAAGGGCGTTAGTTTTGATATTCCTTCGGGTAAAAAAGTGGCGCTGGTGGGCCAAAGCGGCGCCGGAAAAAGTACGCTGATGCAGTTGTTGCTGCAATTTCATTTTCCCGATCAGGGTCAAATACTTGTCGACGGCCATGCTATCGACAACTATGACCTGGAGTCCTACCGGCAAAACTTCGCCATCGTGCCGCAGGAAGTAATCCTGTTTGGCGGCACCATCCGTGAAAATATCCTCTACGGCAAACCCGAGGCTACGGAGGCTGAAATTGTCGCCGCGGCACAAAAAGCCAATGCCTGGGATTTTATCCGGACTTTCCCGGAGGGCCTGGAAACCATCGTAGGCGAACGCGGTATCAAATTGTCGGGCGGTCAGCGTCAGCGCATCGCCATCGCACGCGCTATCCTGCGCGATCCGGCTATCCTGCTGCTCGACGAAGCCACTTCTTCACTCGACGCCGAAAGTGAAAAAACCGTACAGGATGCCCTCAACAACTTGATGGAAGGCCGTACCAGTATCATTATTGCGCATCGCCTGGCCACCATCCGCGATGTGGATTGCATTTTCGTGTTGGAAGGAGGAAGAATTGTCGAGCAAGGCACCCACGAAGAACTCTCAGCCCTGCACAACGGGGTCTATAGCAGCCTGGCCAAATTACAATTCGAACCGGTTCTCGGTTGATCCGGAAAAAACGGCATGATTTTTTAAGTGTAGTAATTGCCAACAATCTGATCGGATTTGGCGTTTGACCTGCGTCCTGTACTAAACTAAAACCATGTCGATTAAACTGAATACCCTGTTCCTTGTGGGAGCATTCCTCAGCTTTGCCGTTTCCTCGCTCGCCCAATCTAACGACGGCTGGGTCTTTAAAAATGAAAAAGAGGCCGTAAAAGTCTATATCCGAAAAACCAGCGATGTTCACGAACTCAAACTCGTCACTTCCCTGAAAGCGCCGCTCTCCGGTATGGTTCAATTGCTGTCGGAGGTAGATCAATACCCGGTTTGGGGTTATAAAGTCGCAGAAGCCCGAGTGGTGCGCCGTGTGAACGACCAGGAATGTTACTATTACTCCCGGCTCGATTTTCCCTGGCCCATGAACGACCGCGACATCGTGATGCACTCCGTGGTCAAACAAGATCCCAACACCCGCGCCATTTCCGCTACCAGTCAGGCGATGACCGGTATGGTTCCGGAGGTCAAGGACGTGATTCGTATCCGTAGTTGCCATTCCAAATGGACCATCATACCGGGCGCCGGCGGATGGTTGTATGTGGAATATTACATCTATTCCGATCCCGGCGGCAGTTTGCCCGACTGGCTGGTCAACATGGCGATCGATTCCGGCCCTCGGGAAACGATTAAAAACATCCGCCAGATGCTCCAGCAGCCCAAATACCAAAGCGCCAAACTGGCCTACATTAAGGAGTAACTCATCTGGATTAAAAATAAACAACAGCCCCGGGGCCAACAATGCCGCCCCGGGGCTGTTGTTTTGTGCCTAAATACCGACGATTTATGGCATACCGAAGCCTGCGCGAGGCCGTCGATGATCTGGAAAAAAACGGCCGACTGTTGCGCATCCGTGAAGAAGTGGACCCCAACCTGGAAATGGCCGAAATTCACCGGCAAGTGTACGACCGGGGTGGCCCTGCAATTTTGTACGAACGGGTAAAAGGCAGCCCATTTCAGGCCGTCAGCAACCTCTATGGCACAAACGAACGCACGGCATTCATTTTTCGCCACACCCTCGAACGCGTCAAACGCGTCATCGAACTGAAAAAAGACCCGGCCAACTTGTTGAAAAGACCCGGCCGTTACCTCTCCGCGCCTTTTACCGCCTTGTCAGCTCTTCCGAAAAAAAGCCTGCTTGGCGCGCCCGTCACCTGGGGGCAAACCACGATAGATCAGTTACCCTTGGTCAAAAGTTGGCCTTTGGACGGAGGCGGATTCGTCACCTTGCCACAGGTGTACACCGAAGACCCCGAAACGCCCGGCGTGATGCACTCCAATCTGGGCATGTACCGCATCCAGTTGTCGGGCAACGACTATGTGCCCAATGAGGAAATCGGCATGCATTACCAATTGCACCGGGGCATTGGAGTGCACCATGAAAAATACAACCGCCGGCAAGAGCCCTTTCATTGCTCGATTTTTGTTGGCGGACTGCCGAGTCACGCCTTTTCCGCCATTATGCCCCTGCCGGAAGGTCTGAGCGAACTCACCTTCGCCGGTATGCTGGCCGGCCGTCGTTTTCGCTACCTGCGCCGCGAGGGGCACGTACTCAGCAGCGATGCCGATTTCGTTATCACCGGCGAAATTTTGAAAAACGTCAAAAAGCCCGAAGGGCCTTTCGGCGATCACCTGGGCTACTATTCGCTGGCGCACGATTTCCCGGTCATGAGGGTGCATAAAGTGTACCACCGAAAAGACCCGCTCTGGCATTTTACCGTGGTAGGTCGGCCGCCGCAGGAAGACAGCAGTTTCGGCTGGCTGATACACGAACTGGTGGCCCCGCTCACGCCCCAGGAATTTCCCGGACTAAAAGAACTGCACGCGGTCGACGCCGCGGGTGTGCACCCGCTTCTGCTGGCTATCGGGCATGAACGCTACATGCCATTTCGGGAGCGCCGGCCCGAGGAAATTTTGACCATAGCCAACCGCATCCTGGGCACCGGACAGACTTCCCTGGCCAAATTCCTCTTTATCGCCGCCTCCGACGACAACCCGCAACTGGATACCCACGACATCACGCATTTTTTCCAACACGTGCTGGAACGGGTCGACTGGATGCGTGACCTGCATTTCCAGACCCGTACGACCATCGACACGCTCGATTATTCCGGTTCCGGCTGGAACGAAGGCTCCAAAGTAGTGATCGCCTGCCGGGGCGAGCAGCGCCGCAAACTGCGGGCCGAATTGCCCGACGGTTTCCGCCTGCCTGCCGGATTTTCCGATCCGCAGTTTTGCCAGCCGGGTATCCTCGCCGTGCAGGCGCCCGCGTACCAGACCGTCCAGGAAGCGTTGCAACACGTCGAAGCGCTCGGCGATACCCTGAAAGGACTTGATATGCAGCATATTCCGCTTGTAGTGCTGGTCGACGACAGCCGGTTTACGGCCGCTACGCTCAATAATTTTCTTTGGGCAACTTTTACCCGCGCCAACCCGAGCCACGATGTGCACGGGGTAGGGGCCTTTGTGGAAAACAAACACTGGGGCTGCACCGGCCCTTTGATGATCGACGCCCGCAAAAAACCACACCATGCCCCCGAACTGCTGGTCGACCCCGACGTGCAGCGCCGTGTAGCCGGTTTGCTGGAACGGTATCTTTGAATGGACAGGTTTTTCATTGGACACTTTTTTTCCTGTCCAATACATTTCATATCCCGTCTCTAATTTTGTCACATGGAATGTTACGGACAAATTTTGCTCATCGCCATGCCCATCTTTCTAGGGCTGGTATTTTTTGAAAAATGGTATGGCTGGCGCAAAGGGAAAGATACCCTGCGGCCCATGGACATGATTTCCAGCCTCAGTTCGGGCATTACCAACGTGGTAAAAGACGTGCTCGGGCTCAGCGTCTCGATCCTGACCTACACCTGGATGCTCGACAAAGTGGCCCTGTATCGCATCGAATCGACTTGGCTGACCTATCTGGTCGCCTTCGTTGTGCTCGATTTTCAGGGCTATTGGGTGCACCGGTGGAGCCACGAGATCAACCTGTTCTGGAACAAACACGCCATACACCACAGCAGTGAAGACTATAACCTGGCCTGTGCCCTGCGGCAAAGTATTTCGTCGTTCGTGCAGTTGTTTACCTTTTTCCTGCTGCCGGCAGCCCTGTTGGGCGTGCCTGCCGGGGTGATCGCCGTGGTGGCGCCCATCCACCTGTTCATGCAGTTCTGGTACCACACCCAGCACATCGGGAAAATGGGTTTTCTGGAAAAAATCATCGTAACGCCCTCGCACCACCGTGTACATCACGCCCTCAATCCGGAGTACATGGACCGCAACCATTCGCAGATCTTTATCATCTGGGACAAATTGTTCGGCACCTTTCAGGAAGAATTGCCCGAGGTGCCGCCGGTGTACGGCATTACCCGTCCGGCGCACACCTGGAACCCCATCAAAATTAATTTTCAGCACCTGTGGCTGCTGTTCAAAGACGCCTGGCGCGCCCGCAGCTGGTGGGACAAGCTGCGCATCTGGTGGATGCCCACCGGCTGGCGCCCTGCCGACGTAGCCGCCCGTTTTCCGGTAGAAAAGATCGATGACATCTACCATTTTGAAAAATACGAGCCCCGCAACTCCGTTCGGGTGCAGACCTGGGCCTGGGTCCAGTTTGCATTTGCGATCCTGCTGGTGTTTCATTTTTTTGCCCGGCTCGGTCCAATCGGATCACCCGGTATCTTTTGGTACGGTGCGTTTGTATTTATCAGCGTATACAGTTACACCGAATTCATGGACCGCAATCCGGCCGCATTGGTCTGGGAAGCCCTGAAAAACAGCATTGGCATCTACTGGATCGTGCGCACAGGCGACTGGTTTGGCCTCGACGCCTGGTGGTCGGGCGCTTCCGTGCTGCTGTTGTGCTGGTTTCTGGCGGCTACTGCGATCACGGCCTGGTTGGTATGGACGGAAATAGTGCCCGATGCGCGGAACCAAAACGGGCTGAAATGGAGTTTATAGGACCGGATCAGATTTTTTTCAAAAAATTTGAAACAGGTATTTGGAAATAAAAACGGTCCGCGCGTATCTTTGCCCCGCTTTCGCCAGAAGGCCCGTTCGTCTAGGGGTTAGGACGCAGGATTTTCATTCCTGTAACACGGGTTCGATTCCCGTACGGGCTACCATCAAAATTCGGATAAACCCTTGTAGGTCAATGACTTACGAGGGTTTTTTCTTTGGC
>JAEUUU010000191.1 GCA_016787345.1 Saprospiraceae bacterium | reverse complement strand
AGGTTGCTCACGGTGATGGTCGCCGTGCCCACATCGCTGGTCGGTACGGGCAAGCCCACCGGGTTGCCGTCGACGAGCGTATAGTTGAACATATCGCTGCCGGTAAAGCCGGGCGGCGGGGTATAGGTGAAGCCTCCGTCGCTGCTGATCGTGACCGAGCCGCCCTGCGTGGAAGCGAAGGTGCCGGCCGTGACGGTGGCTCCGGCGATATTGTCGTCGAAGTCGTTGGCTTTCAGGCCGCTGGCTGCCGGCACAATGATGCCGACGTTGCCGGTGCTGGCATAGGCATCGGGCAGTGCAAGCGGGGAGGAGCGGAAGGTACCGGGTACGAAGGTGGTGCGGGGGTCGGGCACCACGTTGAGTTGTACGCCGTTGGCATCGGCGGCGCCGGTGTTCTGGATCGTCACTTTGTAACGGATTCGGTCGGCAGGGTCAGCTTTCCCGGCGGCGCCGTTGTCGATGATGATCTCGTCGGTTTGGGTAGGCGTCGGGACGGTTTGGGCAGACAATTGTCCGCACAGACTGAGCAGCAAGACGCCGGACAGGAGAATGTGTTTCATTGGATTTTCAGCCATTGATTTGCAAATGAAAAGTTCAGGAAAATGAAAAGCGGTTTTGGAAACCGGGGCGGTTCTTAAAGGAAGGCTATTGGGAGAACCATGATATTCATGCAAAACCTTCACGTCGGCAGAGGGTGAGCCGAGATTCCGGCAGTGAAGCGCTGCCGGGAAACGGGAGAAGCCTAACTATCATGAGATCGAAGCGGGATTAAAAGACCTCTTTTATTTGGCGACACAAACATAACCAAAATCGGAGAATTGACTTTTGGTCAATACTATTTTTGTTATGGGTTTCGGCCTAATTGTCAGCTTTCCACAATTGATTGACTGTATTAAGGTGTGTGTACGACTGTCGCTCAGTCCTTTCAAATATAATTTTTGGCTTAGTGTGAACGATTGAAAGAGACGATTATATTTGCACTTTCTTCCCCAATCTGCTTCCCCTGATCCCACGTTTCGAAGTCTAATCAATATCCTCCCGTATTGAGAAAACCCGAGCATCGCTCAGTTGTCGGCCCTGCGCCGGGCAACCCTTGATGCCGTTTGTTTTGCGCTTCATTCCAGGCTGTGTTCTGGAGGGCTATATTTTCATTTTTCCATTCACCAAACGATAACTTTTTTATGGCTACACCTTTTTTGGGAGAAATTAAAATCGTTGGATTCAATTTTGCTCCCAAGGGATGGGCGCTCTGTAACGGGCAGTTATTGCCTATCAATCAGAACCAGGCGCTTTTTTCCCTTTTCGGTACTACGTACGGCGGCGATGGGCGAACGAACTTTGCCTTGCCCGATTTGCGTGGTCGCGTGCCGATACACGTCGGCAACAACCACACACAGGGCGAACGCGCCGGAGAAGAGGCGCACACCCTTTCCATCAATGAAATGCCGGTTCACAATCACACAGTTAACGCCGTGGCGCCCAATGACAGCTCGGGTAACACGAATCTTCCGGCCAACGCCCTGCTCTCCAACACGGCGCCGGCCGAATTGTACGCCAGCGGGCAGGCTAGCCTTTCTCCCGTTGCGCAAACCATCAGCATCGCCGGCGGGAGCCAGCCGCACGAAAACCGGCAACCCTTTTTAGTGCTCAATTTCATTGTGGCGCTGCAAGGTATTTTTCCTTCACCTAACTGATTCAGGCCATTTGTTAACAATCTAAAAATCAAATTGATATGTCAGATCCTTATGTCGGTGAAATCCGAATGTTCGCGGGCAATTTCGCCCCTGCTGGCTGGGCGTTCTGCGACGGCGCATTAATGTCAATAGCAGAAAATGAAGTGCTTTTCCAGCTAATTGGCACCACCTATGGCGGTGATGGGGAGCAAACCTATGCCTTGCCCGACCTGCGGGGCCGCGTGCCGATTCACAATGGCAACAACTATGTCCTTGGAGAAAGTGCGGGAGTGGAATCCGTTACCCTGACCACGCAGCAAATGCCCGCCCATACCCACGCCTTTGGTGTGGCCAACAGCACGGCCAACAGCCCGAATCCAGGCAATAACATTGTTGGCCTTTCGACCAAAATCCAGGCCTTTTACGGAGATATACCTTCTACGGCCATGAGTCCCAGCAGCCTTGCGCCTGTCGGGGGAAATCAACCGCACGGTAATATTATGCCTTATCTCTGTATCAACTTTATCATCTCCCTTTACGGGATATTTCCTAGTCCAAATTAAAACTCCTTGACTAAATGGATCCTTTTGTAGCAGAAATCCGCATAGTAGGCTTCAATTTTGCGCCCAAGGGCTGGGCACAATGCAACGGCCAAATTTTGCCAATCAGCCAAAATACCGCCCTTTTTTCGCTCCTGGGTACTACCTATGGCGGCGACGGTAAAAGCACATTTGCATTGCCCGATTTGCAGGGCTGTGTGCCCATGCAACCGGGGCAAGGGCCCGGGCTGTCTTATCGCGATCTCGGTGAAAGCGGAGGATCGGAAAGCGTCACGCTGGTGACCGCCGAAATGCCGATGCACAACCACGGGATGATGGCGGCCAATTTCCCCGGCGACGTGAACAACCCGACCGGAAATGCGCTGGCGCGTTCGACCGAAGGCTCGATTTACAGTACGAGCACTGCACCGGCCGCGACGCTGGCGTTTAACGCCCTGGCGCAAACAGGCATGAGTTCGGCGCACAACAATATGCAGCCGTACCTGACCCTGATGTTTGTTATCGCCATGCAGGGTGTTTTCCCGCCGCGTAACTAATCCCGGACTGGTTGAATAAACACTATGACGCCGACTCCCAGAATATCACCCGAGGCCTTGCGCTACCGGCCCATAGAACCGGCAGACGAAGCTTTGCTTTATTCCATATATGCCAGCACCAGGGCCGAAGAAATGGCCCTGGTGCAGCATGTCTGGTCGCAGGAACAAATCAATGCCTTCCTGAACCAGCAGTTTCAGGCGCAACACCAATATTACCAGCAATTATTCCCCGACAGGGATTTCCGGATTATCCTGTGCGATGAAGTGCCTGCCGGTCGCCTTTACCTCGACGAACGGCCCGACGATATCCGTATCGTCGATATCACCCTTTTGCCCGATTTTCGCAACCGGGGCCTGGGGGAGTACATCCTGCGCAGTATACTCGACAAAGCGGCCTCAAACGGCAAAACGGTCAGCATCCACGTCGAACGCATGAACCCTGCCCGTCACTTGTACGACCGTCTCGGTTTCCGCATGATCGATGACAGCAACCAGATCTATTTGCTGATGGAATGGAGATCTTAATCAAAACTTTAATTTTTCCGTATTCCCGTTTTTTGCAGCCTCATTTTTACATTTGCATGGCCTGAAATAATCCATTCGCATTTGCTGGTTTGCGCCAGATTTCCCAAGCGTGGTCCTTAGTCTCCCATGAAAAGAAGAATTTTCATCCAAACCGGCGCTTTTGGCCTGATTGGTTTAGGTGTGCCGTCGGTAGTTTCTGCCGCTGTTTCCAATTCCCCGTTCGCCGGTGTTTCCAACTGGTTTCACCATTGGGTCACGATAACAGGCGCTCAAAGGCGCTCTGTCGCGGGCGTACCGTTCGAAGCGCTGCGACAAACGATAGAAAATATCAATGCTTTATGGGTTAGGCAGGACTTTGAGCCCCGTGATTCCAGTTTGTTTTTTTGCAATTCCGGGTCGGCGACCCGCTGTTTTTATCCGCTGGTGCTGCGCCGTGCCGCGGCCGGTCTGACCGATTTTCTGACGCCGGTTTTGGAAGAATGCCCGGACGGCTCCTGGCGCACGCTCGTCGTTTTGTCCGGTTACCAGCTGGAAGCCATCGCGCGCGCATCTATTGCGCTGGCCAAACAAACGGAAGAATTACCCCTGGCTGATCTTTTAATGCCTGCCGGACCTGTTGACATGCGCGACGGCTCGATTCCCACCCGACGTGGAAAGATTTTTATCGAAACGCAACTGCAAAAGGGCGAAGCATTTACGCAGGTGCAGGTGCAGGAAAACGGACAGGTGGTTTTTTCAGAAAAATTTGTTTCGGCGCATTGCCTGAGCCATACGCCGAACGCCGTTGCAGTGCTGTAAACACCGGTTTTGTTCATCTCAAATTCATCAACCATGCCGACACCTTTCCTCGGAGAAATAAAAATCATGAGTTTCGGCTTTGCCCCCCAGGGCTGGGCAAAATGCGATGGCTCACTCCTGCCGATCAACAGCAACCAGGCTCTTTTTGCGTTGATGGGGACGACCTATGGCGGTAACGGGCAAACCAATTTTGCCCTGCCCGACCTGCGCGGCCGCACGCCCATTCACCGGGGCAACTTTTTTACGCAGGGGCAAGCGGGTGGCCAGACGGCGCATACGCTGATCATTAGCGAGATACCAACCCATACGCACATCGTCAATGCCAAATCGCCATCCGACAGTTCGGGCAATACCAATTTGCCCGGCGGTAATTATTTGTCCAACAGCGCCCCGGCCGAGATATACCACACGGGCTCCGGCAATCCGTCGGTGCTGACAACCATCGCCGGAACGGTAGCCAATGTCGGGGGCAGCCAGCCGCACAACAACTGGCAACCCTCCCTGGCGCTGAATTTCTGTGTTGCGCTGGTTGGAATATTCCCCAGTCAGAATTGAAAAACAGTTAAAATCAAGCGATATGTCACAACCTTACGTTGGCGAAATCCGGATGTTTGCAGGCAACTTTGCTCCCGCTGGCTGGATGTTTTGCGAAGGGCAATTACTGCCCATTTCCGAATACGAAACACTTTTTGTGTTGATCGGCACCACTTACGGCGGTGATGGCGAATCGACGTTCGGGTTGCCCGACTTGCGGGGACGTGTGCCGGTGCATCAGTCGAGCAACATCCCTTTGGCATCCATGTTCGGTACGGAGACAGAGACGCTGATCACTTCCCAGATCCCCGCGCATTCACATGCCTTTCTGGTGTACGACGCTACCGCCAATTCGCCCAATCCGGGCAACAACCAGCTCGGTTTGTCTACGCAGGCGGAGTTGTTTTACGGCGACAACCCCGGCACCATGATGAATGCAGGGGCGATATCACCGATTGGCGGCAGTCAGCCGCACGAAAACATGATGCCTTTCCTGTGTATCAGTTTTATCATTTCCATGTTCGGTATTTTCCCAACCCAAAACTGAAATTAACCATGGCAGATCCTTTTGTGGCGGAAATCCGCATTGTTTCCTTCAATTTTGCGCCGACGGGTTGGGCTTTTTGCGATGGCCAGATTTTGCCGCTTTCTCAAAATACCGCTCTGTTTTCTCTTTTGGGCACCATATACGGCGGTAATGGTTTGAATACGTTCGCTTTGCCCGATCTCCAGGGCCGCGCCCCTATGCACCATGGGCAGGGGCCGGGTTTGAGCCTGCGCGACATCGGCGAGCAAGGTGGAGTCGAGACGGTTACACTGCTCGAATCGGAAATACCGGCGCATTCGCACAACCTGATGGCGGCCAATTTTCCTTCCGACAGCAACAATCCGACCGGAAATGCGCTGTCACGCTCCACCAACGTTGCTGCCTACAGCGCAAGCGGGCCGACCGTCCCAATGAAAGGCACAACGCTCTCGCCCACCGGCAGCAGCTTTCCGCACAACAACATGCAACCCTACCTTACCCTTAATTTTATCATTGCACTACAGGGAATCTTTCCTCCCCGTCAATAACCCTTCCCATGCTCGACCAATTGCAAGCTGCCGATTTCTCCCCCTTGCTCCACCAAACCCTGACGCTCCGCTTCAGCGAAGAGGTCAGCCTGCCTGCCGAACTCATGGAAGTGCGGGAAGTGAACAGTTTTACCCCGCTGGAGCGCAAACCCTTTGCGATTATCGTACGTACGGATCAAAAAACGCACTATTACAACCAGACGATAGCCGTTCTGGAACACCCTGAAAAGGGCGATCTGCCGCTGTTTTTCGTCCCCGTCGGCTTCGACGGTCAGGGCATGCTGTACGAAGCCGTATTTGCCTGACCATTTTACCCGCGGCAAAAACATGGACGACCGGGCCGAATTGCGCCGCTTGACCGAAGTGTTGACCGGCCCGGAAAGCTCGCCTGGCCAATGGTTTGCGGCCAGTGCCGCACTCTACGAACTCTTCCTTCGAATCTCGGGCTTTAATGAAAAAGAAGAGGCGTTCCGACGCGACGTTCAAATGCCGTCGGGCAAAGCCCTGGGGCCGGTTTGGGCGGCTTTTTGCCTCAAAGACGCCATTCGCACCCGTATTTTCCTCAGAGGTATATTGAAAGCCCTTGAAGCGGCCCGACATAGGTTTCCGGGCACGCCGATTCATGTATTGTACGCGGGTTGTGGCCCCTTCGCAACACTGATGTTGCCGCTGGTTCCATTGTTGAAGGAAAACAGCGCCGTATTCACATTGCTCGACGTATGGCCCGAGAATGTCCAGTCCGTAAAAAGGCTGATCGACGCCTTTCAGGCAGAATCTTTTGTTCGGGAAATCGCGGTGGCCGACGCTGTACGGTACCGAATCGACCCAAATGGCCGGGCACACGTCCTTGTCATGGAACTTTTACAGGCTGGGCTGAGCAAAGAGCCCCAGGTGGCTGCCCTGGCCAATCTGGCGCCCCAACTGCTCCCCGGCGGCATAGTACTGCCCGAACGAATCAGGGTGAACGCGGGATTGTTGCATCCCGGAAAGGATATGCGCCGGATGACCGATCCCGACTGGGCGGGGCAGGATGTATTTCGCTTGCTCGAACCCGGTTTTACGCTGACGGCCGACCCCGACGACTGGCAGTCATTTCTTCGGGGTGAAGAACGCATCATCCATTTGCCGGCCAACCGCGACCCGGCATACAACCGCCTTTGTTTGTTTACTGCGCTACAAGTGTATGAAAACGAATGCGTTGAGACATGGGAGTCGGCCCTTACCCAACCATTGTTGCTGAAAAATCTGGAAGAGCCGCCACAGGCAACCGGTATTGCATTGCGCTACGAGTGCGGCGTAGCGCCGGGCTTTCGGTTCAGGCTGCTTTGAGCCGCGCCATGCGGGAGCCCTGCAATTTGCTTTCGGCATAGGCGCGATCGATCACGAGCGTGCGGGGTTCTTTTTGATCAATGGAGGGGGCTTCGAACATGGCGTCGGTCAGGATAGCCTCGCAGAGTGAACGCAGACCGCGGGCGCCGAGTTTGTATTCGAGCGCTTTTTCGGCGATGTAGTCCACGGCTTCCGGCTGAATTTCGAGGCGGATATCTTCCATGGCGAAGAGTTTTTCGTACTGCCGTACCAGGGCATTGCGCGGCTGGGTCAGAATCAGGCGCAGGGTGGGCAGGTCGAGCGGGTCGAGATGGGCGATCACCGGGAGGCGGCCCACGAGCTCGGGGATCAGGCCGTAGTGTTTGACGTCCTGATGATTGACGTACTGCAGCAGGTTGTCGCGTTCGATACGTTCCTGCTGGGCGTCTTTGTTGTAGCCGATTACCTGGGTATTGAGGCGTCGGGCGATGATTTTGTCAATGCCTTCGAAAGCGCCGCCACAGATGAAAAGGATATTGGTCGTATTGATTTTCAGTAGTTTCTGCTCCGGGTGTTTGCGGCCGCCCTGTGGGGGCACGAGCACTTCGGCGCCCTCGAGCATTTTGAGCAGGCCCTGTTGCACGCCTTCGCCGGATACGTCGCGGGTGATGGAGGGGTTGTCTTGTTTACGGGCAATTTTATCGATCTCGTCGATGTACACGATGCCGCGTTCGGCTGCTTCCACGTCGTAGTCGCACACCTGGAGCAGTCGGGCGAGCATACTTTCCACGTCTTCACCGACATAGCCGGCTTCGGTGAATACCGTGGCGTCTACGATGGTGAAGGGTACGTTGAGCAGTTTGGCGATGGATTTGGCCAGCAGGGTTTTGCCCGTGCCGGTCTGGCCGACGAACAGGACGTTGGATTTTTCGATTTCGACCTCGTTATGGTCCGGCGATTTGGTTTTCTGGCCGTAGAGCAAGCGTTTGTAGTGGTTGTAAACGGCAACGGAAAGCACTTTTTTGGCGTCGTCCTGCCCGATTACGTATTCGTCCAGAAAGGACTTGATTTCTCCCGGAGGAATAAGCCGCAGTGGGCCGCCGTAGCGCGCGCTTTTTTTCGGTTGTTCTTCTTCCTGCTGATGTCGTGCCGGGCGGCCGAGTTCCTGCTCGACGAGTTCTCCCGCTTTGTCGACGCAAAGTTCGCAGATCTGGGCATCCATGCCGCTGATAAGCATAATCACGTCGTCTTTGCTGCGGCCGCAGAAAGAACAATGGTTGGGAGAAGGTTTGCCGTTGCGAATCATAGGAAGGAAGAAAATTGGGGAATAAACTTAGGATAAAAGTACCTGAATTGGTTCAAAAGAGGCTGTCTCACAAGTCGGGCCGCCCCAAAATCGTAAAAATATTATGTCACGCAAAGTCGCAAAGCGCGCAAAGGATTTGCCCTTTGGCGGCCTTTGCGGCTTTGCGTGAAACTTTATTCGCCAGGGTTCTCGTGTACACAGACTTGAGAGACAGCCTCATTGTTTTAAATCGGCTGGCTTGTTTAGTCGTTCTTCTTCGTTCGCGGGTTGTTGCGCTCGAGTACTTCATCGACGAGGCCGTAGGCTTTGGCTTCTTCGCCGCTCATCCAGTTGTCGCGATCACAGTCTTCTTCGATCTTCTCATACGGCTGCCCGGTGTGGTAGGCCAGGATGTCGTAGAGCGATTTTTGCATCTTTTTGATCAGTTTGTAAGTGATCTCGATGTCGGATACCTGACCCTGGGCGCCGCCCATCGGCTGGTGAATCATGACGTGACTGTGGTACAGGCAGCTGCGTTTGCCTTTTACGCCGGCGGCGAGCAACACGGCGCCCATGGAGGCCGCCAGGCCCGTGCAGATCGTGGCCACGTCGGGCGCAACGTACTGCATGGTGTCGTAGATGCCCAGGCCGTCGATTACGGAACCGCCGGGGCTGTTGATAAACAGCTGGATGTCGCGTTTGGGGTCGCTGGATTCGAGGAAAAGCAGCTGGGCCTGGATAACATTGGCCACGTATTCGGTCACCGGTACGCCCATGAAGATGATGCGGTCCATCATCAGACGGCTGAACACATCCATAACGGCGAGGTTCATCGGACGCTCTTCGATCACGGCGGGTGTGAAGGCGCGGATGTTCGGTGCAGCGGCAGCGCCGGCAGCCTGCATGTACTTTTCGAGGTGCATGCTGTTCATGCCGAGGTGGCGCGTCGCGTACTTTTGAAATTCATTTTTGTCAAACATGGTATGAACTCGTTTTTTTCGAGGCAAGTATAACAAGGATTGCCGGCGAAGGTTAAGTCTGCAAAAAAGGGAACTACAGTGCTGGACGTAACGCGCCGCCGGGCAGATGAACGACCGTTTTGAGGCGATGAAAATCGGCCGTATCTGTCAGGACTTATTCCACGATTTCGCGTAATTCGGCGTCTTCGCCTTGTTCGGTTTCTGCTTTTTGCCGGGTTGCATCGAAAATTTGCTGGAATTCGGCGGAGTTGATGGGTTTGTCGGCCAGGGTTACCTCGGCGCGCATGGCCTCGAACAGTTTGTCGTATTCCAGGTCGTTTTTGACTTTTTCGACGTCTTTATCGTTTTTCATCATCCGTTCGGCGTAGTCGGTCAGGATGTTTTCCGGAAGGTCCATCTGGAAATAGCTGCGAATGCGGCGCATATAGTCTTCCCGGATTTCTTCGTCGCTCACCTCGATGGCAAATTTTGCTTTCAAGTGATCGCGGAGCAGCGACCAGCGAAGGTTTTCGGCGAATGCGGGGAATTCCTGTTCCACCGATTCGGGGGTGAGTGTGCCACGGTTGGTAGCGATCAGCCAACGGCGCAGGAAGCGTTCGGGCAGTTCGATGGGGTTGAGTTCGAGCAGGCGGGCCTGGATGTCGCGCATGACGAGCGCGTTGGCGCGTACTTCGTAGAATTGAGCAATGGCCTTTTTGATCTCTTCCCGGGCTTCGTTTTCGTTGCTGACGCCGCTGCCGAAGTAGCTGGTAAAGAATTCTTCGTCGAGATCGGCTTTACCCACCCGCGACACCTCTTCGATGGTGCCGCTGAACCAGTCGCCCACCTGACGGTCGTCCGATTCTTCGAGGCTGAGAATGTACTTGCGGTACATTTTTTCGTCGTGGCGGTTTTCGAGTTCACGGGCGTTGAACCGCACGCTGTCGCCTTTCTTTTTGGTCAGCAGCTCGGCCTTGAAGGCCTCATCGGTCATATCTTTGATAAAAAGAGTGATCGTTGTTTCGTAGTCGCCGCCTTCTTCTTTGGACGCGATACGCACGATGTCGTTTTCCTGGATGTCGTTTTCCGGATTGGAGCGTTTGCCGACGCGTTCGCGGGCGTTGTCGAGGTCGGTTTCGGCCAGTTCGTCGAGGTTGGCAATGGTGTAACGTTCGTATACCTGGCTCTTGTCCAGGCCTTTGACTTCAAAAGGCGGAACAAAACCGATTTCATATTCTACGGAAAACTCCGTGTCGGGGCTGCTGATGCTATGGGTGAAGTTCCCGGGGTTTTCGGTCGGCATCGGTTGCCCGAGTACGTCGAGGCCGCTTTGGCGCAGGTAATCGTACAGTTCCTGGGCCATCATATCATTGAGCGTATCGGCAAAAAGCGCACTCCCGTACATGCGCTTCACGTAGTCCATCGGCGCCTGACCCTGGCGGAAACCTTTGATGGCTGCGCGTTGGCGGAAGCGTTTGAGTTCGGCGTCGACTTTGGGCTTCAGTTCATCGCGTTGAACGGTGACGGTAATTATGGCAGAGGTGGAATCGAGGTCGTTGCGTTGAACGGTGGGCATGTGATAATGTGCTAATGGGTTAATGTGCTAATGTGCCAATTGGGGAATGTGCTAATGGGTTAATGTGCTAATTGGGGAATGTGATAATGTGCTAATGGATCTGTTCGGATAGTTTTCAGGAATGAACTACTGAACAAAATATACAACCCCAATAGTCCACTACCTCATTAGCACATTATCTCATTAGCACATTAAAAAAGTGCGGGCGGAGGGACTCGAACCCCCATGCCTCGCGGCGCCAGATCCTAAGTCTGGTACGTCTACCAATTTCGCCACGCCCGCAAAAAGGACCGCAAAAGTAGGCTTTTGTACTCGAATTTGTTGGATAGAAATTCTCTAAAATCCGTTAACAAGCCTCAAACAGGTTTGATGAGCGCCATCTTTGTCCTAACTTTATCCGAAACATACGAAAAACAAGCAGGAGGGAACCATGGCGCAGGATAAACTGACACCGCATATCCCGGCGGATGACCGCCCGATTATTCAGCGTGCTTACCGCAATTTGCTGAAATCCATCAAAACGCCGCTCAATACCGACGACAGTCGCAATATCCGCGCGGCATTCGAACTGGCCGCCCAGGCCCATCAGGAGCAGCGCCGCAAATCAGGCGAACCTTACATCCTGCACCCGATCGAAGTAGCGCGGATATGCGTGGAAGAGATCGGTCTGGGACCCACGGCAGTGGTCTGCGCCTTGCTGCACGACGTGGTGGAAGACACCGATGTTACCCTCAAAGATGTGCACCGGCAGTTTGGCGACCGCGTTGCCCTGATTGTCGACGGCCTCACCAAACTCGACAGCCTGCACGACTCCGAGAGCCCCCAGGCTGAAAACCTCGCCAAAGTGCTCCGCAACATGCTCGTCGACGTGCGCGTCGTACTCATCAAAATGGCCGACCGCCTGCACAACCTGCGCACCATCCGCAGCATGGCGCCGCACAAACAACTCAAAATCGCGGCCGAAACCAGCACGATTTACGCACCCCTCGCCCACCGCCTGGGCCTGTATAAAATCAAAAGCGAGTTTCAGGACATCTGCCTCAAAATTACCCACCCCGAAGAATACCACGACATTGCCGACAAACTCGCCCAAACCAAACGCGCCCGCCAGCAGTACATCGACGAGTTCGTGCGGCCCATTTCGGCAGCTCTCGAAGAATTCGGCATAAAAGCCCGCATCACCGGCCGCCCCAAAAGTATCTTTTCCATCTGGAACAAGATCAGAACCAAACATGTCGCCTTCGAAGACATCTACGACCTCTTCGCCATCCGGATCATCACCGACGTGCCGCCGGAGCGGGAAAAAATCACCTGCTGGCAGATTTATTCTTTTATCACCGACTATTACAAACCGATCCCGGAGCGACTGAAAGACTGGGTCACCACGCCCAAGGCCAATGGTTACGAATCGCTCCATACCACGGTGATAGGGCCCGACGGCCGTTTTGTCGAAGTGCAAATTCGCTCCAATCGTATGGACGAAATCGCCGAGCGCGGCTTTGCCGCACACTGGAAATACAAGGGCATCAAAGGCGTGGGGCAAAAAGCCAATGTTTTTGAAAACTGGCTCAATCAGGTGCGCGAAACCCTCGAAGACAGCGCCGACGGCAGCACCGTGGAGTTTCTGGCCGATTTCAAAACAACCAACCTGTTTGCCGAAGAGATCCACGTGTTTACGCCCAAAGGCGAAATGAAAGTGCTCCCGGAAGGCGCCACCGCCCTCGATTTCGCATTCAGTATTCACTCCGACATCGGCTGCGCCTGTCAGGCCGCCAAAGTGAACAACAAACTCGTGCCCATCAGCTCCCCGCTGCACAACGGCGACCAGGTGCAGATCATTACCAATAAAAACCAAAAACCCAGCGAAGACTGGCTCCAGTTTGTCATTACGGCAAAAGCCAAAAACCGCATTCGATCGGCCCTCAAAGATGAACGCCGAAAACTCGCCGCCGACGGCCGCGAAATCCTCGAACGCAAACTCCAGAATACTTTCAAAGTACCGGTAGAAGACAATATCGACCCGCTTTCCCGCTGGTTCGGTTACCCCAACCGGCTGGAGTTTCTCAGCGCCATCGCCCTCGAACAGGTCGATCTGGCCGCGGCCTTCAAACGCTTCCGGCCCGATGGATCCCGCCTCGTGGAAATCGAAGAGGACCGCGGCGTGCGACAGGTCGATGCCAGCGAACCGCCTACCGAAACCGGTATCCTCAAGGAAGCCCGCCCGTCGTCCAATAAAGCCGAGATCATTATCAACGGCGAACCTGGGCACTTCTACGCCCACTCTTTTGCCACCTGCTGCCATCCGGTACAGGGCGATCCGATCTTTGCATTCGTCACAACCAAAGAGGGCGTCAAAATCCACCGCACCACCTGCCCCAATGCCCCCAATATGCTCGCCAACTACGAGTACCGCATTCTCAAGGCCGATTGGGGCAATACCGTCAAGGCCGATTTTGTGGCCGATATCGTTATCACAGGCATCGACATCGGCAAAGGCGCCATTCAGCGCCTCACCGACCGTATTTCTAACCTCGGACTCAATATCCGCTCCTTCTCCATCTCCGGCGAAGGCGGTTACTTCGAAGGAAAAGTGTCGCTTGTGGTGCGCAATATCGACCAGCTCAATCACGCCATGCTTTCACTGAAAAGTTTCGACTGGGTGTCGAATGTTCGACGGGCGGAGTGATTTTTTATGAGGATTCGAGGATTTGAAGATTTGAGTATTCGAGCTGGCTGGTGATTGATGGCTGATTGGAAAAACGTCGGCATTGACTACATCGGGTCTAATTTGATTTGATCATGAATATTCTGGAAAAAATCGCCCAAACCATCATGACCTGGGTCCTCAGTTTCCACGCTTTTATGAGCAAGCGGAAATAAACGGCGTACAATTTCACGCAAAAACGCGAAGCGCGCAAAGGGTTCACCCCTTTGCGCGCTTCGCATCTTCGCGTGATTTTATCTCAACGCAGGCGGGTCGGCAATCACTGTCCGACCACGAAGGTCCGCGTCTGCATTTTGCCGTCGCCCGGAAGTGCCTGCAGGTAGTACAGGCCCGCGGGCAATACGCCCAGTTCCAGCGCCTCAGGTGCATCGCCGGCCTGGCGAATGAACTGTCCGATGCGTTGCCCTTGAGCGTTGAGCAGGTTCAGTACTACATTTTGACCGTTCCAGGCCGAGAGATCGGCGTACAACAGACGGCTTGCAGGGTTGGGGAATACGGCAAATGCACCTTCCCGATCCAATTCTTCGGCGCTTACGCTCAGGCCGTCGGATACTGCATCGCTGCCAAAAGCCTGCTCGGGCGATTGTGTCAGCAGTTCCTGCGTTTGTACGCAATCGAATGTATTGAGGTGCGCCTCGTAGAAGATTTTCGGCGAAAGCCGCACAATCACGTGGATGAACAGCGGATCGGATTGAGCCGGCAGGGTGTATTGGAAAATGTCGGATTCCCCATTGCTGATGCTATCGCCCACCGATTTGAAACGCACGGAGTAGAACGGTGAGAAGTTGGGGTTGCGCACTTCGTACTGACGGCCGCTGGGCGCCGTGTATACCGAACCGTTGGCAGGCGCCAGGGCGGTGACGCCGTCGGGCACCTGGAAGGCGGTGTAAATCAGTTTGTTGTTGCAGTTGTTGGTCACCCGGATGCGGTAGGTTCGGTTTTGCTCCGCGTCTTTGGTAATGCTCAACAGCTCGTATTTGATGCAACCGATCACCTTGACGTCGCAGGGCGGCGGTGCGGCCACGGTGACGGTAAAGCAACAGTTGGCTACGTTTCCGCAGTTGTCGGCAGCCTGGTAGCATACCTGGGTGGTGCCGAGCGGGAACTCGCTGCCGCTGGGCAGGCCCTGCACGAGCGTAACCGTGGTGGCGCCGTCGGGGCAGGTCGTGGTGGCTGTGGCCGGCAGATAATTCACAACGGAAGTATTAACCCCGGCTACCACATTGACCAATACCGGCGGCGAGCAGTCGAAATCGAGTGTAGGCGAAGGATTGGGCGAACAGGGTGGCGGATCGACGCTGACCGTGGCCGTGCAGAACGGGTTGTCGTGGTCGTTGATCGTAATGGTCACCGATCCGCCGCTGATCGGGAAAGGCCCAAACGTGTAGGCCTGGCCGTATGGCACCATCATGATGCTCGGCGGCAGATCCCAGCCCCAGGGGCCTGTGCCGCCCGTGGCCGTCAGGTCGAAAGAAAATGTATCGTCGGTGGGGTCATTGGGCGTACCGTTGTCGTGGCAAACCACATTGCTGATACTGATGGTAATCGGCGTAAAGCAGCCGCTGGGCGTTGTGGTAAAGCCCGCGTCGAAATCGAGTGCCTGGTTGCCCGACAAGGTGAAAGCATCGGTAAAACCCCATACGTTGGCATCGTTGTCGATGGCGTCGTCCATGCCGATGTTCAGGCCGGATTGCCACAAACCGCCGGGATTGGAGAATTTGAGCCGGTAAGTGCCCGCGGGCAACACCGGAAAATCGTACAGGCCGTTGGGGTCGGTTTGTACAGCCGCGATGGTAACCGAGGTGTCGGCTGCGTCGAGTACGCTTACCCAGATGTAGGGTAGGCCAGGCTCGCCGGCGTCTTGTATGCCATTGGTGTTTTGGTCTTGCCATACCCAGCCGCTGACAGAAGCGGCCCGGGCTGCGCCCAGAAGCGCAAGGAGGAAAAAAGTCAGGGAGAAAAGTCGTTTTATCGCCATGTGGAGCAAAGATTGTTGACAAATGAAAAACACAGGTATGGCTTTCCACGAAAAACATACCAAATAAAAGGGCAGCGTCAGATGTCTTATGCTTAACAGGCAATTCCGGAAAAATTACCCCATTCAGGGGAGGTGTTGGCCAGGCGGCTTTTTCCGGATGGGCGGGGACTAGGGGAGAAGATTACGGAGTGCAAAGATAAGGCAATACAATAGTGGCGGGGCCAAACGTCACAGGATCTGCCATTTCAGAAAAAAGAAAAGGAGCAACCACCTTTGTGATTGCTCCTTAACACTATGAAACACTAACAGGGACAAAAATAGGCAGCGAAAAAACGCTGCGCAAGCCCGTTTATACTTTTAACACCTTTTCACCGCCTCAAAGGGCCGTTTTCGACTACGAACAACAAAACTGTCTTTTCTGCGACAAAAAGGTTTGCGTGTTTCCCTTACGCAAAACGCGTAACTCATTGTTTAACAATCTTTACAACAGCAATTTCGGCCCCGATGCCGATCTGAGCGACATAATTTCCGACCGGTAATGACTGCAAGTTGAGGGTTATCTGGTTTTCACCGATGTTTACAGCAAACGTCTGATCGATTACCGTGGCGCCAAGCATGTTGGTCAGGCGTACCCGTGCCGTGCTTGCGGTGCCGTTGATCTGGAACCGGAGCTGAACGGCGTCGGAAGCCGGGTTGGGCACGGCCGTGAGCGCCATGGCACGGGCGCCGGGTTCGTCGGCATCCACGATCAGGCTGCGGGCGCCATTGGAAAACCACACGCCCCACTGGCGGTTGTACAGGAAGGGATAGGTGTTGCTGAACGGCGAGATTTTGTTGCCCTCCAGTTCCTGAATGTACAGGTCGTAGCCCGGTTTTTGGTACAGAATAGCATCGTCCAGACGGGTGTAGGAAGGCCAGCCCAGATCGCCGTTGTCGGGCACGATCACGTCGTAGTCGCCTGTTTCGATATTGGCGCCGAGTACGTAGTATTTGTCATCGTAATAGTCGATATAATCGAATGCGATGATGTAAGGCGAGTTTTTGGAAAAGGTCGGGTTGGCTACGCTGGTATTCTCGGGCAGGCCGCTGAACAGTTTGGAGATGAAAGCATTACCGCCGTCGTTGAAGAGCTGGTTGGATTGATCGTAAAACTCGATAAACCCGATGTCCCAGTAACTGAGGTCTTCGCCGGTGCTGCTCACCAGTTCGTTAAACGCATCGTACATCAGGTATTCGCCCGAATAGTCGAATTCCAGTACGTCGGCATAGGCCACCTCGCCCGTGATCTGGCCCTGGGTGTAGGTGGGGTTGTAGAGGAAGAAAGCTTCGTTTTCGTTGAAGAACAGGTCGTAGATATAAATCCGGTCGTTGGCGAAGCTGGTCAGGGCGGCCAGGAAGCGGCCGTCTTTGGAGATCGCGGCGTTGCGCCATTCGGGTTGTTGGCTCAGCGTGGTTTGCTGAAAGTTGATCTGGCCGCCGGCATAGGAAATGTCGAGCAGGATGATATGGCCTTCGTCGTTGACGAACACGACAGTAGTACCGTTGTCCGATACGCTGGGTCGGCTTTGCAGGCCGCCGTTGTACATGGTGCCCAGCACGTTGGCATCGCCGTCGGCGAGTTGCAGGTTGACGAAGTCGTTGGTGGCGCAGAGTACGAAATCGAGGCCCGGGTTGACGCTCAGGTCGCCCAGATAGTTGCCGCCCGGCGCGCTGCCTTCGATACCGACGGCCGAGAACGAGGAGGCTGCCACGCCGGCTACCGAGCTGCCGTACAGGTCGTTGGCGGCCTGGATCACGGCGATACGGGCGTCGACAAACTGGCTGGATTTGACCAGATAATCGCGCAGCGCTTTGTAATACACCTGTTCAGCCTTGTCTTTGCCCACGTTGGCATTGTTGGCGAAGAGGTAAAAAGCCCGGTTGGGGATGCCGCTGTTGATGTGGACGCCGCCATTGTCGTCGGGGCCGTTGTATTGCTCGCTCACGTGGTTGGGTTGCCAGAACGGGCTGCTGGAATTGGCGCCGTTGTGCGGGTTGGAGAGGTCGCGCAGGGCGCCGCTGGGGCTGACGCCCGGTTGCATCACGTCTTCGCCGATCTGCCAGTCGTCGCGGTCGATCATGGCGCCGAACACATCGGCAAACGACTCGTTGAGCGCGCCGCTTTCGTCCTGGTATTCGAGGTTGGCGGTTTTTTCCACCACGCCGTGCGTCATTTCGTGACCGGCCACGTCGAGGCCGCGGGCCAGGGGTTTGAAGAACGAACCGCCGTTGCCGTAGAACATGTAATCACCGTTCCAGAACGCATTTTCCATCGAACTGCCGTTCGGTTCGCTGACGTTGATAAACGAGACGATGTTGCCTCCCGCACCGTTGATGGAGTTGCGATTGAAGGTGTTTTTGTAATAATCGTAGCTTTTACCCGCGTTGTAGTGGGCGCTTACGGCGGTCGGGTTGTTGAACGTCGTGCTGTTGGATGTAACGATCCCGTAGTCGAAATTCGAGTTTTGCGGCGAGGTATTGAAACCCGTCAGGGTCACGATGGCGCCAACGGGGGAGCCGGGCATTTGCGACTGCGCGCTATTGAACATCGGCTTGCTGGCGTCTTCCAGGTAAATGGTGCCGCCCGATTGCCAGGCGCCGAAGCTGCGGTTGACGTTGAGCAGGTCGAGGCCGGTGCCGGTTACGGGCGGCGGGGTATCTTCCTGTTGGGGCGAGGGGTGCAAGTGGCCGGGCAACAGGTTGCAGGTGTGGTCGTAGTGGTGCAAAACAGCGCCGGTTTGGGCGTCGATAAAGTACACTACGCGGTTGAGGAAGTTCGGATGACCTTCCACCACCCAGGCCAGTTGCGCCACGTCGAGCGCGCGTTTGGGGTGATAGACCACGAGTTCGGTGCTGAACGCCGCGCCGCCCATGTTTTGCAGCTCTTCGGCCGTCCAGTCGGTTTTTACCTTGCCGGGGCCGATGTGGTTGGTGACGGCCAGCAGGGCATCCTGCGACGACAAAGCGGGCGTCGTGCCGATGCGCAGGGTAGGATAATAGCGGCCGTTGAGCGATTCGAAAGCACCGTTTTTGGTGTGGGCGATCATTTCGCCGCCGTACACCGGCACGCCCTGGAAGACCTGCTGGAGGCGTACGTGCTGGTTGCCCTGTTCGTCGGTCGTGACGGATTTGACCACGAACTCCGCAGCCGGGTTATCCATGCCGTCGATAGGAAGGCTGGCCAGGTATTCGAGGGCGCGTTCGCCGGCCGGGCGCAGGTCGCTGGCGGAGCCCGAAGCCGGGGTTTTTCCCTGAAAGAAAATGGGCAGGCCGTTGTCGGCGCGGGTGACCTGCACGCCGGCGGCTTCTGGCGAGGGGGCGGCCATAGGCTGGTAGTTGGGCCGACTCACCCCGAACGGATTGGGCGCCGAGGGCACGGCAGGCCGGTCGAGCGGCACGAGGCCATGGGGTTCGGTGACGCCGTTGGGATCGGCTTTGGGCGGGCGGATTTTTGCGCTTTGGGCCTGGGCGGAGGTAAATCCGATCAGACAAAACAGAAGCGCCGGGAGGATGATTCTGTACATAAAAATGAAACAATTTTGGGCCCTGCGGGCCGTGAAGAAAGGGTTGGGCGCTCAAAGATACGGCTTCAAGCCGACGCGCGTCGAAGCCGGGTGCAATCACGCCGATACTTGATACATTTGCCCGATAAATACACGACCATGTCCCTCCTTCGCCTGTCTGTCCTTTGCGCTGCCTTTGCGCTGATCGCCGTGTCGTTGCCGGCGCAAATTTCTTTCCCGCAAGCCGCGCCCACAGCGCCCCGCGACGGCGCCTACGCTTTTACCAATGCCACCATTTACGTCGATTATAAAACCCGTATCGAAGGCGCCACGCTGGTGATCCGGAAAGGCAAGGTAGAAGCCTGCGGCCTGAAAGTCGTTGTGCCCAAAGACGCCGTCGTAACCGATTGCGCCGGCCGCACCATCTACCCGGCTTTTATCGATCTCTGCGCGCCGGATTACGGCCTCATCGTACCCAAATCCGAGGACCCGGTGCAACAGCAACGCCCACAGTCGTACTCCGACAAAACCGGCGCCTACGCCTGGAACGAGGCCCTGCGCCCCGAATTCAACGCGGCCGACTATTTCGCGCCCGACCCCAAAGCCGCGACGGAATGGCGCAAAATCGGCTTCGGCGCAGCCCTGGCCTACCGCCCCGACGGCATCGCCCGGGGCACCGGCGCTGTTATCCTGTTCGGCGAAGGCCGCCCGCACGAAACCATCCTGCGCCCCCGCGCCGCCAACCTGCTCTCCTTCCGCAAAGGCAGCAGCAGCCAGGACTACCCCAGCTCGCTCATGGGCTGCATCGCGCTCCTGCGCCAAACCTACCTCGATGCCCGCTGGCACCAGGCCGAAGGCTACAAAACCGAAACCAACTTCTCCCTCGACGCCTGGAACGCCGTGCAGGGGCTGCCGCAAATCTTCGAAGCCGAAGACAAACTGGACGTGCTGCGCATCGGCCGACTCGGACAGGAGTTCGGGGTGAAATACCTGGTCAAAACCACCGGCGACGAATACCAGCGCCTCGATGCCGTCAAGGCAACCGGCCAGTCGCTGATCGTGCCGCTCAATTTTCCGCAGGGCTACGACGTGAGCGACCCCTACGAAGCCCTCGACGTACCGCTGTACAGTCTCAAACACTGGGAAATGGCGCCCTCCAACCCCGGCCGGGTAGCCGCCGCGGGCATTCCCTTTGCCCTGACGACGGCCGGATTGAAAGACAAATCCAAATTCTGGGAAAACCTGCGCCGCGCCATCGAAAACGGCCTCTCCGAAGAAGCCGCCCTGAAAGCGCTGACCTACGAGCCCGCTCAAATGCTCGGCCTGTACACTCCTCGTCGCCTCGGCGCACCCGAAAGCCCTGCCATCGGTTCGCTCGAAGCCGGCAAAGCCGCCAACTTCATCATCTGCTCCGGCAATGTGTTCCAGAAAGACACCAAAATCCTCGAAACCTGGGTGGGCGGCACGGGTTATCCGGTTGCACCCGACCCCTACGCCGGCGTCGACCTTACCGGCCGCTACCAACTCGACGCGGGTAAAAACACCTTTACCCTCCTGATTAAAGGCAAACCCTCGGCGCCCGAGGCCTCCGTGCTGCGCGCCGACAGCAGTACGGCAAAAGTCAATTTCCAGTACGACAACGGCCTGGTCACCCTTTCCTTCCAGCCCGATACCCTCTCGAAAAACCTGCTCTCGCTCTCCGGCACGGCCGAAGGCAAGTCGTGGAGCGGCCGGGGCACCACGCCCGACGGCGTCTGGATCGACTGGCGTGCCGCGCGCAGCGGCGACCTGCCCGCCGAAGGCCCCGGCAAACAGGCGCCGGTCAGCAGTCCGGAGACGGGACCGATGATCTTCCCCTTCACGGCTTTCGGCTGGACGGAACGGCCCAAAGCCCAAACTTTTCTGGTCAAAAACGCCACGGTCTGGACCAACGAGAAAGACGGCATTTTGCCCAATACCGACGTGCTGGTGAGCGAGGGCAAAATCCGCCAGATCGGCAAAAACCTGACGGCGCCGGCCGGCGCCACGATCATCGACGGCACGGGCAAACACCTCACCGCCGGCATCATCGACGAGCACTCGCACATTGCCGCCTCGCGTTCGATCAACGAGGGCACCCAGGAGTCCTCGGCCGAAGTGCGCATCGGCGACGTGATCGATTCGGAAGACATCGACATTTACCGCCAGCTGGCCGGCGGCGTCACCACCAGCCATATCCTGCACGGCTCAGCCAATCCCATCGGTGGCCAAACCCAGCTGATCAAACTCCGCTGGGGCTTTACGCCGGAAGAAATGAAGTTTCAGAACTGGCCCGGCCAGATCAAATTCGCCCTCGGCGAAAACGTAAAACAAAGCAATTGGGGCGACAACTACCGCAGCCGCTTCCCGCAGTCGCGCATGGGCGTGGAGCAGGTGTACGTCGACTATTTTACCCGCGCCCAGGCCTATGCCCGCCTCAAAAAATCGGGTGCGCCCTACCGCACCGACCTCGAAATGGAAGCCTTGCAGGAAATCCTCGAAGGGCGTCGCTTCATCACCTGCCATTCCTACGTGCAAAGCGAAATCACCATGCTGATGCGGGTGGCCGAGCGTTTCAATTTCCGGGTCAATACGTTCACCCATATCCTCGAAGGGTACAAAGTGGCCGACAAAATGGCCCTGCATGGCGTGGGCGGCAGTACGTTCAGCGACTGGTGGGCCTATAAAATGGAGGTTAAAGACGCCATTCCGCAAAACGCCGCCATCATGAGCGCCCAGGGCGTCACGGTTTCCATCAATTCCGACGATGCCGAAATGGCCCGCCGCCTCAATCAGGAAGCCGCCAAATCGGTGCAATACGGCGGTATGAAAGAAGAAGAAGCCTGGAAAATGGTGACGCTCAACCCCGCCAAACTCCTTCGCATCGACGACCGCGTGGGCAGCATCCGGGTGGGCAAAGACGCCGACCTCGTGCTCTGGAACGACAACCCGCTCTCCGTATATGCCAGCGCCGAAAAAACCTGGGTCGACGGCATCCTGTTTTTCGACCGCGCCGACGACGCCCGCCGCCGCGGCTGGGTGCAGCAGGAGCGCAATCGTTTGATCCAGAAAATGTTAAACGAGAAAAAAGGCGGCCCCGGCGGCGACCGCCCCGGTCCGCAAAAGAAATATTATCACTGCGAGGATGTGGAGGATGAGGGGTGATTTGTTGTTTCCCGCCGACCGGCGCAGATTGATGCGCAGATTAGATATAACGAATGCTATTTGATCCGGTGCTGTTATCGGGGAACCTGCGTTTTGCCGCGATGCGGCGCAAAACGCCCCCGACACAAGCCTACATACGTGATGCCGCGATGCGGCAAGGGAAAGGTATCGACCTTTACGGAAGTTACCTGCCGGTATCTCACAGGATGCAACTGCTCGAACTGCCGCATGGCGGCATCACGTATGTAACGCCAGGGTTGTGGTGAGGGCAATGTGTGCCGCATCGCGGCATAATGTTCATATTGGCCTAAACCCAAACCCGGTAAGTTTTTCGCGTTCAATATGTTCTTTCAGCCGTTGAGAAACGATATATTCTGGACGGCCAAAACCCGGGAGCAAAAACATATCGTGCCGGATAACGTCCTTTTTTAATACGAGTTTAAAAAGCCGAATGAAATAGGGGTATTCCAGATTTTTTTGTTTTTCATTCAAATCTCCAATCGACTCAATTTCAACGGGCTTTACGATATTAAATAAATGCTTGTTCAAAGTAAAATCAGAAGATTGAAAATCAATGTATTCAGGCTGCTGTGTTTGAATAATAAAGATTTTATAATCGGCGACCCTACCCTTTTTTGTTATTTTTAAACTAAAAACAAGAGGGTCCAAAATGTCATAAGACAAAAAAATGTCTGCTGCTTTTGGGCTGATAATCAAAAAAGGAAAACCAATTTCTACAATGGACAGCCGGTCAGAAAACTTAGCCCTGTATTGAATTTCAAACCCCTCGGGGACCCAAAGATTGGACAGAAGATTGTTTCCAAAAACATTCCAGACAGAATTGGGAGCATTGAAATTATAGGGGCCTGTCAAGGATTTACCCTGCGGGAAAACGCCCATTTGATCGGGGTTGAAGGTCAGGTAGTAGTAGTCCATCAGTAGGGTTTTAAATACTTTCCACTGCTGTAAAATTTATGCCCCTCAGGCCTTTTTGGCGAACCAGTTCAACGATCTTTTCTGAAACAATGTATTTGGCAGGCCCACATTTGGGCAAACGAAATATATCATGCTTGATCTTTCCGCTGTCAAGAACGAGTTTTTTTATTCGTATCATGAATGGAGAAGTGGTCATGTCTGTCAAGTAGCCGAGATCTTCTGGTGTGTAAAGGGTCGTTATTTTTTCTCCATATTTTTCTAAAAATACGACGCTTTTCGTACGGTAGATTTCTGATTCCCGAACTGCAATATAGTGCGTGAAAAAATCATGAGAATAAAACAGGTAATAGGGTATTTTTTTGTCTCGTTTGAAAATATTCAGCGGACAGAAATGTACAGATGGTGTACGGACGGCTTTAAAAATATTGGCCAATTCGATACTGATGACAAGAAAAGGATATGGAATAACCGCAATTGCCACCAAGTCTGAAAATTTGGATTTAGTTGTAATCTCAAAACCATCTGGCGCCCAAATATTATTCGCAGGATCGTTATAATTGATTTTCCAAAGTGCATTCGGTGCATTAAAATCATAAGCGCCAACAAGGGACTTATCCTGAGGGAAGGCTCCCAGCTAACCGGTGTTATATTCGAGGGTAAAATACTGCATGGATAATTTACCAGGCTGTCTTAGGGCAACCTATTATCTGCGTTCATAAATGCAAAATACCGGATGGTCAAACGCCCTTTTCGTGCCTTGTAGGGTTTGTATGAAAACGGAATGGAATCAGTAAAGCACTCCACCCGGAAGAGCCGGCCGGTTTTTCCGGGTGGAATTTTCATGACGCCAATCATGGCGGTATCGTTGAGCGTATTCTCCTCAATATCCATGCCCCAATACCAGTATTCCTTACCCAAATACATCATAGTTTTGTATTCTTCCGAAGCGTTTTTTATAACGATGGTATTGGGAGCAGCTGGTTGTGGGTCGTTGCAGAGCATACAACAGCATAAGAGCAAAGAGAGTGCGAGAAATGACCTGTCCATTTATACCGTAATATAGTCTGATTCAAAATGCCCGAATGGTACCATGCGGCATAATGTATTATTGATATTTTGCATATAATATGACAGATTTAAAAAAGCTCATAGTGTCGACGCTACCATATTGCGACGGTGTTAAAACGATATTTTATCTTTAGTTTCCCTTCTTTTGCTTTATAAGGTGTATATACATATCTAACGGTGTCTACATAGAAGTCCCCGGTATGCAAACAGGTATTTACTTTACCCTTGCCAATAAAAAGAGTCCCTATTTTAGCGGTGTCATCCAAATGACCTTCGATATAAGCCTCTAAATTA
>JAEUUU010000173.1 GCA_016787345.1 Saprospiraceae bacterium | reverse complement strand
AATCAGGTTGGTTCCGGGAAGGTCATAGGTTTTGGACCAGCGGACCGCGCCAACATCATCCACTTCCGTGAGCCAAAGCTGGCTATTGCCATTGCCAAATCCCTGAGAAGCGCCGGCCAGCAAAAGGCGGTTTTGCGTCGTACCGGTCACCCGGATCAGGCCGTCGGCGCCGTTGGGCGAGGAGATAAACCGCACCGGACCGCTCAGGGCGCCGTTTGGGCCGAGTTTGGCAAACCAGCCGTCGGACTGGCCGAATGCGGGGCTGATGGCGCCCACGCAATGCAAGAAGCCGGCGGCGTCTTCGTACACGCCGTTGAGGTTGGAGACACCGGTGAGTTCGAGTTGGTTCGACCAGATTTTATCGCCGTTTTCGTTGATTTTGATCAAAAAAGGCTGGAGCAGCGTACCATTATCCTCTTTTCGGGTCCCCATAATCAGGTAGTTACCATCCTGCAAAGGCAAAATACGCTCATAACCTGTGCCAGCCTGGGTACCGGGCGTCCATTTTGCCCAGATCAGGTCGCCGTTCGGGCTGGTTTTCATCCAGCCGCTGCGGTCCTGGCCGGTCCAGACGAGCAGCAGGTTGCCGTCGCCGGCAACGACGACGTCGTTGAAGCCCGCCTTGTTGTCGATCGGGTATGTTTTTGACCAAAGCAGCTCGCCTTTTTCATTGGTCAGTTGTAAAAGCGGGTATAACAGGTTTGAGGGCGAAGCCGTACCGGAATGGCCGGCCAGCGCCACTTTGCCATCGGGGAAAACAGCCAAAGCGTAGGCTCTGTCCGTCTGGATGTCGTATGTTTTTTGGAAAAAATCCTGGGCGAAAGTCAGTTGGACCGACAAAATTACCGCGCAAAGGGCAAGCGGGCGGCGGGTGAACAGCATGGGCGAAAAAGGTTTGGTTTGAAGGGCGAAAATAGGCTGCGCCTCCGTAAGGCCCGATAATTTAACGCACCCCGACGCCTTCCGCCCGAGCGGCGTGATACGCCTCGAGCAAGCGCCGCGCCCCGGCCAGGTTGTCGTACTGTTCGGCGCAAAGGTTGCGGGCATTGTCGCCGATGCGGGCCAATGCCGCGCCTTGCTCGTAGCACCAGGCGATGGCCGCGGCAAATTCTTCGGGCGTATCGGCCAGCAGGGCCTCTTTTTTGTGCCGCACGGCGATGCCTTCCATGCCGATTCGGGTAGAAAGCGTCACTTTACCCAGGGCCATTCCTTCCAGAATTTTGGCGCGCATGCCGCCGCCCGAGAGCAGGGGGGCGACCATCACGGAATGTTGATTGATAAAATCGGCGGCACTGTCCACTTCGCCGTGCACGACGACGCGGTCGAGCCCGAGGCGATGCAACCAGTCGGGCGTGTTTCGACCCGCGATATGAAAAGTCAGCTCGGGGAAGCGCGGCGCCAACAGGGGCTGCCACACTTCGTCGATAAACCAGCGCAGACCTTCGAGGTTGGGCATCCAGTCGAGCGAGCCGATAAACGACAGGCTCAACGGCTGCTGAAAACTAGCGGGGTTGGGGGTGTAATCGCGGGAGTCGAGACCGATAGGCGTCACGACGGCGGGTTTTTGAAGGCCCAGGCGCCGGAAGTGCGTCACGTCGCGTTCGGTAATACCTGCCAGCAGGTCGTAGGCGGAGAGTTGTTCGATCTCGTATTTTTTGAGCCGGGGTGTAATCCGGTCAAGGTACCATTTTTTGGCCGGGTGACTGTTGGCTGCCACGCGCTCCCAAATTTCGTGCTCGACGTTGTGGGCGCGCAGTACCACGCTGGCGCGTGAATTTTCCCGGATCACCTGCACATAGGGCGCCAGGTACAGGGTTTCGAGTTGTACCACGTCGAATTGTTCGGCGCGCAGCAGTTGGCGCAGGCGTTCGGCAAATTCCGGGTGTTCGAAACGTTCGATGTGGTAGGAGCGGTCGGTAAACAGGTTGCGCAATGCCGCGAGGGGGCGAATATGGTTGTCGACCGGTACGGTATGCACGGCCGCGTAATGGCTGAATTCGGCGCGGGAAAGCGCACTGGTATCCACCCGGTGTTTGCTGGTATTCATGGCCAGCAGGGTGACCTCGCAGCCCAGTTCGGAAAGCGCTTTGGCCAGGTAACTGATGGCAATACTTTCTCCGTCTTTGACCGGATAGGGAAATTTTTTACAGAGTTGCAGGATTCTCATTGTTGCTTCGATGTGGATTATGGTCGGTTGGGTAAAAGGAAACGGCAAAATTAGTTGTGCATTTTGGCTTCGACGGCTGTTTTTCGTTCGACCTTTGCGGCAGGCGGCTGTGCGTCGCTATACAGATTATGGTTCTTCAAGCCACCGATATCCACAAGTCCTACGGCCAGCTACACATTTTGAAAGGGGTAAATTTCAGTGTGGAGCGCGGCGAAATCGTCAGCATTGTCGGCCGTTCGGGCGCCGGGAAAAGTACACTGTTGCACATCCTCGGCACGCTCGACCAGGCCGACCAGGGTGCTTTGCGCATTCGCGATACCGAATTGAGCCGTTTAAGCCCGCGTCAACTGGCGGCATTTCGCAACCGGCACATCGGGTTCGTGTTTCAGTTTCACCACCTGTTGCCGGAATTCACCGCCCTGGAAAACGTGTGTATCCCCGGTTTTATCGCCCGGCAACCCGCGGCAACGGTCCGAAACCGCGCCAAGGAACTGCTGGATTACCTCGGCCTCGGCGATCGCCTCGAACACAAACCCACCCAGCTCAGCGGCGGCGAACAGCAACGCGTGGCCGTCGCCCGCGCCCTGATCAACCAGCCCGATCTCTTGCTGGCCGACGAACCGACCGGCAACCTCGACAGCGCGGCTGCCCAGGATTTGCACCAGCTCATCCGGCGTTTGCGCGACGATTACGGACAGACGTTCGTGATCGTCACCCACAACCAGGAACTGGCCGCCTTGTCGGACCGCACCGTGGAAATGCGCGACGGCCTGATTGTTTCGCACTAATCGTTTCAGCCAAAATTTCAAGTTATTTGTGCCAAACTTGTTTGGCACAAAACCTCAACGATGAGCCTCCGTTATTTGCTGCTTTGCGGTTTGTATTTTTTTCTTTCCTGTTCGCCGACGCGCAAAGCCCAGGCGCCGCCCGCTCCCGTATCCATGGCCGAACGGCCCAAAAACATCATTCTGATGATCGGCGACGGCATGGCGTTGCCACAGGTTTCGGCGGGTTTGTACTGGCAGGGCGGCAAATCGGTTTTTGAACAATTTCCCTACGTGGGGTTCCACAAAAGTTATTCGCACAACGACCTCATCACCGACTCGGCCGCTGGCGCCACGGCTTTTGCCTGCGGTGAAAAAACCGACAACAACGCCATCGGGGTGCTTCCGCCCGACAACCACACCTGCCAAACCATTCTCGAAGACCTCCACGCCCGCGGCTGGGCTACCGGCATGATCGTCACCTGTTCGGCCACCCACGCGACACCGGCTGCCTTTATCGCCCACGTCGACATCCGCGCTTTTACCGAACTCATCGCCCTTGACTATCTGCGAACACCCATCGACTGCTTCATCGGCGGCGGCGAAGACGCCTTCAATGCCCGTCCCGACCGCCGCAATCTCGAAGATTCGCTGCGACAACGCGGGTATTTTATCCGCCACCGCGCGGCATTTACCGGTTTGCCGCTCGACGGCTCCAAACCGTTTATGATGTTTACCGCCGGCTACGAACCCGGCACCGCCTCGGCAGGGCGCCGATACCTGCCCCGCGCGACCGAACTCGTGCCGCCTTTCCTGCGCCGCCGCAGCGAAAAAGGCTTTTTCCTGATGGTTGAAGGCAGCCAGATCGACTGGGCCTGCCACTCCAACGACCGCAACTGGCTGCGCGCCGAACAACTCGATTTTGAAGCCGCCGTGCGCGCCGCCCTCGACTTTGCCGCCCGCGACGGCCAAACCCTGGTTATCGTCACCGGCGACCATGAGTGCGGCGGGCTGGCGCTGACCGCAGAACCCGGTAGCAAACGCAGTTTCAAACCCGTTTTTGCCGAACGCCTGCACACGGGCGCCCTGGTACCCGTATTTGCCTTCGGCCCCAAAGCGGAAACATTTACCGGCATTTATGAAAATACCGCCCTGCATGAAAAAATGTATCGGGCGTTGGGAATGTAATGAGGGAGAATGCGAGTATTTGAGGATGCGAGGATTTGACAAAAAGGGTTATTTCCGCTTTGTGAAATAAATACCACTGCATGAAACTTATTCATAAATTACTGATTATCAAAAAAACTCATCACTCATAGCTCATCACTCATCACTACTTTTCTCATGCGTCAGAAGATCGTTGCCGGCAACTGGAAAATGAACAAGACCCTCGATGAAGGGCTTGAATTGATCAAAGCCGTTCTGGATAAGGCTGAAAAGCCCAAGGGCGCCGTGGTGTTTGCCACACCGTTTATCCACCTGAAAGACGCCGCCAAACTGCTCAAGGTGCGCCGCGGCTTTCATCTGGCTGCTCAAAACTGCCATCACGAGGAAAAAGGCGCCTATACCGGCGAGGTTTCAGCCGACATGCTGGTGTCGGTCGGCGCCGAGTTCGTCCTCATCGGGCACTCCGAACGCCGTCAGTATTTTAAAGAAACCAATGCCCAGTTGGCCCAGAAAGTCAACCTGTCGTTGTCGCGCAACCTGCGGCCCATCTTTTGCTGCGGCGAACCTTTGGCCGTGCGCGAAGAAGGCCGGCACGTCGCTTACGTCGCCAAACAACTGAAAGCCAGCCTGTTCCATTTGTCGGAGCAACAATTCCGCCAAATCGTTTTGGCCTACGAACCCATTTGGGCCATCGGAACCGGTCGGACGGCCACCAGCGCCCAGACCCAGGACATGCACGCATCCATCCGGACGCTGATCGCCAAAAAATACGGCACACAAGTGGCCGACGACACAACGATTCTTTACGGCGGTTCGGCCAATGCCCAAAATGCCGTCGAGCTGTTCAGTCAGCCGGATGTGGATGGCGGCCTGATCGGTGGGGCGTCGTTGAAGCCGGATGATTTTGTTGCGATTATTAATGCGCTGTAGCGCCGACCTCCAGGTCGGCGACATTACGGGCGACCGCAACCCGCGATTGCAACTATTGCCCCTGTCGGATTTTCTGTCGCTGCTGTTTCGGGCTTTTATTATTATCGCGGGTATTTTCTTATCGTAACAGCGCCGACTGTAGCGCCGACCTCCAGGTCGGCGACATTACGGGCAACCGCAACCCGCGATTGCAACTATTGCCCCTGACGGATTTTCTGTCGCTGCTGTTTCGAGATTTTGTGATAATCGCGGGTATTTTCTGATCGTAGCGTCGCCGACTGTAGCGCCGACCTCCAGGTCGGCGACATTACGGGCAACCGCAACCCGCGATTGCAACTATTGCCCCTGTCGGATTTTCTGTCGCTACTGTTTCGGGCTTTTACTAATATCGCGGGTATTTTCTGATCGTAGCGTCGCCGACCTGGAGGTCGGCGCTACAGGCGGCGCTACAGGCGACGCTACAGACGACACCACAAGCTATGAACCACGAATTTCTCCAGTTCTTCTACGAACTCTCACAAAACAACAACCGCGACTGGTTTGAAAAAAACAAGGCGCGCTACGAAGCAACCGTAAAGAAACCCTTTGCCCAACTGGTCGGCGAATTGATCCAGCGCATCCAGACGTTTGACTCGGGCTACGATACGTTGCAAGCCAAAGACTGCGTGTTCAGAATACACCGCGACACGCGCTTCTCCGCCGACAAAACGCCGTACAAAACCCATGCGAGCGCCGTTTTTGTGCCCAAAGGCAAACGAACGATGGAAGACATGTCGTTTCCCGGCTACTACCTCCAGTTGTCGTTCGGCAGCTTGTCGTTGGGCGGCGGGGCGTATTTTCTGGACAAGCCCGCCTTGCATCAGGTGCGTACCGCAATTTTGCAAAACCCTTCCTATTTTCACCAACTCCTTGAAAACAAGGATTTTGTAGAAAAATATGGCTCGATTCAAGGAGAAAAAAACAAGGTGATGCCGCCCGAATTCAAAGAGGCAGCCAAAGCCGAGCCCCTGCTGTACCACAAGCAGTTTTATTTCATGGCCGAAGTTGACCCCGAACTGTCACTCCGTCCCGATTTCGCCGATCTGGTGGCAGCGTATTTCCGGGCGGGACAAGCGCTGAATGCGTATTTCCGCAGCGCGTTGAAGGGGTGAGGATGCGAGGATTTGAGGATGCGAGGATTTGAGGATGCGAGGATTTGACAAAAGGGCTACTGCTGCTCTCATAAACAAATTAACTCGGAGTTTTCACCTCTGCTGAGAGCAGGAATTTCCCTTTTGTCAAATCCTCGCATCCTCAAATCCTCGCATCCTCATTCCCTCCTCTTCCGCACAAAATCCAGCACCGGGTCTTTCCCGTTTTTAAAATCGTCGAAGCTGGGCGTAATTTTTTGATCGATGTCGAGGGCCTTCCCGTTTTTCTCCACGATTCGCATAAAACGGGAGGAATGCACGATCTCCAGTCCGGAATTGGGCAGCCGGAACGAGCGCACTTCGCCGTAGTGATTGGGCCGCTCGGCAGGCTGATCGCCGATCAGGGTGGCGTTGGTATGCTCGTCGAAAACGGCGGCAATCTGGACGGCCGAGGAGAAAGTGTAGAGGTTGACGGCGACAAACAGCCGGTCTTTGCGGTTGATTTCGGGTATTTCGGCGATGCGGCGGGCAAATTCGATACCATCGGAAGCGCCGCCGCCGGGGTTGAAGCGAAGGTCGAACACCAGTCGGGCCTCGGGGTGCTGCCGCATCAGGTAGAGGATCGAATCGGCAAATGGCTGAAATGCCGGCAGTTGCATGGCGTTGGCAGTATCGCCCCGGGCCAGCGTCATTTCGCGGCTGATACAGCGATTGTACTGCACATACAGCACTTTGTCCGATTCGAGGTATTCAAGAAAAAAAAGGTACTGCAAAGGCCGCCAGCGCAGGTCGTTTTCTTTCGGGACGATCTGGGCCGGCTGCATATCGGTCTGATTGGCCGGGTTGATGGGGAATACTTTGATGGTCTGCAGTTTGCCGGGCTGGTCTTCGTAAGTGATCGCCAGCGTATCCGAATTACTCACACCCGCCTGCCGGAAAGCCGCCGGAAAACGAAACCACTGCAAGCCGTCTTTGAACACGGCCTGGTCGTTTTCCATGGCAACAAAGCGCCCTGTTTTTTGCAAGGCCGTTTCGGTATCGAGGCCGTTGATCCGGACGATTTTTTTGCCCAGGATGGCTTTGTAACGTTTGGTGGTGCCACTCACATAAATGCCGTCGGCGTACCAACCCAGGCCGAGCGGAACCGGGTAGATTTTTTGTAACATCGGCAGCAGATCGACCCGCGTATGAGCATCGCCCGACGCGGAAAGAATAGCCTGCAAATCGAGGGCGATATCGAGGTCGTTGCGGCCTGCCAGGCCAGCTTCCAACTCGGTGAGGCTGTTTTGGAAGCGATCGGAAAATGGTTTCTGTGCAAAGCCCGGGTGTTTGGCCGGGAGCGTCGTGCGGAGGTATTCGAGATCGGCGCGCCATTGTTCGGGCGTGAGCTGCGCCATGCAAAATGCAGGGACCAGGAAGAATAGAACAAAAACAAGCTGTCTCATAACAGGAATTCGTACCATTTATCATTCATCATTTATCATTTTCCCCACGCCCTTACTCTACCACGATTTTTCGCACGGCCGTTTTGCCGCCAGCCTGCAGGGCGACGAAGTACACCCCTGCCGGCCATTCGGCCACGTCGAACGATGCCTCCTGGCTACCCTGTACGACAGTCTGCAACATGAGCCGGCCCGTTGTACTGTGTACCCGGAACTGCCAGTCGGTTGTCGTGCCCGGGATACGGAGATTGACCTGACCGGAAGCCGGATTGGGTTGCAGGGCCACGGGCAGACTGGCCGGCGCGCCGGCGCCGGAGGTAGGCGTAGTGAGTTTCAGGATTTGCAGGCCGTTCTGCATATCGCCGGCGACGATGGTTCCCGAAGGCAGCCAGGGGTAATTGCCCCAGTTGCCGTAGTAACCATTGTAAATGGCGTTTTCGGGATGCGTATCGTAGTATGCGATCAATTCGGGTTCGAGCGGATTGCTGATGTTGTACACGAGCAGACCGTCTTCGTATTGCGAATTAAAAAGCAAGGTATCGCGGATGTACACATTGTGTGGAATAGCCAGGGGTTGGCCACCGGGAAGCAGCGGGTCCAGGAATTCTTCTGCAATTTCAATCGAGCCATTCGCCAAGTCTTGCAGATCAACAATCTTGATCGTCATGCCCTTGGGTATTTCCTCGGTGTAGTAGGCGTAGCGGCCGTCGGTGGTCAGCCAACTGTTGTGGTTGTAGCCTCCGGTACTGATTTGGGCAAGCGATTGTGGATTGACGGGATCGCTCATGTTGATCACATAGTAGCCGTCGTAGCCCGAGGAAGCATACACGGTATCGCCGCGCACGTAACAATCGTGGATATAACCGCCGTCTACCGTGACAGCGGACAGTAGCTGAGGCTGATCGGGGTTTTGGCTGACATCCAGCACGACCAAACCTTGCAGCGCCACGTCGGTACCATTCAGATAAATGCGGCCGGAGACGGTATCGAGTGCGATGGTATGGGCTTTGTTAAAAAACTCATTGCTCCAGTACGAGCGCACGATGGTATCCGGCGCGTTGGAGAAATCGAAGATCATCAGGCCCTCGGTCGTCTGATCCGAGACGGCATACAGGCGGTTTTTGTAGGATTTGAATTCGCGCCAGACCGTGGTAGCCGAGCCCGCGTATTTGCCCACCAGTTGGGGTGTTTCGGGTTGGGTAATGTCGAAAATCAGGACGTGCGCGGCGCCGCCCAGCACGGCGTATTCGTGACCATTGACGGCCATAGCCCAGCACCCGCTGTACTGGAGGTTGAGATTGCCGGGGGAAGCGAGGGGCAATGAATCGTCGTCCCAGTGAGCGAGACGGATCATATTGAGCGAGTCCTGGGCAAGCGCGCTATTCCGACAGATGAAAGCGCAAACGAAAAACAAAAAGAGGTAACGCATGGGTACTTTGAACAGAGCAGACTTTGAATGGATCAGACATGTAGCGCTATTTTTGGCGCTTCGAGGCAACCACCCGGCAACGGTCAACGTCACAGAACGGCCGTAAATTCTTGCGGCGAAAGTAGCGTATTATGCAAAGACAGTTTTTCCTCCCCGGCATTTTGCTCGTATTGGCTATCCAAACGGCATTTTCTCAAAAATACAGCAACGATTTTCTCGCCATCGGTGTGGGCGCCCGCGCCCACGGCATGTCGGGCGCCCAAACGGCGCTCGTGGGCGATATCACCGCCGGCTACTGGAATCCGGCCGGCCTGACGGGCATCAACGCCCCTATTCAGATCGGCGCCATGCACGCCGAGTGGTTTGTCGGCGTGTCGCAATACGACTACCTGGCTTTTGCCAAACAGATTAACCGGGGCGAACAGCCTTCCTACCTGGCCTTTTCGCTAATCCGCCTGGGCATCGACAACATTCCCTATACCATCAACCTGGTCAATCCCGACGGATCGGTCAATTACGACAACGTGACGCCCTTTTCGGCGGCCGATTATGCCTTTTTGGGCAGTTATGCCCGGAAAATGCGCAACCCGGCTTTTTCCGTGGGCGCGAGTTTCAAGGTAGTGCGCCGCGTCATCGGCGATATCGGCTCTTCCTGGGGCTTTGGCGCCGATGTGGGCCTGCAGTATCGCAAAGGTCCCTGGATGCTGGGTCTGATGGGCCGCGACCTCACGACCACCTTCAATGCCTGGTCGTTTACGCTCAGCGACCGCGAAAAAGAAGTGTTTACCAGCACCAACAACGAAATACCAAAAAGCAATACCGAGATCACCCGGCCGCGTTTTGTACTCGGTGCAGCCTACCGCACGCGATTGGGTGAAAAAACCACACTTTTGCCGGCCATCGACCTGGAAATGACTACCGACGGACAGCGTAACGTGCTTGTCAGTTCCAGCTCTTTCAACCTCGATCCGCGCATCGGCGTAGAGGCCGACTACAACAATGTGGTGCAACTGCGCGTCGGCGCCGGCAACTTCCAACGGGTTAAAAAAGACTTCAATCCCGACGCCGAAAAACTCACCCTGCAACCCAATTTCGGCGTTGGGCTGCGACTTGGGCGCGTACAGGTCGATTATGCCCTCACCGACATCGGCAACGTATCACAGGTGCTTTATTCCCATATTTTCTCGCTCCGGCTCGACATCAGGGAGCGTCGAAAAGATTCGGGCTCCAGTGGCGAAATGTAGACTTTTTGAGCATAATCTGCTGATTTTCAATTATTTTAAATATTATTTTGCCGAACCTGATACAGCGATTGCTACCGGGTTCGGCAAAATATTTTGGGTAAACCTTTGCGCGAAGCGGCTTAGCCGTATATTTGTCGCACTTAGTTTGTTTAATCCGTCTTTAATCCGCCTGTTTTCCCATCCCAGGGGGTTCTCCCCGACCGTTTTTTCCCGATTTTAAAGTATTATCATTTAATCGCCAAAACGTACCCCCCGTGTTGGCTGTACTTTGTGGATATGACCGTTTATGCCACTGGCATATTCAGGTCTGCTTTCCCATAGTTTTGTACCATTATAATCTCATGGTTGCCCCTCCGGTTAGGCTCGCGGTGAGGGGCTTTTTTTTTGTCCCTACTCCACCTTTCAATATCCGTATCCTCGCATACTCAAATCCTCGGACGAAAAATGGCGCTTCGTTTTCCCGACCACTTTTTCTGGGGCACGTCCACGGCCGCCGCGCAAGTCGAGACAGCGGGCGAACATCCGTGGCGAGGCCTGCGCGCCCGCGACGGCTATCTATTCGAGCGCACCACCGACCATGAGAAACGCCGCGCCGAAGACGCCGCCTATATTGCCCGGCTGGGCAGTATTTACCGCTGCGGGGTCGACTGGTCGCGGCTGCAACCCGAGCCCCTGGCCAAATTCGACCCGGTAGTCGTAGCCGAATACCGCACTTTCTTCGACGACCTGCGCGCCCGCGGCGTCAGGCTGATGTTCGTGTTGCACCACTTCATGCATCCCAATTGGTTCGAAGCGCGGGGCGGCTGGCTGAACGAAGACAATATTTCACTGTATATCAACTACGTACAACAGTGTATCAAACATTTCGGGGAATACGCTGCCTACTGGAACACCTTTAACGAACCGAACGTTTTTGCCGTCAACGCCTACTTTTTCGGCGATTTTCCGCCGCACCGCAAAGGCAAATATTTTCAGGCCAACAAGGCCCTCGATACCATGGGCCAGGCGCACGACATCGCTTACACGCTCATCCGGGAAAAATACAAAGACGCCCCGACCGGCATCTCCCTCAATACCGCCTGGTTCGACGGCGCCAACTGGCCCGGCCACCTGGCTGCCAGTCTGGCGCGCTGGTGGTTTCTGACCCGCGCAGCGCGGCCTTTTGAAAAATGCGATTTCTGGGGATTGAGCTATTACGCCTACATGCTCTTCGACCCTCGCCCTATCGACGCCATGAACCGCCTCGAAGCACTCGAAAAACGCGGTATCCCGCACGATAAAATGTGGGGCTACCGGCCCGAAGGATTGGGCCGGATGTTGCGGCGCTTCTGGAAAAAATACCGCAAACCCCTGATCGTCACCGAAAACGGCATTTGTACCGACCAGGATGCCGTGCGTATTCAGGCCATACGCGACTACCTGCAAGTATGTCACCAGGCGATTGCCGAGGGCGTCGACCTGCGCGGGTACATCCACTGGAGTACCTGGGACAACTTCGAATGGCACCTGGGCCCTACCTACCGATTCGGCCTCGTTCGGGTCAATTTCGACAACATGGACCGCCGCATGACCGAGGCCGGGCTGTTTTATGAAAAAATAGTGAACGGAAAAAGCGCCGAACAGTGAGCACTTTGTATAAATAACAGGAGCGCGTTTAAAAATCAGTTACCAGTCGGCACTGAAATTCAAACGCGCTCTTATTGTTTCATGGTTCGTTGCGACCGCTGCTACTTCCTCAGGCCAGTTTTTCCAGGTCGCGTATCAGAATACTGTTGCGATTGAAGTAAATCAGGTTTGATTTGCGCAGATCGTTGAGCACCGAGGTGACGGTTTGGCGGCTGGTACCGGTCAGGTTGGCGATTTCCTGCTGGGTCAGGCAGTGTTTGACCAGGGTTTCATAACCAACGCGACGGCCTTCCTTGCCCGCTGTATCCACCAAAAAGTCGATGATGCGCTCGCGGGCATCCTTGAGTACCAGCGAAGCCAGGCGCTCCTCCACCCGCTGGAGGCGGTTGCTGAGGTATTGCAGGAACGCGAATACAAGCCGCTGGTTTTGTTGCATCAACTGCTGGAAATCGCTGACCCGCACCGACAGGTATTCCACTTCGTCGTGCATGGCCTGGGCAAATTCGGAGCGCGTGGACTCCCCCGCCAGGGCCAGATCGCCAAAAATGATCGTTGGCTGCAGGATTTCCTTGATTACCTCGCGGCCGTCGTAGGAGAAAGTTCCGAGCTTGACCCGACCGCGGATAAGAAAAAACAAATGTTCGGCCGGTTCGTCGGGCATGAAGATGTAGTGAAACTTCGACACGCGCTGGTATTGTGTCATACCGGCGAGTTGTTGCAGTTCCTGGGCATCCAGAGGGGCCAGAGGCGGCAAGCTGCCGAGGAATTGTGCGCGGATATTCGTTTCCATGGGCAACGTCGATTTTTTTAGTTGAAAAGTAGTTTGTGTTTGGCGGGTCAGAGCCCCCTTGTTATCGGAAAAGGTAAATTTTCAGGAAGAAGTTTGGTCCTGATTCCTAACCATGGTACAAATGTAGGCGGGGCGACCTGGCGGAGAAAGGACATTTTTCGGGCATTGTCGAAAAAAACTAAATTGAATTAATGTTGTAAAAAATTGAAAATCAAAAATTTACTCTTACTTCGCATTGCAAAAAAGAATGGCATTGTTTTAGCCCGTTCAGTATAAATTTCATTTTAATGCATACTCCCCCATTCCCGATTCCCCGATTCCGGGGCTTGCGTTGCTTTATTTTGGTGCTTGCCTGTCTGGGTGTGGTCGTCCTTCGGGGCAGCACTGTCGCTAATTCAGAAGCCGACTCCTGCGGCAACCCGATCGCCATTGCTTCCATCAGCGTGCAGCCCAGTCTGTGCGGTTTGTCCGGCGGTTCAATCAGCGTCAATCTGCTGGGCGGCAACAACGGATATAGTTTTCAGTGGAACCCCTCGGTATCGATGACCGGCTCCGCTTCTTTGCTGGCAGCGGGCGCTTACCAACTCACCATCACGCGCAACGACGAACCGGCCTGCACGCTCGACACTACCATCATCATCAACAATTCCAACGGCCCGGCCGTGCAGGTCGTCGATGTCAAGCCCTCCAACTGTCTGGCGGCCAATGGCGAGGTGGCGTTGTCGCCCACCAGCCTGTTCTACGTGTGGGACAACGGCGAGATCGGCGCCGTGAACGATGGCCTGCTAAGTATTTGTTATTACATCACCGCCACAGAACCTGGCACCGGTTGCAGCACAGTGTTCAAAGTTTGTGTGCCCAATGAAAACCCGCTGGAGACGGATGTCGAGGTATTGCAAGGCGATAAATGCGGTAAAAACACGGGAGCAGCACAGATCAACGTAAGCGGTGGCTCGGGCGAATACGCGTACAGCCTGGGGCCCTCGGCCACCCTGAACGATCTGCCGGCCGGCGATTACATTTGCCAAATCGTCGATAATGCCACCGGTTGCACCGATGAGGCTCAGTTCAGCATCCCCGAAGCCGTGGTGCAAGCCCAGGTCAATATCACGCCGTACAACATCTCCTGTCCCGGCGGCGGAACCGGCTTCGTAGGGTTCGAGGTTGTGCCCGGTCCGAATTTCGCCTTGCCTTACACGTTCAGTATTCGCGATACCAACAATCTTCAGTTTCAGCCCGGCAACCTCCTGCCGGGTAAATATTACCTCCAGATTGTCGATGCGGATAGTTGCGCACTGCCCCTCGACTCATTTTACATTACCCAACCGCCTCCAATCGTCACAACGGCGCAAATCATCCCGGAAACCTGCGAACAAGGCGGTCAAATTCAGTTGAGCATCTCCGGGGGCAACGGCGGCTTCCGGGTCGACTGGCTCGACCTGCCCGGCTCCAACAATACCGAAGACCGCATCAACCTGCCGGCCGGCTTGTACAAAGCCGTGGTATTCGACAGCCTGTTTTGCACCGATACGCTCGATACTTATCTGGTACCGCGCTTTTGTTCGCGCAACGACACCCTGCCGCTCTTTGTGCCTGGCGGCGCCATCGGGTTGCTTTGCCTTGAAGGCCCGATCGGTATTCCCTCGGCCAACGTAGACTACCAGTTGATCGGCGGCGGTTTTTCGGGTAGTTCAGCATATGGCTCCTGGACGCTCTCCACAGCCGGTTGCCTGAGTTATGCTGCCGGCAGTACAACGGGTTATGCCGTCGATACGATTTGTGTGGCGGTAAATGTTAGTCCGCCGAACCTGAGCGATACCATTTGCCTGATTGTCAGCATCCTGAGCCAGCCGCCTTCTTACGAAACCCTTTATTTCACCGTTCAAACCGACCAAACAGCCACCTCCTGCGGCATTATTCCGCCTGCATTCAACCATCCGGTTGTACTGCAACTCAACCGACCGGGGCTGAGCGGCACGAGCGATGCTTTCGGGAAATACAACATTAACCCTGCCTCGGCCTGTCTGAGTTTTCAGGCCAATGCCCTGCCGGGGTTTAATGTAGACACCATTCTGGTGGCCGCCTGCGACACCCAACTAATGCGCAGCCACACCATCCGCTACATCCCGACCGTGCTCCCCCCGATCGATTGTTCGGTTGGGTTTGTGCCCGAAGACAACCTCTCCGTCGAGACAACCGATTGCGACAACGGGGCCTGGGTGTGTCTGCCCATACCTTTTGGCGAAATCGAAGACTTTGCCGTCACCGACAACGATTTGCCCTACCTGCTCGGCTATCTGGGCTGCGACCTCGACACGGTGGTGAGTTATTCCGTGGGCCTGCTCTCGCCCGGTAGCCCTTATCAACTCAATGAATGGTCGATCAACGGCCAGACCTTTTCCGGCGCTTTTCAGGACGTGAACGGCCTCGTAGCCCTCATGAACCAGCTCGACCCCGTGCCCGGCTGGATGTTTGTCAACAATTTTTACATCATCGGCGGCAATCCGGCCAACAACTACGGCCCCATTCGCACCACCTCTTCGCAGGCCGTGGTGGATTTGCTGCAACCCAGCCTGCAGTTTATCCCGCGCGGCAGCCAACTCCGGTTTCTGCCCGGCGACCACGAACTGGTGCTGCGCCGCATCCAGACCGGCTGCGCCGACACCGTACACATTTCCGTGCAATGCATCGACTGCCCGCCGGTGCACACCTATGCCACCGACCCGGGCGGACAAATCTTTTGGGAGACGGAAAACTGCCTGAGCGACAGCGTTTTTTGCACCGTCATCAGCGAGCAAGACCTCGACAACTGGCTGATTACCGACAACGACGCGCCGGTATCGGGTTTTCAGGCTTGTGGAAATGGCACGGTGGGTATCCGGCTCGATACCAGCTACCATTTTTTGTATTTTTTCAACACACTGAGCGACTGCGCCTACACCGTTCCGCTGACGCTCAGCTGCACCGGGGCGCCCGCACTGTTCGATACAGTATCGGTCAATTTGAGCGCAGGACAAAACGCCACTATCTGCCCCGACCCGGCGCTGCTGCCATTGCCGGCTGTATCCATTGAAAATAATTGCAACAGCAATAACGGCGCCGCGACCTTCAACCTCGACGTACCAAACAACTGTGCCATCCTCAACGGCATTGCACAGGGGCAGGATACGCTTTGTTTTCAGTTTTGCAATGGCACCGGAGCCTGCTATACTCTTACAGTCTTTATCTCCGTTAGTCTGCCTGATACGCTTGCGAAGCCTTTACTCGTCTTCAACGGCTTTTCGCCCAACGGCGACAACACCAACGACTTCTGGCACATACAGGGAATTGAAGCCTATCCCGACAATACCGTGCAGGTATTCAACCGCTACGGCAACCTTGTTTTTGAGCAAAAAAGTTATTCCAACGCAGAAGCCTGGGATGGCGCCTGGAATGGCAAGGCCCTGCCCGACGGGACGTATTATTACCTGATCGAACTGGAAAAAGGCGGAAAGCGGTTGAGCGGGTATGTGGAATTGAGGCGGTAGATAGATTTAACCAGAGCCCTGTGAGGGTTGAGAGCCCTCACAGGGCTACAGCCTGATTTTCGACAAATCTCCCAATTCCTCAAAAGTGAGCAGCACTTCCGTTTCACCCATAGCGTAAGGCATGATTTCGTAGGGTACGTAGTAGAGGAAAAGCCCTTCTTGGGTCAGGCCGTAGTTGGCGGGCAAAACGAAGACGAACGTCTCGTCGAAATTGAAGCCTTCGGCAAATACGTCGGCTCTGGTTTCGCGCACTTTTTTTTCTGCCAATGCGAGCAGCGCGGTTTTGTCGGTCACCAGCTCGTCCCAGCGGTAAATTTTCCCGGTTTGGGCATCGAAGGTATTCAGCGCTTCGGTGGGCAAACCGTGCGCCCCACCCTGAAAGGTGTAGCCATTGATCGCGAGCGTGAGGTATTTCCCGTCATTGTACACCACTTCGCTGCCCGACATGGCCACGAAACCGGCGCCGGCTGCCGAACCTTTGGACGCCTGATGATTAGTAAAAAATGCTGCGGCTGCCTCGTCGAGGGTTTGGGCTTTGATCGGCTCTTCCCAACTGCCTTCCAGCATACTGAACAGATAATGGTCGGTCCATTTCCCTACGCTGTCCTGCAGGGCTTTTTCTCCGCCGACGACCGAGGGGTATTGTACATCAATAGTAGCGCAGAATGTGCGCAGCGAATCAGGTTTGTCGCAGTCGGTTCCCTGTTCCTTGCGGTAGCTCAATATCTCGATTTTGGGTGCATTTTTAAGCAGTTTGGCAGCTGCAATGGCTTCTGCGGCGATTGTTTCCACTTCCTGTCGGGCGCCCATGCCTACTTCGCCCTCGAAGCGGATGTCAATTTTTTCGGGTATGGCGCTCATGTTGGCCAGCGAATCGACCAGCACGGATTTGAGTTGTTCAAATGTGGATACGGGCTGCCCGAAAGCAGTCATTTCGCCTTTGGGATTGACGGTGATCCAGGCTCCGTTTTTGTCGCCCTGGCAGGCGGTCCAGAAAAGGGTAAAAACAAGCAAAAAAGCAGCAGTAAGCGTTTGGATGTTCATTTTTAAAAAATTGAAAAGATTTGATATTGAACGGTTAGTATCTGCTATAAAGACAGAAGCCCTCCCGAAAACGGAAGGGCTTCTGTTGTTTGATAGTCATAGCGGGGGGTATGGAAGTAGTACCCTAATACTCATCTTCGTTGAAGAAAAAGTCCTCGTGGCGCGGGTAGTCCGGCCAGATATCTTCGATTCCTTCATACATTTCACCGTCATCCTCCAGTTCTTCGAGGTTGTCGATCACCTCGGAAGGTGCGCCGGAGCGGATGGCGTAGTCGATCAATTCATCCTTGGTGGCCGGCCACGGTGCTTCTTCCAGATAAGAGGCTAGTTCGAGCGTCCAATACATAGGTGCGAAAAGTTGTTAGCGGTTAAAAGTTGGTCTAATCGGGTAATTGTGGGGTTGAACGCAATTTTGCGTCGACAAGTTTTCCCGGTACGACAAAAAAACTGCGTTGTTATTGCGGATCAAAGGATCAGCATGGCGTCGCCGTAGCTGTAAAAGCGGTATTTTTCCTTTACTGCCTCTTTGTACGCCTCCATAATGAGATCGAAGCCTCCAAATGCGCTGACCATGATGATAAGGCTCGATTTGGGCAAGTGGAAATTGGTAATCATGCTGTTGGCGATGCTGAAATCATAAGGCGGATAGATGAACTTGTTCGTCCAGCCTTCCACGGGTTTCAGCATTTTATCGGCCGACACGGCGGTTTCGATCGAACGCATGACGGTGGTGCCCACGGCGCATACTTTTTTGCCTTCGCTGAGACTTTTATTGACCGTCGACGCTGCCTCGGGGCTGATGCGGAAATACTCGGCTTCCATCTTGTGTTTGGAAAGGTCTTCCACGTCGATGGTGCGGAAGGTACCCAGGCCGATGTGCAGGGTGACTTCGGCGAAGCGCAGGCCTTTGAGTTCGAGGCGTTTCATCAGCTCGCGGCTGAAGTGCAGGCCGGCCGTCGGGGCGGCTACGGCGCCGAGTTCCTTGGCGTAAATGGTCTGGTAGCGTTCGCGGTCGATGGCTTCGGGTTCCCGCTCGATGTATTTGGGCAGCGGGGTATTGCCGAGGCGGGAGAGTTCGTGCTGGAACTCGTCTTCGGTGCCTTCGAAGAGGAAACGAATGGTGCGGCCGCGGGAGGTCGTATTGTCGACAACTTCGGCGACGAGCGCGTCGTGGCCGTTTTCGTCTTCAAAATAAAGTTTGTTGCCCACGCGGATTTTGCGGGCGGGATCAACCAGTACATCCCAAAGACGAGCGTCGTGGTTGAGTTCGCGGAGCAGGAACACCTCGATTTTGGCGCCGGTTTTTTCCTTTTGGCCAAACAGGCGGGCGGGGAAGACCTTCGTATTGTTGAAGATCATCGTGTCGCCGTCGTTGAAATAATTGAGGAGGTCCTTAAAGATCTTATGCTCGATCTTGCCGGTATCGCGGTGCACCACCATGAGGCGGCTTTCATCGCGTTCGTCCGACGGATATTGAGCGATCAGTTCTTTGGGCAGGTTGAAATTGAAGCTAGATAGTTTGGTACGCATGTGTCTGAGGTACGGAAACGGCTGGTAAACAATCCGGAGAACGAAGAAGTTCTGCCGAATGGTTTACCAGCCTCGAAAAATGCCTGCAAAAGTATACAAACGGAGGAAAGTTACAAGTTCAATTTCCTCAGGCCATCGCCATTTCTTTCTGGGCTTTTTTACGCTCGAAGTCTTTGAGGTAAATCTTGCGGAGGCGGATGCTTTTGGGCGTCACTTCCACGTACTCGTCTTCCTGAATGTATTCGAGGGCTTCTTCCAGGCTAAAGCGGCGCGGCGGGGGCAGCGAAGCTTTGTCATCGGAGCCCGAGGCGCGCATGTTGGTGAGTTTTTTCGTTTTGGTAACGTTTACAACGAGGTCGCCGACGCGGGTATTTTCACCGATTACCTGGCCTTCGTACACGTCTTCGCCGGGTTCGACAAAGAAGGTGCCGCGATCTTGGAGGTTGTCAAGCGAGTAGGCGATGGCGGTGCCGGTTTCCATGACGATCAGCGAGCCGGTCTGGCGGCCGGGAATATCGCCTTTCCAGGGTTCGTAGCCGATGAAGCGGTGGGTCATAATGGCTTCGCCCTGGGTAGCGGTCAGCACGTTGGAACGCAGACCGATGATGCCGCGCGAGGGAATTTCGAAACGCAGCAGGAAGCGGTCATTTTTGGGCTCCATACTTTTCATCACGCCTTTGCGACGGGTAACCAGCTCGATGCATTTGCCGCTGGATTCCTCCGGCACGTCGATCGACAATTCTTCGACCGGTTCATGCTTGACGCCGTCGATTTCGCGAATAATAACGCGGGGCTGGCCAATCTGGAGTTCGTAACCTTCGCGGCGCATGGTTTCGATCAGTACACTGAGGTGCAATACACCTCGGCCAAATACCATGAACGAATCGGCAGAGCCGGTTTCTTCCATACGCATGGCGAGGTTTTTCTCCAGTTCTTTTTCGAGGCGTTCGCGCACGTGGCGGCTGGTCACGAATTTACCTTCCTGACCAAAGAACGGCGAGTCGTTGATGGTGAAAAGCATGCTCATCGTCGGCTCGTCGACGGCGATTACAGGCAGCGCTTCGGGGTTTTCAAAGTCGGCAATGGTATCGCCGATGTCGAATCCGTCGACACCCACGATAGCGCAAATATCGCCGGCTTCCACTTCGGGCACTTCTTTTTTGCCCAGGCCGTCGAATACGAACAATGTTTTGATGCGGTGGCGCTGCACAGTGCCGTCTTTTTTGACCAGCGAAACAGGCTGACCGGTCGTGAGTTTGCCGCGCGAAAGGCGGCCCACCGCGATACGGCCGATGTAGTTGGAGTAATCGAGCGAGGTCACGAGCATCTGGGGCGTACCTTCCGATACCTGGGGCTCGGGGATATGCTTGACAATGTCGTCGAGCAGAATCGTAATGTCTTCTGCCGGTTTTTTCCAGTCGTGGCTCATCCAGCCTTGTTTGGCGGAGCCGTACACCACGGGGAAATCGAGTTGTTCTTCCGTGGCATCGAGGGAGCACATGAGATCGAACACGGCTTCGTGTGCCCAGTCGGGGTTGCAGTTGGGTTTATCAACTTTATTGACGACGAGCACGGCTTTTTTGCCCAGTTCGAGCGCTTTCTGGAGCACGAAACGGGTCTGGGGCATGGGGCCTTCGAAGGCATCGACGAGCAGCAGCACACCGTCGGCCATGTTGAGTACGCGCTCCACCTCGCCGCCGAAGTCGGCGTGGCCAGGGGTGTCGATGATATTGATTTTTACGCCTTTATACTGGATCGAGACGTTTTTGGCGAGAATAGTGATGCCGCGCTCCCGTTCCAGGTCGTTGTTGTCCAGGATCAGTTCACCGGTGACTTCATGCTCCTTGAAGACTTTTGCGGCGTGAATCATTTTATCCACCAGGGTGGTTTTGCCGTGGTCG
>JAEUUU010000144.1 GCA_016787345.1 Saprospiraceae bacterium | reverse complement strand
TTGTCATATAAATGTCTGCTACTAACATGAATTCTACTGCATCCGAGCCGCTCAACCGGGAAAAAGACGCTCTGAACATGGAAAAAAAGAACTGGAAAATGTGGTTTCGCCGCCTGGGAGTGGCCGGCTTTATGTTTTTTCTGATCAAAGGCCTCTTGTGGCTGGCCGTGTTTTTCGGCCTGTTCAAAGTCGGGTGTTCATAGCGCATGTTTTTTTAAAACAATTTTTTTAAAACGGCGTTTTTCCGGACCTTTGCACGCTTGCCGTTTTCGCTATGACCAAACACAAAAAGGCTGTTTCTCCGGCCCCTGATCTCGACACCGATTTGGTGGATCCCCGCTTTATTTCCATCAAAGGCGCGCGCACCAACAACCTGCGCAACGTTGACCTTCGCCTGCCCAAAAACGAACTCATCGTCGTCACCGGTGTGTCGGGTTCCGGCAAGTCGTCGATCACCATGGACACGCTGTATGCCGAGGGCCAGCGGCGCTATGTGGAAAGCTTGTCGAGCTACGCCCGCCAGTTCCTGGGGCGTATGAAAAAGCCGGATGTCGACTATATCCGCGGCATTTGCCCGGCCATCGCCATCGAACAGCGCGTCACCACCGGCAACGCCCGCTCCACCGTGGGCAGCATGACGGAGATCTACGATTTTCTGCGGTTGTTGTTCGCCCGTATCGGCAAGTTCTACTCGCCCGTCAGCGGAGGCCTGGTCAAAAAACACGAAGTCGCCGATGTGATCGACTTTATCAAAAGCCAACCCGAGGGCGCCCGCGGCATGATCCTCATGCCCTTTCCCAAAAAATACCGCGAGCGCAGCCTCGAACAGGAATTAAACCTTTTGTTGCAAAAAGGCTACACCCGTGTGCAATGGAAAGAAGAAACCTTGCGCATCGAAGAGGTGCTGGAGGGCGACGGGGTCGACATCACCCAACCCGCCTACACCTTCCGCGAAAAAGGCCTCACGCTGCTTATCGACCGCTTCGTGGTGAAAAAAGACGAAGAGGAAAGCGCCTGGATGCGGCTCGCCGATTCGGTCAATACCGCTTTTCTCGAAAGCGAAGGCGAATGCCTGGTCGCACTGGTCGGCGGCGATACCCTGACCTTCAACAACCGCTTCGAACTCGACGGGATCGAATTCCCCGAACCCTCGCCGCAGCTGTTCAACTACAACAACCCCTACGGCGCCTGCCCTACCTGCGAAGGCTACGGCCGGGTGCTCGGCATCGACCCTGATAAAGTAGTGCCCGACAGAACCAAATCGGTGTACGAAGGCGCCATCGCGCCCTGGAAAGGCGAGAAATACGGCGAGTGGCTGTCGCATTTCCTCCAGCAGGCCCACCACTTCGATTTCCCGGTACACAAACCCTACGAAGACCTGAGCAAAGCCGAACAAAAACTGCTCTGGACCGGCAATCAGTACTTCGAGGGCTTGAATGCCTTTTTTAAAGAACTGGAGAGCAAAACCTACAAAATCCAGAACCGCGTAGCCCTCGCCCGCTACCGGGGCCGCACCGTGTGCCCCAGCTGCGAAGGCGGCCGGCTGCGCAGCGAAGCCCTCTGCGTCAAAATCGACGGTCGCAACATCGCCGACCTGACCACTCTGCCGCTCGACGAGGTGCAGCAGTTCTTCAAACAACTCAACATCAGCGAGCACGACCGTGCCGTGGCCAAACGCCTGCTGCTCGAAATCAACGGCCGCCTCGACTTTATGGTCGAACTCGGCCTGGGCTACCTCACCCTCGATCGCGTGTCGAACACGCTATCCGGCGGCGAAACCCAGCGCATCCACCTCACCCGCACCCTGGGCTCCAACCTGACCGCTTCCATGTACCTGCTCGACGAACCCTCCGTGGGGCTGCACCCGCGCGACACGGGCCGGCTGGTACGCGTGCTCAAAAACCTGCGCGACCTGGGCAATACCGTCGTGGTGGTGGAGCACGAGGAAGAAGTGATCAAAAACGCCGACTTTCTGGTCGATATGGGCCCCGAAGCGGGCGTGCATGGCGGCAACGTCGTGTTTGCCGGCCCGATTGCCGACATCGGAAAAGCCGCCCCGGAAAGCCTCACCGCCCAGTACCTCGGCGGTATCAGGGCTATTCCAACGCCGCCCGTCCGGCGCAAAACCACGGATTTTCTGACCCTCAAAGGCGCCCGCCAGCACAACCTGAAAAACGTCACGATCCGGGTGCCGCTGCATTGCCTGACCGTGGTGAGCGGCGTATCGGGCTCGGGCAAAACCACACTCGTGCGCGATATTCTCAGCCCCGCCCTGATGCAACACGTGCCCGACAACCCGGGCAAACAGCCGGGCATTTTCGATGGACTGGAAGGCCCCGTGAAGAAGGTTTCACGGGTGGAATTCGTCAACCAAAGCCCCATCGGAAAGAGCAGCCGCTCCAATCCGGTGACTTACGTAAAAGCTTACGATTACATCCGCGACCTGTTTGCCGGACAGCAACTGAGCCGAATCCGGGGGTTCCAGCCCAAACATTTCAGTTTCAACGTGGAAGGCGGGCGCTGCGAAGCCTGCAAAGGCGAGGGCGAACAGGTGATCGAAATGCAATTCCTGGCCGACGTACACCTCGAATGCGAGGAATGCAAAGGCCGGCGCTTCAAACAGGAAGTGCTCGACGTGCAATACAAAGGCAAAAACATCTTCGAAGTGCTCGAACTGAGCATCGAGGAGGCTCTCGAATTTTTTGCCGGCAACAAAGACATCATCGACCGTATCCGGCCCCTCAACGACGTGGGTCTGGGCTACGTGCGGCTCGGGCAATCGAGCAGCACGCTCTCCGGCGGCGAAGCCCAGCGCGTCAAATTAGCGTCGTTCCTCATCCGCGAAAACTCAAACGGCCATATCTTCTTCATCTTCGACGAACCCACCACCGGCCTGCATTTTCACGACATTCTCAAACTGCTGACAGCCATGAACGCCCTGGTGGAAAAAGGCCACTCGGTGCTCGTGGTGGAGCACAACATGGAAGTGATCAAATCGGCCGACTGGGTGATCGACCTGGGCCCCGAAGGCGGGGTCGGCGGCGGCCGGCTGGTCTTTGAAGGGCGTCCGGAAGAGCTGGTAAAGGTGAAAGAGAGTTACACAGGCGCGTATTTGAAGGAGAAACTGGTGGGCTGAGGGGGTTATTTCTTCCGCTCCGTCACATACACCAGCAATTGTCGCAGGGCCTCGCGGGCTTCGCTGGGCGGCGCCTGATCGAGCAGGTCGAAAGCCTCCTGGCGGTAGCGGTACATGGCTTCCGTGGCGTATTCGATGCCGCCGCTTTGCCGCACCAGCTGAATCACTTCGGCGACCTTATCGGTTTTGTGGCTTTCGTTTTTGACGATATTGAGAATATGCCGCCGGGTGGCGCGGTCGGCATTGGCCAGGCAGTAGATGAGTGGCAGGGTCATTTTTTTCTCCTTGATGTCGATGCCCAGGGGTTTGCCCACGTCGTCGGTACCGAAGTCGAAGAGATCGTCGCGAATCTGGAAAGCCATGCCGGTTTTTTCGCCGAACAGGTGCATACGTTTCACCACTTCGGGGTCGTCGGAGGTGCTGGCGGCGCCCGCCGAACAGGCCGCGGCGATGAGCGAGGCGGTTTTTTGGCGAATGATGTCGTGGTAGATTTCCTCCTTGATGTCGAGCCGGCGCGCTTTTTCCATTTGCAACAATTCGCCTTCGGCCATTTCCCGTACGGCGCGACTAACAATTTCGAGCAATTGAAACTGCTGGCTTTTGACGCTCAGCAACAAGCCCTGCGACAACAGAAAGTCGCCGACCAGCACCGCAATTTTATTTTTCCAAAGGGCATTGATCGAAAAAAAACCGCGCCGCTCGTAGGAGTCGTCCACCACGTCGTCGTGTACGAGGGTGGCGGTGTGCAACAACTCGACCAGCGAGGCCGCGACGTAGGAGGGTTCGCTGATCGGGGCAAACAATCGCGCACTCAACAACACCAGCATGGGCCTGACCTGTTTGCCCTTGCGCTGTACGATGTACCAGGTGATCTTGTCGAGCAAGGGCACATGGCTGCGCATGGCGTCGCGGAACCGCTTTTCAAACACCTCCAGTTCGGCGGCGATGGGTTGTTTGATGGTATCGAGTTGGGACATAAGGTGTTTGCGTTCGAATTTGACACGGGGCAATGCCTCGCGCCGCCATGGCTTGTGGGGCGCCCTCCGTTTTTCACGGCGAATAAGCGCAGTTTTTTTTCAAAATCTGTGAAAAATGTGTGCTTTTATGTTCTTTCAAATAAAATTGAAAGATTTGAATCGTAACAGTGCGAAGGTAGGAAGGTTACCGGATTGGCCGGATTTATTCTGGAGTTTGCGCGGGTGGATAAGAAATGTGGTTGACAGGAGCCGAGTCACGGGGGGGGGGAACCTTCTGGGTAAACGCATGTAGATTGAGGTATAAACACCTGCAAAGTCAAAATGAAAGATTACATGATTTAAGATTACATGATTGCAGATTACATGATTTAAGATTGTTGAAGGTTGTAGCGTTGACTGCTTATTACTGGGCTAAGTGTCGTGGTGTACGCTAAGGATACATCTTAAATCAACAATCATGTAATCTTAAATCTGCAATCATGTTGTAATCTTAAATCATGTAATCCAACCGACTATCAATAATTTGAATTTTTGATTGGGGCCATTCAGCGTTCATGCGTCTGCCCTGGCGGGCAACCCCGCGCCAGCCGCGCCGCCTATCGGGCATTTAAATACCTGAACAATTCCGCCTGTTGCTTGAGAATAAACTTGTTTTTGGCCCGATCCTCCTCCGATTGCGGGTTGGGGATCGTATCGATACGACTGCCCCAGTCGCGGGCTTTGAGCGTATCGCCGAGCTGGAGCCAGGTGTAGGCCATGTTGAGTTTGCCTTCGTCGTAGCGCGGATTGATCGATAATACCTGTTCGTACACCGGCAGGGCGTCGCGGTACTGCTTGTTCATGGCCAGGGCCGAGGCGTAGTTGTTGAGCACCTGAAAACTCCACGGATTGAGGCGGTAAGCCTCCCGGAGCGCTTCGATGGCCTGGGCCGGGCGTTTTTGTTGTATTTCGGCCACACCTTCGAACCATTGCAGGGGCAGGGCCGTGTCGTTGTATTCATAAAACGGGTTGCGGGCCGCCCGCGATTCGGCGATGATCTGCCGGATATTGCCGCTCACCATGGCTTGCATGAGGCGTACGTTGTGTATTTCGCCTTTGACGCGGTAAAACCCGATCGCTATGTTGAACAGCAAACCGGCGCCGGCCAGCAGGAACAGCCAGTTGGCTTGTTTTTGTACCCCGATTCCGGGCCCGCCGGCCCAAAGCGCGCGGGTTTCGCGGATGGTAAAGGCCAGCAGCAGGGCCAGCATTACCTGCATTTCGATGCGTTCTCGCGGGAAATCAAAATACTGAATCACGCAATAACCCAGCACTCCGGCCGTCAGTGCGGCCAGCCGGGCGGCTGTTTCGGGTGGCGGACGGCGGAAAAGAACCGCCAGCGCGGCGCCCAACGCGAGCACGAACAGCCCGATAAACATGACGACGCCGATGAGGCCCAGTTCGGAGCGGATTTCGAGGTAGTCGTTGTGGGCACGCGTAAAAACGATGTTTTTTTCTTCGAGGCGATACCCGCCCTTGATGCCTTTGGACGGAAACCAAAACTTCCAGCTGCCGTTGCCCACGCCCAGCCATACGTTTTCTTTGTTGAGTTGATCGGTTATGTACCACACGAAACGGCGCTCGTTGGCAGAGGCGCTATTGAGGTAGGTGAGCGGATTGAGCCGTTCGGACAGGGAGTCGCCGCGGCCTTTGAGCGACACAAAAGCGACCAGCAGACCCAGCAGGATGACCTCGGCAGGCAGTATTTTTTTTAAAAAAACTGGTCGGAACCCCGGCTCTGCAATGGCCCGCAAAGGAAAATAAACCAGGGCGCCGACTGCCACGGCCAGGTAAACTGTGCGCGTTTGAAGGATGAGAATGAAAAGTAACAACAGGGCTGTTCCGAACCAGAAAGACCGTTTGTTCGAAATTTCACGGTAAAATAAAAGGTTGGAAATCAGCAGGAAAAACAGAAAATCGGCCGCCAGTCCCTTGTTGCCAAACACTCCGGAAACATAGTCGTACAAGGCGTCGTTGTCGAGGCCGTATTGCGGGGTGGCATAGGCCAGTTGCACCAGCAAAATCGCGCTTACCGAAAAAGTCAGTGCCTGGGTAATTTGAGCCAGGGTTTTTCGCGTCGCCGCTTCGTCGATGTGAAGGCATTGGCGGAAGAAGCCGTAGGAAAGCAGCAACAACAACACTTTTTGCGAAAAAAACACCGCTTCCGACCAACTGAATGCCCAGGCGATCGAAGCCAGATTGAGGCCGTACCAAAGGATCAATAACAGATCGAAACCATACAGCCGCCAGTCGCCCCGTTTCAGCAGATCGCGCCGCAGCCACCACAATCCGCCCAGCAGTGCCACGGAAAGGAACAAAAAACGGGGTGCCAGGTAGCGGTCCAGGCAGTTGGGAATCAGAAAAAGCGAATTGACAAACACCGCCAGCCAGAGCAAAATCCGGTAGGATAAGAACGGATCGGCGGGTGCAGCGACAACTTTTGGGGCGGAGGAGCGGTTAGTTTTCATGGACCGAGATTTCGAACGCTCAAATGTAGAGAATCTGTTGTTTGCCCGTTTGTCCATCCATTTCGCCGAAGCCGGCTGGCATTCGCAACAAAAGCTTCAAATTTGCGTCTTAATTCGCTTATGTCGATGCAATTGACTTTCCAATATCCC
>JAEUUU010000142.1 GCA_016787345.1 Saprospiraceae bacterium | reverse complement strand
AAGTATACTTCGATCCCAACCTGTTTTACCCGACCGTTAACGAGGAAAAAGACCTGGAATGGCTCTGGAACTATTTCAAAGGCGTGCCGGGCGCCAACCCGGAACAAGGAGTGTTATAACTAATGATGAATGATGAATGATGAATGATAAATGGTTGATAAAGGTTGATAATAGTTTATAAGGTTTATTTGTCATCATTCATCATTCATCATTCATCATTCATCATTCATCATTCATCATTCATCATTCATCATTCATCATTCATCATTCATCACTCATCATTCATCACTCATCACTAACGAATTGGGTATCAAAGTATTTGCTCCCGCCAGCATTGGAAATATCGGCGTGGGATTCGACATTCTGGGTATGGCGCTGGAGCGCCCCGGCGACGAAGTGATCGCGCGAAAAAGCGATACGCCCGGCCTTCGCATCACTAAAATCACCGGCGCTGGCGGCAAACTGCCCTACGAGCCCGAACGCAATACGGCCGGCGTGGCAGCCCTGGCTTTGCTGGAACATCTGGGCGAAAACGGCCGGGGGATCGAACTGGAAGTGCACAAAAAAATGCCCTCCGGCAGTGGCCTGGGCAGCAGCGCCGCCAGCGCTGCCGCCGCTGTGCTGGCCGTGAGCGAACTGTTGCGAACGGGTATGAGCAAACGCGAGTTGCTGCCGTTCGCCTGCGCGGGCGAAGCCATGGCCTCGGGCGCCTATTTCGCCGACAATGTGGCGCCTTCACTCATTGGCGGTATCGTGCTCGTACGCGACAACCCGACGCTCGACGTGCACCGCCTGCACGTGCCGCGCGGCCTGCATGCCGCGGTAGTGTATCCGCGGCTCGAAGTATTGACCAAAACCGCCCGTGCCCTGCTGAAGCCCGACGTGCCGCTCGAATCCTTCGTTCGGCAAAGCGCCAACCTGGGCGCCTTCGTACTGGCCTTGTACAACAGCGACATCGCTTTGCTCAGCCGCTGTCTGCGTGACGAAGTGATCGAGCCCCAGCGCGCGCACCTCATCCCCGGTTTTTACAACGTCAAGGAAGCGGCGCTGAACGTACCCGGCGTATTGGGTTGCAGCATCTCGGGCTCGGGGCCGTCCATTTTTGCCATCGCGGCCAACAGCCTGGCTGCCGAAGAAGCCGGCCGGGCCATGCAAGCCGTTTTTACGGCGCAAAAAATTGAAAGCGAAGTGTTTTTGTCGGCCGTCAATCAGGAAGGCGCAAGCGTCTGCTAGTCGCGGATATAGGGCAACTGCGCATTGCGGTACTGGTCTTCAGTGAGTAGTTTCCGGATGTTTTGTACGGTCTGTACCGGCCCGGTGTCGGCAGCCATACTCACCGTCCAGTCGGGCAGCAGTCCTCCGGGGTCGGAGCGCAACCAATACTCGGCCTGCACGAGGTTGTTGCCGGCCGGGGTGAACGTCCATCGCACCTGTGCTTTTTTTACCCTGACCAGATTTGGATTCTCGGCCATATAGTCGGGCTGTGCGTTGGAATAAAGGGTGATTACGCGCGTCGTGGGGTCCTGGATGATTTGGGTGTGCATCACGACGTCGCGGTCGGTCAGGGGCCAGGGGAAATCGAACTCCTGGTAGAAGTAGAACTCGGTGGGGCTTACCCTTTGAAGCAGGCGTGAATTTTGCACTTTGTAACCCCAGCGCGGGTAGTCTGGCACATTGTTGAACAAAGCGGCCAGGGCGCTCAGGCGGGTTGACAAATTCGTTACTAATTTGATTTCATGGCCGGCATCGGTGCTGCGGTAATACACTTTCATGCCATCGGTTTCTGTTTTTAACTTCCAGTTTTGGGCGGCGGCGGCGGTGTACAACATGACGAAGCCCAGGAGCAGGAGCGGGCGCAGGGACAGGAGGCGTTTCATGACAGGGTAGGGTGGTGCTTACGGTTGAATTTTTTTGAGGCTGCAAAGCGAAAAAAGGTTGCAGTGTGACAAATTTATACGGAAAAAGCGGAAACCTGCAAAGTTTCTGTGCCCGTTTGGCTTTTAATGCCGGGCCTTCTATCTTGCCGGACATTCAACCTGATTACACCCTTCCCTATGCGTGTTCTTTTAATTTTTTGCCTTTTTCTCCCGCTTTTTTCTGCCTGCCAAAACACTTCGATCCAGGTCGTGCCTCAGCCGCTCCGGGTCGTTGAGGGCGAAGGCGTTTTTCAATTGTTGTCGAGCAGCCGTATTTATTATCCTGAAAGCCGCCCCGACTGGCAATTAGCAGCCCGGGCTTTCGCCGATGTGGCGCAATCCGGGGCGGGTTTTTCCCTCCCGGTGACGCCTTATCAGAGCAGCGTTGTTGTCAACGACGAACAATCGATTTATTTTCTGCCCGATACGACGATTGCCTCGGAAGAAGGCTATGTTTTGGAAGTCCGGCAGCGGAGTGTCGCCATTCGCGCGCGCTCGGCCGCGGGCGCTTTTTACGCCGTACAAACCCTGCGGCAATTGTTTCCACCCGAACTGAACAGTCTGCAGCCACAACGCCGCGATAATTGGACGGCTACTTGCTGCACCATCACCGATGCGCCGCGTTTCGGTTACCGCGGACTGCACCTCGACGTGGGCAGGCACTTTTTCCCTGTTTCTTACATCAAACGGTATATCGATCTCCTGGCTTTTCACAAGGCCAATACGTTCCACTGGCACCTGACCGACGATCAGGGTTGGCGCATCGAGATCAAAAAACACCCGAAACTCACCAAGATTGCTTCCTGCCGCACGGAGACTATCGTGGGGCACAACAGCGACCAGCCCACCCGCTTCGATGGCAAACGCTACTGCGGATATTACACCCAGGAAGAAGTAAAAGAAGTGGTGGAATACGCGCGGCAGCGCTTTGTTACCGTCGTTCCGGAAATCGAAATGCCCGGTCACGCGCTCGCCGCCCTCTCGGCTTATCCCGAACTGGGCTGCACCGGCGGCCCATATCAGGCCGCCACGCGTTGGGGCGTGTTTGAAGACGTGTTTTGCGCGGGCAATGAGCAGACTTTCCGGTTTGTCGACGAGGTGCTGAGCGAAGTGTGCGCTCTGTTCCCCGGCCCGTACATCCATATCGGCGGCGACGAATGTCCCAAAACCCGCTGGAAAACCTGCCCGAAATGCCAGGCGCGTATGCAGGCCGAAGGACTCAAAGACGAACACGAACTGCAAAGCTATTTTATCCGCCGCGCCGAAACCATGCTGGCCCGACACGGCAAAAAACTGATCGGCTGGGATGAAATTCTGGAAGGCGGCCTGGCGCCTTCCGCCACGGTGATGAGCTGGCGCGGCACCGAAGGCGGCATTGCAGCCGCCCGTGCGCACCACGACGTGATCATGACCCCCACTTCCCATTGCTACTTCGACTACTACCAAAGCAACGATGCTGAAACCGAACCCCTGGCGATCGGCGGATACCTGCCACTGGAAAAAGTATATGCCTACGAACCCCTGCCCGACGTGCTGCAACCGGATGAACAAAAATATATCCTGGGCGTGCAGGCCAACGTCTGGACGGAGTATATCCGAACGCCCGATTACCTCGAATACATGCTCTGGCCCCGTATGTGCGCCATGAGTGAAGTACAATGGTCGGCCAAAAGCCGCCGCGACTGGCCGGGTTTTTCGCGCCGACTGGAGGCGCATCTGGCCCGACTGGATGCCTTACAGGTGAACTATGCAAAAAGTATCTACGACGTCAAAGGCAGTTTTTCAGCCGGCGCACTTCAACTGAATACCAGTGCCGCCGGCGCCGACATCCGATACACCACCGATGGCGGCGAACCCGAGCCGCAATCGATGCCATACTTTGCCCCTATTGTGCTCAACAGCAGCGCCACGGTCAAAGCCGCCGCATTCCGCGAGGGGAAAAAGCTGAGCAAAACCTTCGTCGTACAATACCAGGCGCACAAAGCCAATGGCAAATTGTACGTACTCAGCGGCCAACCCGACAAATTCAAGGGTACGAGCGAATTCGCTCTGACCGACGGCGTGACCGGAAGCCTCAAAAACTGGAAAAACTGGGTCGGACTGGTCAATCGCGATTTCGATCCGCTGATCGATCTGGGCCGGCAGGAATCTTTTGAAAAGGTGACCACGCATTTTCTGGTCAATACGGGTTCCTGGATTTATCCGCCCCGCCGCATCGAGGTACAGGTGTCGGCCGACGGCAAACAATTCACCACCGTGGCCGTGCAAAACATCGATACAAGCAATCTGGCAGGCAACCGCATAGAGGAAATGGTTGTCCAAACACCGGGAGCAAAAGGGCGCTACGTGCGGGTTATTGCTTCCACTTTCGGTGTCATACCGGCCGGAATGCCCGGCGAAAACAACGGCGCCTGGTTGTTTTTGGATGAAATAATCATTGAGTAGTGTAATCCGGATCATTGGGCCGGCCGCCGTTATTGACGATTTTTCACCCAACAAAATATCTGGTTATGAACAATCTCAAATTACTTTTCGGATGCTGGCTTTTTGCCTTTCTGTGCTTCAACGGTCAGATCGCAGCCCAACAACCCGCCGATTCAACCCGGGTTATGGTGGAAACGACCGACGGCAACCAGTACGTCGGCTGGATTGTCGATCAAAATGCGGACGTACTCGTCCTGAAAACCGACAATCTGGGCGAAATCAAACTGCCCAAAAAACAGATCAAACTGATGCGGCCCGTTCGTACCTCAGAAATGGTCAACGGCGAATACTGGCCCGAAAACCCGCATGCCACCCGCTATTTGTTCGGCCCCAACGGCTACGGACTGCGCAAGGGAGAAGGGTATTATTCCAATACCTGGATATTTTTCAACCAGATCAGCTACGGCATTACCAACAATTTTACCCTGGGCGCAGGCATTATACCCCTGTTCTTTTTCGATGGCGCCGCTTCCCCGATCTGGATTACGCCGAAAGTGTCGATCCCCATTAAAAAAGACATGTTTAATGTCGGCGTCGGCGGCTTGTTTGCCACCGTGCTGGGAGAGGATGTGGGGACGTTTGGCGTCGCGTACGGCCAATTTACGATCGGACCCAGGGATAAAAACATCAACTTCGGACTGGGATACGGATATGCCGGCGACGAATGGGCCAGCACCCCTACCATCTCGATCAGCGGCACATACCGGGCGGGCAAAAAATTCGCTTTTATCACGGAAAACTACATCTTCGATACCGGGGATTCGAATGTCACGCTGCTGTCATTTGGCGGGCGATTTATCGGCCGCAATCTGGCCATCGACGCAGCCCTGGTGTTGCCGACCAATACGGATGGATTTTTGATTGCCATTCCCTGGTTGGGCATCAACGTTCCGTTTGGCAATACCGTCCGCCGCTAATGCCGTGCGGATGAATCAGAGCATGTTTAAATTTCAGTGCCGCTTAAAGCCCGGTGACCGAAATTTAAACATGCTCTGATAAAAGTAAAAGAAGGGATTTCGTGCGGCGGCGTTTACATTTACGCCAAACTTCCCGCTTGTGTCAACGGAAAACACCGCCGCCCTTCCCCTTAAAAACGACCCCCGGACCGTCAGAGGCTGGGCATTTTTCGACTGGGCCAACAGCGCCTATGCTTTGGTTATCACGGTCGCTATTTTTCCCGGCTACTTTCTCAATGTGACCGACGACCGCGTGCGGGTGCTCGGTTATGAAATGACCGACAGTACGCTCTATGCCTGGTCTATTTCGCTGGCTTATCTGGTGATTGCGCTGTTGTCGCCCTTGCTGTCGGGCATCGCCGATTACGGTGGCAAAAAGAAGGCGTTTTTGCGTTTTTTTACCCTGCTGGGTTCGCTGGCCTGCATCTCGCTTTTGTTTTTCAAAGGTATGCCCACGTTGTGGGTGGGCGTGGTGGGTTTTATCCTGGCAACGATCGGTTTTGCGGGCGGTATCGTGTTTTACAACGCTTTTTTGCCCATTATCGCCACCGAAGACCAATACGACAAGGTGAGCGCCAAGGGCTTTTCCTACGGCTACTTCGGCAGTGTGATCCTGCTTGTGGTCAATCTGGTGGTTATCCTGAATTACAAATGGTTCGGATTCTCCGACGGCCTGCGCGCTGTGCCCACGGCTTTTGTGATGGTGGGGCTTTGGTGGATCGGGTTTGCCCAAATACCACTGAATCGCCTGCCCGAGGACAAGGTGAAACCGGCAGGTGTAAATTTGCTGACCAAGGGCTACGATGAAATCCGGAAAGTATGGCGAACGGTGCGGGGCGACCGCAACACCCTGGCCTTTCTTACTGCCTTTTTTTTCTACAATGCAGGGGTAAATGCCGTGCTTTTTCTGGCCTCGGTTTTTGCGGAAAAAGTGCTGCATTTCAGCACAACCGGGCTCATTCTGCTGGTTCTCATCCTGCAAATCGTGGCAATCGGCGGCGCCTGGCTTTCCACGCGATTGTCGGAACGGAAAGGCAATAAATTCTCGCTGATGATACAACTGGTCATCTGGACGGGGATTTGCTGGATCGGCTATTTCGTCACTTCGGGGCTGGAATTTTATTTCCTGGCTGCCGGCGTGGGCCTGGTGATGGGCGGTATACAGGCCCTTTCGCGCAGTACGTACGCCAAACTGCTGCCCGAAAACACACCCGATACGGCCTCTTATTTCAGTTTTTACGACGTGATGGACAAGGTATCGACCGTGGTCGGCACCTTTGTTTTCGGCTTTGTGGAACAAATGGTGCGCAGTTCGGGTATTTTTCCGCTTCGGCAGGATTCGGATGCCATGCGGTACAGCGTCCTGGCCCTGGCCGTGTTTTTTGTGGTTAGTCTGGGCGTATTGGCCATCGTTCGGATCAGGCGGATGACGGTCCGGCACTAACCGTGATTTCATTGCTCTAAATTTCGTCGCTATGGATTTTACCCGGCTGTTCGAAATTCTGGAATACCAACAGCAGCGTTTTCCGCAGGAATTCGCCATGGCTGGTTGGGAAGATGGTAGTTGGCATACCTGGACTGTGGAAAAAGCCATCCTGACGCGCGACCGTTTTTGCCTGGGCATGTTGCGCCTCGGATTTCAGCCCGGCGACCGGGTGGGTATTCTGGCAAGGGGCGGCAGTCCGCAATGGGCCATTACCGATGCCGGACTGGCGCAACTGGGCATTATTTCGGTGCCGATTCACGCCGATGCACGAGTGGACGAAATCGGGTACATCACGCGCTACACGGGGCTGAAAGGGTGTTTTGTCGGCAACCGCGAAATGGTCCGCCGGCTGCACGCCAACCACGGTATGTTTCAGGGGAAAATCATTGGTTTCGAGCCCGCCCAGGGGTCTATGCGATGGTCGGAACTGGTGCGCCCGGAAAAAAACGAAGATTTCTCCGTGCTCAAAAAGTACCGCGATGCAGTCAAACCCGAAGATCTGGCAACGATCATCTTTACCTCCGGGTCGACGGGTTATCCCAGGGGCGTAATGCTTTCCCACAACAACATTATCAGCAATATAAAATCCGTACTGGCCATCGTGCCCTTGAAGCCGGGGATGCGGGCGCTCAGTTTTTTACCCATGAGCCACGTTTTTGAAAGAATGGTCAGCTACGTTTATCAGGCTTCGGGCGTATCAGTATGGTACTTGAGCGATCTCGAGTATCTCCCTGCCACCCTGCGCATCGTACGGCCGCATATTTTCACAGCGGTTCCGCGTATTCTGGAAAACGCCTACGATCGGTTGATGGAGCGCAGGTCCCGGCTCGGCTGGCTCGAACAAAAGATGTTCGATTGGGCCGTTGCGCTCGGCGACCGTTTCCCGTATGCCGGCAAGGAGCACATGCCCTTGTGGTACCGCGTGCAGCGGCTGGTGGCTATTTTGCTGGTTTTCCGGCATTGGCGCAAAATGTTGGGCGGCAGAGTGCAGACGATCGCCGTGGGAGCCGCCGCATTGCAGCCCCGTCTGGCCCGTTTGTTCTCGGCAGCCGGCATCGAAGTGCGAGAAGGCTACGGCCTGACGGAAACCAGTCCGGTCGTCTCCTTTAACCGTTTCGAACCAGGCGGCGTGTATTTCGGCACCGTCGGAATCCCCGCCCCGGGCGTGGAGGTCCGGATATGGAAACCCGATGCCGACGGGATCGGTGAGATACACGTGCGCGGCCCGAATGTGATGATGGGTTATTGGCGGGAACCCAAGTTGACCCAAAAACGTATGGCTGCCGGCGGCTGGCTGAAAACCGGCGACCTCGGCGAAATTGTCAACAAACGTTTCCTGCGCATCACCGGCCGGATGAGTGAGGTGTTCAAAACCAGCAGCGGCAAATTCGTGGCGCCCGCCTACGTCGAACAACAAATCAATACCTCGCCTTTTATCGACAATTGTATGGTCATCGGGCTGAACCGCCCCTTCGTCGGCGCCCTGATCGTGCCCGATTTCGCCAGGCTGGAACAATGGTGTCGCGAAAACAAAATACACTGGACCTCCCCCATGTACATGGTGCTCAATCCCAAAGTGCAAAAACTCTATCGGGAAGAGATCGAACGGATCAACGAAACCCTGAACAGTGCCGAAAAAGTTCAGAAACATACGCTCATGTACGAACCCTGGACGGCCCTGAACGGAATGCTCACGCCTACCCTGAAACTGAGGCGCCGCCAGATAGAACTCCGGCAAAGAGAAGCGATTACCTATCTGTATCGGGTCGTGAAGGAGTGAACCGTTCGGGTTCCCTGCCCGATCCGGTCCATTATTTCGTCGCCGTCGAAGGCTCAGCCAGTCGATGGGCTTTTACGACCAGTTCGGCCAATTCGGCGCGGTAGCCGGAGGCATCGGCGAGGGCCAGTTCGCCGCTGTGCTTGCGGAGCTCCGTCCACGAAGCCTCTCCTTTGTACCGCGAGCCGCGGAGCAGCAGTCCGAATTCGGCTACGCTGGCTGCCAGACGGAAGTTTTCACTGGGCTTATCCGTGGCTTTGGCCGACACAGTGGCTTGCAGTAGCCGGCTCGACTGGTTGCCGCGCGGGGCTTTGTAGCGGAATTTGATCGTGGCCAGATCGCCGTTGGCTGCCGTTGCAGAGGCAAGGGGTGGGTGTTGGTATTTTAGCGAATCGACGCTTGCGTAGTAGGGTAGCGGTTGGCCGGCCGGCACGATCTCGTACAGGGCTGTGACCCGGTGCCCGGCGCCGAGTTCGCCGGCGTCTTTGGTGTCGTCGTTGAAATCTTCTTTATTCAACAGGCGGTTTTCATACCCGATCAGGCGGTATCCGGCGACCTGGGCCGGATTGAATTCCAGTTGCAGTTTGACGTCTTTGGCAATGGTAAACAGGGTGCCGCCGAATTCCTTGACCAGCACTTTCCGGGCTTCGTCGAGTTGGTCGATGTAAGCATGGTTGCCGTTGCCTTTGTCGGCCAGGGTTTGCATTTTGCCGTCCTGGTAATTGCCCTGCCCGAAGCCGAGCACCGTGAGGTAAATGCCGCTTTCGCGTTCTTTTTCAATCAGGGCAACCAGCTCGTTTTCCTGGCTGATGCCCACGTTGAAATCGCCGTCGGTACACAGGATCACCCGGTTGTTGCCGCCGGGGATAAACTGGCCGCGGGCGGTATTGTAGGCCAGCTGAATACCCGCGCCGCCGGCCGTGCTGCCGCCCGCTTTCAACTCTGCCAGCGCTTTTTTGATGGCTGCTTTTTGGTCGCCGGGCGTGCCGGGCAGAACCAGTCCGGCGGCCCCGGCGTACACGACGATGGCCACGCGGTCTTGCGGGCGCAATTGGTCGGTGAGCAATTCGAGCGATTGGATCACGAGCGGGAGTTTGTCTTCTTCGGACATGCTTCCCGACACGTCGATCAGGAACACGAGGTTGCTGGCCGGCAGCTGACCCGTTTCGATGATCTGGCCTTGCAGACTGACCATGAGCAACTGGTGCCGGGGTTGCCAGGGGCAGGCGGCGAGTTCGGTGTACACGGCAAACGGGTGTCCGTCGGTGGGCGGGGCGTAGGGGTAATCGAAATAATTGACCATTTCCTCGATGCGCACGGCATCGGCGGGTGGCAGGCTGCCCTGATTGAGGTAGCGGCGCACATTGGCGTAGGAGGCGGCATCGACGTCGATGGAAAAGGTGGAAAGCGGGTTGCCGGCCGCTTCAAGGAACGGGTTTTCCACGATGGCGTTGTACTGCTCAGCGCTGGCATCGGGGCGGGTCGTATCGCGCGCGGTTCTGACCGGGCGGCCGCGTTTGTCGACCGTGCCGCCGCTGGCCGGCGCCTGCTTTTTGGCCTTGGTCCCTTGCGAGCGGCTCCCCCTGACGTTTACCCCGTTGCCGCTGGTAGAGGCTGGCCATACGCTGCCCGTGGTAATCGTTTGGCCGCTGGAGGTCTGGTCTTGTTGAATCAGCGGGACTTTGTACGCCACAATGGTCACTTCCTGCAAAGCGGTAGTTTCTGTAAAAGCAACGTTGAGGGTGTTGATCTTCCCGTCGAGCACTTGCACGCCTTTGATGATTTGGGTTTGATAACCGGTAAAACTGACTTCCACGTCGTACGTCCCGGGGTTCAACGCAATACGGTAGTCGCCGTTGTAATCGGTCACGGCGCCGCGCACAAAGACGTTGTTTTGGGTTATTTTGACGGAAGCGCCGATGAGGTCTTCTCCATTTTCATCGGTGACTTTTCCGCTCAGGACGGTGTTGGTTTGGGAGCATACAGGGGATGCGGGGAATGCGGCCAGGACAAACAACAGACTGGCCATGAGTAGTGCAGTGCGCATGGCGAAGGAATGATTTGGGGTAGTGCGGGGCGAAGCGTGGCGTATTTTTTTTTGAAAAAAACGGACACACAGGGCCCGGTTTCGCGCTACCATTTTTGAAAAATGAAAGAATAACCGGATTAAAACAGGGAAAAAGCAAGGGCCTGGTCCGGCGCGGAAACGCCGTTGCCGCAAAGGATGCCGCGGGGGGAGTGGATTACATAAAGCGGGTGAAAAAAAATATGGACGAGTTTCCTCCACCCTCCCCCCCAGGGCAAACGCATTAAAATAATAACTGACCGCCGTACGAATGCAGGTGATTAGCCCAAACATTTTTTGGGAAATCAGGCGGGCCGTTTCGAGGGACAAAATCAGGTGTGCGAAGCAAAAAATCCGCGTCAATCCGTGTCATCCGCGTGGCTATCCATTCCCCGTGATCCTTGTTTATACCTCGTGTTTCCTCATTTCTTTTTCGAGGGTTTCGGAAGTGTGGATAGCCACGCGGATGACACGGATGACCCGGATTAACGCGGATTTTCTAAAGGGTTTTTCCTTATTCCACAAGATAAATGGCCAACAGGGCCTTGCCGACCTCTTCCCCTATTTTCCTTTCCTAAGCTGATGAAGATTTTAATGCGTTTGCCCTGACCCTCCCCCCTCCATCTTCTACCCGCCCCCTCACTGCACTACCACCACCTTTGCCCGCCACCGCGAGCCATCCCACAGTTGCACCCAGATGGTTCCGCGCGGCCAGTCGGCCAGGGCGATGGGCCACCGGGAGACGCCGGCGGGCAGGGTGTCGAACAGCAGCAGCCTGCCCGAGGCGTCGTGTACGCGCAGGGGCAGGGCGGCGGGTGTGGGTGCGTCGAGCAGGAGCCAGACGGCCTCGCGGGCGGGGTTGGGCTGGAGGGTGAAGCCCGATGCCGCGTCGTCGGGGGCCGCCGTGCCGCTGAGGCCCAGTTCGAAGACGGCGGTGTGGAGGCATCCCCGGGCGTCGGTGATGGTCATGGCGTGCTGGCCGGCGGGCAGGGAGTCGGCCAGGGGCCCCGTGTCGCCGTTGCTCCACGCGATGGCGTAGGGCTGGGCGCCCCCGACGATGTCGTTGAGCAGTATGCTGCCGTTGGGCGTGCCTGGTGAAGCGGGGCTGAGCAAAGCGGAATAGCTCAGACTGTCGGGCTGGCCCAGGGGGACAAACCAGCTGATGGTGCATCCGTAGGCGTCGGTGAGGGCGCCGGCGTACTGGCCGGGCCCGATGGGTTGCAGGGTCGGGGTGGTATCGCCGCTGGCCCAAAGCCATTGGAAAGGCGGCACGCCATTGGCGGCTTGTACGCTCAGGGCCCCGTCGGCGGCGCCGTGGCAGCTGATTTCCTGCACGGCGATATCGATGTCCAGGAAGCCCTCGGTACCGACCTCGACGGTACCGGCGGCGGTGCAGCCGATGGCGTCGGTGACGGTAAGGTCGTAGACGCCCGGGGGCAGCGGGGTACGCAGACTGTCGGTGGAGCCGTCGTCCCAGAGGAAGAGGAGGGGCGGGTGGGCCTGCGCGACGCTCATGGCCGCGCTGCCGCCGAGGGTGTCGCCGCAGGTCAGGGGCGAGGGGGCGGGCGATAGGGCGATGGGGCTGCCGGCGGGCACAGCCAGGGTGGCGGTGAAGGCCGAGCCGCGCGCGTCGGTGATGGTAAAGGTGTAATCGCCGGGTACCAGTCCGTCGGCGCCGCTGCCCGATCCGCCGGCGGTATTGGACCAGGCGTAGGCGAAGGGTTCGCAGCCGCCGGCCACGGTGAAGGCGGCGCTGCCGGAAGCGGTACCGGGACAAGCCGGACTGACGCCGGGCTGGGCGGCTAATGCGGGCAGCGGGGTTTCGTAAGCGCCGATATCGACCGTGCCGCCCAGCACGCGGGGCAGACCGGCCAGATCGGTACCGGGCGGTGCGTAGGCGTTGTTGCCGGCGTTCACGAGGGGCGAGCAGGGCTGGAGACGGAAATCGAAAGAGTCGGGGTTGACGAAGAGGGGGTCAATGCCGGTTATGAGGTTGGAACAGGTATAGTTGGGGGGGAAATCGGAACAATCCAGCGTGTTGAAGTAACAGTTGGAGATGATGGCGGGATTTTCGAAGTGATTTATATATTGATAATTTGGTAAATCTAAAAACAGATTATTATAGCAATAAAATAAATCAGGGGGATCGTTTTCGCTTTCTGTTTGAAATTGATTTAAAATAAATGCACAGTTTTTTATTGATATGATATTGTTACTTCCTATTCCTAATCCGATAAAATTTCCTGATGTGGAGGTAACGATTGTATTATTGTAAAACACAGAATTTTCAAAATAAATTGTATCGGAAGAGGATAAATTAAAAAACATTGCGCCTGAAAAAATGGCATTCTTATTGAAAGAGAATTTGTCAAATAATACTTTTTCAAATGACACAATATTTATTTGAAGGCTTTTATGGCTAATATTGTTTTGTATTTTTGTGTCATATAGTAATAGGTTCCCATTTTCACTTGAGCTTACGCTCAGAAATGTATTATTTGATTTGTTTTGACTTATAATACTCTTTTCAAATTTTATTTCGGATTGTTCAACACAAACGGCATCGATATTTATTGTAGAAAATGTACTTACGAATGAAGTAATAGTGTCTTTATTGAATTCGAATCTACAATTAGAAAAACAAAGCGACTCGATATATAAAAAACCTTGTGGTGTAATTGAAAGTGCAGTGTAAGTATTTGAAATATTTTCAAGAAAATCACAAGATGTAAATTGTAAAATTGTCCCTGATTCTCTTCCTGCGATCATATCCATGCCGCCACCCCAGTGTTGCGCAAAATTTTGAATGAATTTACAGTTTACTACCTGTATTTGATCGGATCGTTCGTTATCGACGTAATACAATCCGGCCCCCCTGTTATCACTTCTGTTGTTTTCAAAGATACATCCGTACAAATCATCCCCTCTTTCCGCCCAGCTTCCCCCGAATTTGGCCATGCCGCCGCCTCGGCCTCGGGCGAAGTTGCCGCTGAACACGCAATTGACGATCCTGGGCGCCACGGAGCCGTCGCCGCTGCCGTTGACCATCATGCCGCCCCCGAAATTGTACGCGCTGTTGTGTTCGAAACGGCAGTTGCGGATATCGGGGTACGCTTCCCAGTCGGTTCCCTCTATATACAGGCCGCCGCCGCACAATCGGCGATCGCGCGAGGGGGCCGCGCCGCCGTAGTTGGCCACCCCGTCGCGGATCACCAGGCCGTCGAGCACCGTGTTGCTGTCGGGCTGAAACAGGTACACCACGTTGTAGCAGTTGTCGAGCGAGTCGCCGGGCGTGCCGATGTCGCCGCTGAGTACGACGGGGTTGGCCGTCCAGTCGCGCTGCTCTAAGGCGGATTCGGTTCCGGCGAAGCCGCCGAAGATTTTGACCCCGCTGGCGGGCTCGAAAGACTGGGTTCGATCGGTTCCCGTGCCGGGGTAATAGGTTCCCGCCGCTACCCAGAGGGTATCGCCCCACTGGGCGGTGAGCAGGGCGGCTTGCAGATCGGCAAAGGCATCGGTCCAGCTGGCCCCGTTGCCGGCGCCGGTAGCGGAGGCATCAACGTAATAGCGGTTGCTTTGGGCGGGGAGCGCGGCGCTGAAAAAGAGGAGCATGAGGGTCGGGTAGAATATCGTATTTTTCATGGGATAGACGGTTGAACAAAGGGAGCGGCTGCCGCCGCGGGGGCGAACTACCCAGGCTCGGGCGACAGCCGCTTCCGGGATGAAGTCTTATTGTTTGATCAGGCTCCCTTGTATTTTTTTACCCGGCGTGAGCACTTTCCAGACGTACAGTCCGGCGGGGAGGGTGGCGAAATCGGACACGGGGATGTCTTGCCGGCCTGCCGAGAGGGTCACGTCGCGCATCCACACGAGTTGGCCGAAGGGCCCGAAGAGGGCAAGGCGGCCCCTGCCTTCTTTTTCGGCATCGATGCTGAATACGACTTCGCCGGAGCTGGGGTTGGGGCGGCAAACAGCCCAGGCGGTCGTCGGGACGGACTGGCGCGCTTGCGCCGTTTCGGTTCGCAGCACACACTCGGTATCGTCGAAAAGCCAGGCCAGACAAGGCAACGCGTCGGGGTCGGGCGACAAGCCTGCTCCTTGGCCCTCGCCGATTTTTTTAAAGCCGAGGTAAAACAACACGGCGCCCGGCTCGACGCGTTGGTCGGGGTCGTTGAAGTCGGCGAACCAAAGCGTGCGGATCAGGCCCTGTTCCAGTTCGGTGAGGCCGAAGTTGCCGGCGTTGTAGCCCGGCAGATCGCCGGCGGCGGGTCCGATCAATTGCCACTGGGCGGGGTCGAACCGCAGGGCCAGTTGGAAAGCTTGCAGGGGTTCGTCGCCGAGGTAGCGCACAGGTACGATGAGCGACTCGCCGGCGCGGGCGGCGGGCAGGGTACAATCGATGCCCAATTCGGGCCGTCGGCCGGGCCGGTTGGCCAAAACGCTGTTGTTGAGGTCGCCGATCTTGATCCCGACGAAATTGGCCCCCACGGAGGGGCCGGCGGAAAAGTCGACAGGGGTTTCTTCCTGGAAGGGGACACTGGCAAAAGGATTGGATGGATTCGCAAACGTAAACGTTTGATCGATAAACCGCCAGGAGGTATTATTGGGCAGTTCCGTGTAAATACCCAGGATCAGTTTGCGCAGTTCAACGATGTCGAAAGTGGTGACGCTGTTGGATTTATTGATGTCGGCAGCGATGATCTTGTAGGGAGAGTTGAGCGGGGTGATGCTCAGGATGTGTTTGCTCATGAGGACGAGGTCGAAGGTGGAGACGCCGTTCATGGGGTTGTCGTTTCGTGTGGGTTTGATGGTGTACTGAAGGCAGTCCTGCGAGCAGTCCGGGCACAGGCCATATTCTCCCGGGTCGGAGGTCGTCATACTAAAATCGCAGGTGACGTTGGGGCCGCAAAGGGCTGCCGAGCTAGGGCAACTGGTCAGTACGTTGCTGTGTTCCTGTTTGATTTCTAATTCCAGAAGGTTTTCACAATTTGAAATCGCCAAATATTGTTCCCCCCCTTGGCCGCTGGCAGGAACAAGCTTAATACCCAAAAAAGGCAACAGTAGAAGGGCCTTGAAGTGAAAAAAGCCGGGAAACAGGCCTATGAAAAATCTTGTTTTGGGTAACATGGTTGAAGCATTTGATGGTGAATAGTTGTGAAATTAAAAAATCGTGTTTTATACCGGGTTTAAAAAACGTCCCCCCTCGTCCGGGCATCTTTTACCCGAAAAAGTCGGTATTGAACAATACCGTTCAACCCCGCGCTACGCGCAGAATGCATGTTTCACACTCGGAAAAACTTCCCCGCGAACTGGCTTCGGCAGGGAAAGCAGGCGCTTTTACAGCGCATTACACATCGGCAGGCTGGTCGTATGGCGCGGCAGGTCGGAGCAGCCGCGTTGGGGTATAAGAAAGGCGAAAGAAGATAGCGCCTTTTTATGACAAAGATAGCGGCGGAGAATGAAAACTGCAACGGCTTTGCTTTTAGCACACTTCAATGCGTTTTCCCGAAATTTATCCCCGCCGCTGGTATTCAGAAACAAAAACCAACAGACCTTTGCCCCCCAATCGTTCAATCGTTCAATCGTCCAATCGTCCAATCGTTCAATCGTTCAATCGCCCAATCGTTCAATCGTCCAATCCCCAAGATGTTATACCAGGGAATCTTACTCGGTTTGTCATTCAGCGTCATTGCCGGTCCGCTGATGTTGTCGATTATACAGGCCAGTCTGGATCGCGGATTCCGGGCCGGGTTTTCGGTCGCTGCCGGTATTTGGTTCAGCGATATTCTGTACATTTTGCTCGTCTGGAAAGGCATTACGGCTATTCAGTGGGTGACAGCCTGGCCGGGCTTCAAGTTTTGGGCGGGCCTGGCCGGCGGGGCCTTGCTGATCGGGTTCGGGGTGAACAACCTCTTGTCGTCCAAAAAACCGCCGGTTTCGGAAGCGCCCTCGCCCGGCGACCGCCTGCTGGACGTGCTCGACGGTCCCGAAGCGCCCGGCGCCCCGCCCAACTGGACGCACTGGGGCTACCTGGGTTACTGGCTGCGCGGATTTTTGATCAATACTGTCAATCCATTCACCGTGTTTTTCTGGATCGGTATCGCCACGGGGGTTGTGTTGCCCAACCAATGGACGGGCGAAGATACCCTGGCCTTCTTTGGCGGCATGATGGGCGCTTTGATCGTTATGGATACCTTGAAAGCTTATGCCGCCAAAAAAGTGCGCCGCCTGCTGACGGTGGAGCACACCCGCCTGATCCGGCGCGTGATCGGGATTGTGCTCGTCGGTTTCGGGCTTGTACTCGCCGGCCGGGTGTGGTAAAAAAGTGCGTTTGCCACCCTTTTGAAAAGACGTGTATCGTCACTTTTCAGCAAACCGCCGAAAAACCGCCGCTAACTTGATCGAAAACCTGACTTTTGTGTTCCTAATTTGTTGCTGCATCACAACAGCCTCCTTCCATAAACATTTGCTCAACATGCGTTTAATTGCTACCCTTTTGCTGTCGCTCGGTGTGTCTGCCGCGGCTTTCGGGCAATTGCCCAACAACTTCTGGACACCGGCGCCGGGTACTGCGCTGCCTTCCGCTGCACAGCGCCAGGCTTCGCCCGCGGCCCAGCAGATTTTCCAGGCCGACTACGCCGCCTTGGTCGCCGCGCTGGCCACTGCGCCGATGGAATTTACCGAATCGGCCCGCCAACAGCCGCTGCTGCTCACCCTGCCGCTGGCCGACGGCCAGATGGCCTCGTTCGCCGTGGCCGAATCGCCGGTGATGGCGCCCGAACTCGCCGCCAAATTTCCCGCCATCCGCACCTACGCCGGCCGCGCCACCGACGGCTCGGGCCTGACGGTCCGACTGGGCGTGGGATACAATGGTTTCCATGCCTATATGTTCAGTCTCGACGGGCACGTGCAGATTGTAGAACCGGTAGCCAAAAAGGCCGATAACGTCTACATGGCCTATCGCATGGAAGACCTGCCCGAAGGAACACACCTGGATGCACGCTGCGGCGCCAGCGAACTGGCTGCCCCCGGCAATACCCTGCCGCGCACCGTGGCGCCTATTTCGGCCGAACGCGCCAATACGCCCGTGACCCTCAAAACCTACCGCACCGCGATCACCGCCCAGGCCGAATATTCGCTTTTCCATGGCGGTACCGTGCCCCTGGTCATGAGCGAAATCGTCGATGCCATCGATTTTATCACGGCCATCCTCGAACGCGATTTCGCCGTGCGCCTGCAATTGATCCCCAACAACGACATCCTGATTTATTTCGATCCGGCAACCGATCCCTTCGACGGCGACCTGGTGACCTCCTGGTTCAATCAGAACCCTCAGCCAACCAACCAGTTGATCGGTGTGAACAACTATGACATCGGCCACGTATTCACCCAGGTGGACCCGCCAGGCGGCGTGTACGTCGCGGGTATCGCCTCGCTCGCCGGGGTATGTACGCAGCTCGACAAGGCGCGCGCAGGTTCTTCATTGCCCGACCCCACCGGTACCGATTTTTACCTCATCGTCGCACACGAAATGGGCCACCAGTTCTCGGCCACACACACGTTCAATTCCTGTCCGCCGGCTGCCGACGCCCGCACCGGCTCCACGGCTTACGAACCCGGCGGCGGCAGCACGATCATGAGCTACGCCACCACCTGCTCTCCCGAGATTGTGGGTAACCGCGACGGCTACTACCACATCGCCTCGATCGAACAGGCGCGCCAGTTCGTTACGCAAGACGAAGGCAGCACCTGCGGTACCAATACCGTGACCGACAATAACTACCCCTCGGTCTCGATTCCGCTGACCGACGGTTTTTACATCCCGATGAGTACGCCTTTTGCGCTCACTGCCGAAGCCTCCGACCCCGATGGAGACGCCCTTACCTATTGCTGGGAAGAATACGACCTTGGCCTCGAAGGCCCGCTGACCGATCCGGTGGGCACGGCGCCGCTGTTCCGCTCCTTTTCGCCGGCAGCCAGCCCCACCCGCCTTTTTCCGCGTTTCCTCAACCTGATTACCAATACCTCCTCGGTGTCGGAATACCTGCCGGATTATTCGCGTAAACTTACGTTCAAGGTAACGGTGCGCGACAACCACCCCGGCGCCGGCGGCGTGG
>JAEUUU010000121.1 GCA_016787345.1 Saprospiraceae bacterium | reverse complement strand
AATTCCTTGCTGACGAAGTTGGCTTCCAGTGCGGCATAGCCCACGCGCAGGCCTTCGCTGAACTGCCAATCATTATTGTCGGCCAATCGCCACTGGTGGGTAGCATAGGCCGCCAGGTTCAGCATTGTGCTGCCGCCGTCGGGGTAGCGGGTGCTCTGGGTGGTCACTTCACCGGTATTCACATTGGTGCGGAAGGCCTTTGAGGTCACGTCGTTGTATTGCGCGTCGAAGCCGAGCAGCATGGTGTGGCGCTCCCAGCGTTTGTTGGCATTGAGTGTCAGGCCGTATACTTTGACGTTTTCTTCGCGGGCAGTGCGGCGCGGCGCACCGAAGTTGCGGTTGTAGCGGCTTTCATCGATATCCTGCCAGCTCAGGGTGGCATCGACGTCGTTGAACCAGCCTGCGTCGTGCACGGTCAGGGTGTAGGCCGCCATCAAACGGTTCTGCGGCCCGTAGTACCATTCCGCCGAGGCGAGGCCGCCGTTGGCGCCGGGGTCGGTGAGGCGGTCGTAGCGGGGCACGTCGGAAGAAGTGCTGTATTGGAAATTGAAGACGTGGGTGGTGTTCGAGCCCGTTTTCAGCAGTATTTTTTGCAAAATGTCGTATTGCTTGTACCCGGAAAAACGCTGCACCAGCGGGTCGCTGTTGCGCACCAGCGAATCACGCCCGTCGATGCGTTCGACGTACTGATACCGCTCGCCGAATTTGCCTTCAAAGCCGGGCTGGGAGCCCATTCGCAGGTCGCCGAAATCGCTGTACGTAAAAGAGGTGAGCGAGCCGATCCGTTCGCCGCCGAGGCTGAAGTCGACGTGACCGGTTTTTTCCTCATTGACCGTACCGTAGCGGGCAAATGCCGAGCCGGTCGTCCGGAATTTTTCACCGGGGGCGGCCAGTTCGGGGTTTTTGGTATAAAAACAAACCGCGCCGCCCAACGCATCGGTGCCGTACACCGTGGATGCAGGGCCGTAGAGCACTTCCACGCGGTCGAGCATGGCGTTGTCGAGGGTCACGATATTTTGCAGGTGGCCGGCGCGGTAAATGGCGTTGTTCATGCGCACACCATCGACGACAAGTAGTACCCGGCTGGCTTCAAACCCGCGCAACACGGGGCTTCCGCCGCCCTGCTGGCTTTTTTGCACAAATGCGGCGCCGCTCTGGATCAGCAGGTCGGCCGAGGTCTGTGCGTTGGCTTGTGCGATCAGTCGCTGATTGATTACCGTCACTTGCTGGGCGACGGCGTCGCGGTTTTCGCGTTCGCGGTTGGCGGCGACGATGGTTTCGCGCAGCGGCACAGCCTGAAGCGCGGTATCGGTGGCCTGGGCGCCGAGTCGTGCGGACACGACAAGACCCAAGCCAAAAAGTATGGCTAGTTTTTTCATGAAATAAAGTCAGTTATGATGGAAAATAAGTTGTGGTCCCGTGGGGACTTTGGCTGACTTTATCCCGTTCGGGAGGGGGAGAAAAAGGCTGTGGCAGGCCTTGTGCTGCCGGTGAAAGACAGGTTTCGACCAAAACCGGATCGGCGGGCGGCTGCAATACGAAACGCAGGACCGGCGGGGGTAAAAACACGGCCCCCATCCATTTGGCCCACCAGTTGCCCAGGGGCGATGCAGGCCCCTCGGGCGAATGCCCTGAATACAGCAGGGCGCCCAGTGATTCCAGCAAACGTTGCTCTTTGAAGTCGTGAATCAGCACCAGCCGCACGGAGTCGCCGCTCCACTGCTGGCCGCGGATATCAAACATCAGGCCATCGTACAGGATCTCCTTATGGTCGATTCTTACCCGTTCAAACTCGGATTTGCTCAGTACCAGCCCGACCGTCGGCCGGTGGTCGGCATGCAGGGTGTGTTGTATTTGCCAACGCACGCCCCGGTATGCCACCTGCCATACCGCAAACCAGCCGGCGCACTGGAACAGCAGGAGCGCAAGCAAGGACCAGACGGCCAGATTACTTCGTTGGGAAACCGGGTGAAACGGCATGGCGGGGCAAAGAACCAAAATTTCGCTTTGAGATAGCGACTCCCGTGTCTGGAAAGAAATTTTCAGGAAAAAAAATCCAAAGCCGGGCGCTGCTCGTATGTCTTCTTTACATGAAGTCTTCACCCTTTCATCCGCCTGCTTATGTTGCGATTTACATTTCTTCTGCTCTCTGTATTGCTGTTTATCGCCTGGTGGCTGAACCGGCGCCCGGTTTCTCCTACCGATTCGTTACCGGCAGTCGCCTACGCTGCCTTTTCAGTTGACACACCCACTTCCCGCGCAGGCCAATCGCTGGCGCAGGCAGCGCGCCAATGGCCAGGCGTCACCGCCTCGACCTTTAATGAAATCTCCGGTCTGATCGTGCTGATCCACACGACGGATACGGATGCCGGCGACTTGCGCAACCGCCTGGAAGAACTGGCAGGCGGCCCGGTTTTGCCCAAACAATTCGCCGCCGCCAAAGGGCCGCAATGCCCGGTTCCGCACGACCTGCTCAAATGGGTTCCTTCCCTGTACCTGGGCGGCGCTGTATTGTTCGCGACGCTTTTTGTCTTTTTTGCCCGAATGACGTACCGGCGGCCAACCGCTGTTTGAATCCATATTCTTTCATCAAATCAATATCAGATTATGCTCTTGTCAATCCGTTTTTCACTACTGAGCGCGCTTTTTGCCTCGATTATGCTGTTTTCCTGTGGCAAAGACGACGCCCCCGCAGTACCGGTACCCGATCCGACCTTGTACGAACGACTCGGCGGCATCAATGCGATATCCGCAGTAGTCGACCAATTTCTCGCCAACGTAGTTGCCGACAACCGGATCAACGCCCGATTCGCCCCCACCGTAGCCGATCCTTACCGAACCCAATTGCTGCGCAACAACCTTATCGATCAGGTGTGCGCCGGCGCAGGAGGCCCTTGCCAGTACAAGGGAAAAAACATGCTGGATGCACATACAGGCATGAATATCACCGAAGCCGAATTCAATGCGCTGGTAGAAGACCTGGTAGCAGCCCTGGATCAGTTCAGCGTGCCGGAGCGCGAAAAAGGCGAGTTGCTCGCCATACTAGGCCCTATGAAGTCCGATATAGTCGGGCAATAATTCAATATCCGCCAAACGTTTCATTTACCCGGTTTTCAGCGGCGCCAGACGATATGGCGCCGCTTTTTTTATAATCGGCATAACTTTCCGGCTGTTTTTTCAGTTTAAGCGCAAAACATTTCAAGATGTCAAAATTGTGGTATTGGCTGCTGTTGCCAGCCCTGTTCCTGGTCGCTTGCCGCTCGTCGCAAAAAGCCGTTTATGCACCCGATAAAATCGTTCCGTCCGAAAAAGCATTGTTGTGGAAAATTTCGGGCAACGGACTGAGCAAACCCTCCTGGCTCTACGGCACCATTCACATCATTCCCAAAAACGAACTCGATTTTTCCGACGCCACGATCGGCGCATTGGATAAAAGTAAAAGAATCACCTTCGAGATCGATATGAAGGAGATGACCAATATCGGCGCGCAAATGTCGCTCATGACCAAAACCTTCATGAGCGGCGGCAAAACCCTGCGCGACCTGCTGCCGGCCGAAGACTACGCCTTCGTGCGCAGCAAAATGGACAGCGCCGGACTGCCACCCGGTATGATGGAACGTATGAAGCCTATGTTTATCAGCACCATGCTCGAAAGCCCCGAAGGCGGTGAAAGCCCCTTCGGCAACCAGCGCATGACCTCCGTCGAAATGGAACTCTACCGACTGGCCCGACGCCGCAAAATGGAGTCGGACGGACTGGAGACGACCAATTACCAGTTGTCGATTTTCGACAGCATTCCCTACGAAGTGCAAGCCCGCATGCTCGTGGAATCGCTGCGCCAGACCGACAGCGGCTCCGACACCTACGCCGAAATGATCCGCCTGTACAAAGACGCCGACATCAGCGCTATGCAAAGCATGATCGCCGGTGAATCGCTGGGCGTGGAGCAATACGAAGAACTCCTTCTGCAACGGCGCAACCGCAACTGGATACCGGTCATGGGCCGCATGATGCGCGAAAAACCGACCTTTTTCGCCGTCGGGGCCGGGCATTTGGGCGGCGAAAACGGCGTAATCGCCCTGCTCCGTAAAGCGGGTTACAAGGTGGAACCGGAGATTTAGCCCCTTTTTTAAAAAGAAAACCCGAGGTTGATGTAGGTGCCGAACTGCTGCGCCTGATCCGAATATTGCAGGCTGAACTCCAGTGGCCCCAGGGCGAAGTTGTAGCCCAGCGTAAGGGCGTAACCGGATAAAAACCGGGGTTCCAGAAAACGGTTTTCACTGTCGATAAAATCCTTGACCGCGGCATTGGCGCGCAGGGTCAGGAACAGGTTATTGAACAGCTCGCGGCGCAGCCCGAGCTGGAATGCCAGTATATTGGAAGCATAAGCGGACCCCTCGCTCAGTCCGGCAAAGGTCACCTGGTTGCGGTGCAGGCGGTTGAGCCCGCCGATATAGAAATTGTTGAGCAGGTTGTCGCGGTAATTGAAATTGACGCCCAGTTGGGTTTGGGTAAAGAAGGTAAAACGATTGCGCCAGGGCGTGTAAGTTTCCAGATTTGCCCAGATACGGCCGTAGTCGTTGTAACGAATACCGAAGGAGTCGAGGTTGCCGATGGGCTCGCCGTTGTTGAAAAAGGTCACTGCCGGGTTTTGACGGAGCACGTAGCCCATTTCGCCGTCGAAGCGCACGCCGCGCCCTGGGAACACCGGCCGGTCGAGCGTATTCCATTGGTAGTAAAACAGGGCGGTATTGAGCCGGTTGCGCCCCCGAAGATCGAACTGCGACTGAATGCTCGGACGGTACTGCAGAATTTCGTAGCGATAACCCAGGCCGGCCGTGGAGCGCCGACGCTGAGACCACTGGAATTTCAACTCGCTGTTGAACCACGACTGCCGGAACAGGCCGTCTTTCCGGAAATCGTCGTAAGTGGTGAAATTATAGGATTCGAAGTACAAAGACCCGATCAGCGCCCGGTTGCGGTGCCGGCCGACGTATTGCAGGTGTTCGGCGCGGGCGCGGAAGTTCTCGCTGATGTTCACGCCGATCTGGGAGCGCGAATCGGGCAAAAGAAAGTTGCGGGTGGTCAGATTGGCGATCAGGCTGGCATTGCTGAATCCGTTGTAGTGCATACCCAGTTTGGCATAGGTTGCCGGGTTTTCCTCCACGTGAAAAACGATACCTGCGCTGCCATCGGGTTGTGGCCGCAACTCGTAGGTAATCCGGTTGTAGTAGCGCGTACCGAATACCTGGCGCACCATTTCATTCAACTCCTCTACTTTATAATAACGGTCTTTTTTAAAACCCATCATTCGGGTAAAATAGTCGTACGTGGTGCGCCGAAGGCCCCACACCTCGCAGGAAGTAATCAACAGGGAGTCGACCCTGGGCAGGCGGTCTTCCACAAAACCCGAGGGGCCGTAAAGGGCATCAAGCGAATCGGCCAGGTCTTTGAGTTGCGGGTAAATGCGGTTGCCCTCGCGGATGCCCAGATCGATCAGTTCATTGGCCCGGTTGAAACTCGCCGCGCTGAAATCGTCGATGGGGTGTTTGATGTAAATATCGCACAGGGCCACTTCGCGGGGCTCGTCGAGCGCTTCCTGAAAAAAGACGATTTGCAGCAGGATCTGAGCCGCGTTGGTCAGTTTTTCCTGCGGCAGCAGCCCGCTCGACACGCTGCTCCCAACCACATAGTCGGCGCCCATACCTTTCACATCGGTGACCGGGAAATTGCGCACCAGGCCGCCGTCGACCATCTTGCAGCCGTCGACATCCACGGCAGTGAACACTGTCGGGATCGCCATACTCGCCCGGATGGCCGAGGTCAGGTTACCCTGACTGATCGCCACCGCCGATCCGGATTCCACCTCCGTGCCGATACATTGAAAGGGAATGGACAGCTGGGAAAAATCGTTGGTCGTATAGGCAGGGGAAAGCAGACTATTGAGCAGCAGCCAGAGCTCCTGCCCCTCCAGCACGCCGGTAGGCAATTGAAATTTACGCCTGACCAGGGGCAGCTCCACGGCAAAACGCCCATAATCGCCCTTTTCCTCCATAATCATCGAACGCAGGGAGGTGCGGTTGGTCAGCAGGGCGTCCCAGTCGGTTCGGCGCGCAATTTTTTCAATGGAATCGCCCGAATAACCCACGGCATACAGGCCGCCGACCACGCTGCCCATGCTGGTACCCGTGACGAAGTCGATCTTCAAGCCGGCCGAATCCACGGCTTTCAGGATGCCAATATGGGCGAGGCCCTTGGCGCCACCGCCGCTGAGGGCGAGGCCGATTTTGGGGCGCCGGTTAGTATAAGGTTGTTGGGCGAAGCTGTCGACAGAATGGCAAAAGAGCAGGAACAGGCAGAAAAAAAATCGCATGAATAATCAGGTTGGATATCCACAAAGTTAAAGACAGGAATAGAGGCTTGAATCGGCGAAATGGAAGCTTCACCCTGCACAAGGATTTATTCAAATAATCATGTAGCCCAAATAAATCAGATGGCCTATTTTTCAAACGCTAATTGTTGAATACGCTTTTCACATGCCAAACTACTTCAAAATTTACGGATGGCTCCTTGCGCTTTGCAGCAGTCTGTCTCTCCCCGCCCAATCTCCCGCCGAATTCGAATGGCTCGACGCACCCAAAAGCCCCGAACGCCAGTACACCATGGCCCTGCTACGGGCAGGCTACGAGGGTTTTCATCTGCTGCGCTGGCAAGACGAAATCACCGACTATCAGGGCAACAGTACGCCCGCTTACCCGGTGCTGGTCCATCTCGATCACCAGGGAAAGGTTAAAAAAAGCCGGCCGGCGCCCGGCTTCGAACCCGGCGCCGGCCGGACATTTCACTGGGCCGTCTCGAACGACAGCCTGGTTTTGTTCGGCTACCACACCCAGGACCAATACTACGCTTTCAATACCCGCCTGTTCGACCTGCGGCGCGGCGACTGGGCGGATACCGAGGAAACGCAGCTCTGGCTCAGCCCGCCAGAAGACCCCGAGCCCTTTGCCCGCGGCTGGTTTATCCGTTCACCCGACGGCAATTTTACCGCCTTGTACTGGTCGGACCGCAAATTGTTCAAATATGCGCTCCTCGACCGCTCTCTGCGCATCGTGTATAAAAAAGAGGTTATCTGGCCCTCCGAACTCAATACGGTCGCCGACGTGCCCGAGGTTTTTTGCAGCAACCAGGGCGATTTGTTCCTTTTTGCCCGCGCAAGCCCCGCCCCCGGCCGCCAAACCATACTGTTTCCACCTCACCCCGAAAATTACAGAAAAGACGGCGCCCGGCTCGACGTACCGCCGGGGGTACTCATGACGTCCAGCGGCAATCCTTTGATCAACATGATTCTGTTGCTGAAAAAAGGGGAAGATAAATACCATATTTTTTACCCCAATACGGGTAAAAAATTCATCTCCTCACTCCTGTTCAGCCAACAGGGCGAAGGGCCGGTGCTGTGTGCCGGGCTGGCCTCCGATGAAGACTACGACCGGTCTGAATCCTTTTTTGTGTACCAGATTGAGCCCGGTTCCGTGCAGGCAAATGTGCTGCAAAACGCGGCGCTTTCTCCTGCCCTGCGCAATGCCTTCCCAACCTGCCGCGGCGATGGCCCCGCCGCTTCGCAGGCCCTCCAACATCTCTGGCTGCGCCAATGGCTCTGGACGGCCGACGGCCGCCCCTGGCTGCTGGCCGAGGGCGAACACGGCGAGGGCGAAATCGAGACCGGAGAAGCCGCCCTGCTGCGGCTCGACAGCACCTGGAAAATCAACAGCGTGCGCCGGATCGACAAATACCAGGAGGTGAAAACCTATCGCGGCTACCGTTATTCGGGATCGACCGCCCTCATTCCCGCCGGCAAAAGCTGGTGGGCGCTGTGGCACAAAGGCCGTTTCCCCAACGCCCGGCTGATGCTGACCGATTGCAAATCGGGCGGCGACCCACTGGCATACGAACTGGTCGGCGGTTCGCAACTGACCCTGGCATTGTTGCCGCACACACAGTTTTATTACCAGGGAAAATGGTACTTCGCCGGCGACAGCGCCAGCGGCGACCGCTTCGGAGTGGGTGTACTGAGTCGCAAGCCAAAGAAGTAAAATCCGGCGCCGACTGCCTACCTTTGCGCCGCTTTTTGCACCACCCACCAATTAAACAGCCATGCAAGTCAAAGATTTTTTAAAAAAACTCGGCCTCAAAACTAAAAACCCGGGCACCTGGACCGGCCAGGAATCACTGACCGGCAGCGTCCGCAGTATTCAAAGCCACTCCCCGGTCGACGGCGAACTGATCGGTTCGGTTACCGTCACCACCCGCGAACAATACGAACAAGTCATCGCCCGCGCGCAGGAAGCCTTCCTCGTCTGGCGCAACCTGCCGGCGCCCAAACGCGGCGAAATCGTGCGCCAGTACGGCGAAGTGCTCCGCCAGTACAAAGACCCGCTCGGCCGCCTCGTCAGCTACGAAATGGGCAAAAGCCTGCAGGAAGGCTGGGGCGAAGTGCAGGAAATGATCGACATCTGCGATTTTGCCGTGGGGCTTTCCCGCCAACTCTATGGCCTCAGCATGCACTCCGAACGCCCGGGCCACCGCATGTACGAACAATGGCACCCGCTGGGTATCGTGGGCATTATTTCGGCCTTCAATTTCCCGGTAGCCGTATGGTCGTGGAACGCTTGCATCGCCTGGGTGTGCGGCGACGTGTGCGTCTGGAAGGCTTCTGAAAAAACGCCCTTGTGCAGCATCGCCTGCCAACACCTGTTCCAGAAAGTACTGAAAGCCAATGACCTGCCTGAAGGCATCAGCTGCATTATCAATGGCGACTACCGCGTAGGCGAATACATGACCAAAGACACCCGCGTGGCGCTGGTTTCCGCTACCGGCAGCACCCGCATGGGCAAAATCGTGGGCAAAACCGTGGCCGAGCGCCTGGGCCGCTCCCTGCTCGAACTCGGCGGCAACAACGCCATCATTATCACGCCTTCGGCCGATCTGAAAATCGTGCTCACCGGCGCGGTATTCGGAGCCGTCGGCACCGCCGGTCAGCGCTGCACCACCACGCGTCGCCTCATCATCCACGAGAGCTTGTACAACGACGTCAAAAAAGCCCTGGCCCAGGCCTATGCCCAGCTGCGCATCGGCGATCCGCTCGACCCGAACAACCACGTCGGGCCGCTGATCGACAAGGGCGCCGTGGAGAATTACCTGCACGCCATCAGCGAAGTGAAAAAAGCCGGCGGCAAATTTGTGGTCGAAGGCGGCGTGCTCGAAGGCCCCGGCTACGAAAGCGGCTGCTACGTGAAGCCCTGCATCGCCGAAGCCCAAAACGACTGGGCAATCGTGCAGCACGAAACCTTCGCCCCGATCCTGTACCTGCTCAAATACAGCACGATCGAAGAAGCAATTGCCATCCAGAATGGCGTGCCCCAGGGCCTCTCTTCGGCTATCATGACCAACAACCTGCGCGAAGCCGAACGTTTCCTCTCGGTAGCCGGCTCCGACTGCGGCATCGCCAACGTCAACATCGGCACCTCGGGCGCCGAAATCGGCGGGGCATTCGGCGGGGAAAAAGAAACCGGCGGCGGCCGCGAATCGGGCTCCGATTCCTGGAAAGCGTACATGCGCCGGCAGACCAATACGATCAACTACTCCGAAACTGTGCCGCTGGCGCAGGGCATCAAGTTTGATTTGTAAGAGCGCGTTTTGATATTATTTTATGAAAAGCCGCGAAGTGCGCCAGGAATCTCTTTCCCGGTGCGCTTCGCGGTTTTTTATGACATAAATGGCGGTTTGGAGATCCCCAATCCCTTCTTTGCGCCCGCTGTGCCTTTGCGTGAAAATGTGGTCTGCGGGACTCCGGAATAGCCCAATCCCTCATCGCTCCACCTGCTCCAGTAACCAGTTTTTGGCCGTCAGCAGCCGGGTATTTTCTATCCTTTGTTTCAATTCTCCATAACGGGCCACCGGCGCCTGCATGATCTGCCGCAGCAACTGCGTGAAATTGCGGTAACTGCCGCGCACGTCTTCCGAAATAATTTTGTTGCGGCGTAAATAGGTGTCGAAAGCGATAAGCAAACTTTCCAGCGCCTCGGTTTCGTCGGTTTCGTAGTAAATTTTGGCCAGCATCTCCTTTGCGCCAAGGTTGTAGTGCACGTCGGTAAATTCTACCTTGTTGAGATGAATCAGCGCTTCGTCGTAGCGGCGGGTGTAAAAAAAGAGTTCGGCCAGATTGTAGTGCAGGGCATCGGTTTTGAACTCCTCGTCGAGCAGCGCATTTTTTTCCCGGATAAACTGCTCCGTCCAGTCGAACTGCCGCAGGCGTAACGCCAGTTTGATGATGTTTTTAAAATGCCAGGGCGACAGCCGGCCCTCCGCCGTCAGCAAAATACCCGTCTCGACGCCGTTCTGATACAGTGTCAGCGCTTCCTGCACGTATTCCTCCCGCACTTTGCGAATCTGGCGAATGCAATAATTCAAGGCGTATTCGTACAGCGTGGTCATTTCCGTTTTTTCAAAACGCCCTGTATTCAGGTCGAGCAGGCGCTTGAGTTGCTGAAAATCGTCGTCGGCCGGGTCGCGGGTCAGCAGACGCAGAATGCGGAAATAGATGGCGATGCCCGGCGCCTCGCCCTGAAAGGTTTGCTGGTCGAGCGCCCGCCTGATTTCTTCGAGCCAGTGCAGATGAAATGGCGCGGTCGTCACGGCCTGGCTGTTGAGCATGGCGCAGGTGTATTTCAGTTTTTCCGTCAGGTAAAACCCGTCGAGGCTGTCGGCAGCCATTTGCGCGCTGTCGTGCAGGCGTCGGTGCCCCTGGCGGTCGAAGTGGGCGCGTTCGAGGTCGTGCAGGCGGTAGACATGGTAAAAATGAGCGGCATCGCGCAACGGCGATTGGGCCAGCTCGTCGTTCAGGCCGTCGGCGATGAATCGGTAGTGTTTGTCGAGGCCTCGGCGCGACAGTCCGTCGAGGGTGTAGAGCCGCGCCGCGACTTTATCGGCGCGGTAGCGCTCCTGACCGATGAAGCCTTCGGCCAGTTCCAGCAATTGCGACATCAGGTGGTTGAGGGAGCGATCGTCGAAAGGCGCGTCGCCAAACAAGGCTTTCCAGGCGCTCGTACGACCGACTTCCGCGAATGTCGGCGCACGGGTCGCCAGCCATTCGCCGAAACGGGTCAGTTGTTCGTTGCGGTTGAAATAGGGCGAGTGCAGGAAGGCGGAGAATGCCCTCCATTCTTTGGGCGAAAAACCGCGCAGGAGTTCGATCAGCTTGCTTTTGACCACGGCCTAAACAGGATTTTTTTTGTCGTGCAGCGGCGAATTTAGCAGGCTGAAAAAGCATTTTGAATCATAAAATTTGATTTTTTAAAATTTTAACATTAATATTTTTAAACAAAAGATATTGATTATCAAATTTTTAAAATCATCAATTTTGTTGTAAAAACCAGAAATATATCTGATTTTATTGTCAAAATGTATTTGCCTGCCCAGTTCAGGCCCCACACTTTTGTACCGTCAATGAATGTCAACCGCCTTGTGTGGCCTGAATGGAAGAAAACATGAAACGACTTATTATCTACCTGATTTTTGCGCTGACGAATTCGGCGGCCCTGCAAGGCCAGCCCCTGGAGGTATGGCCTGGCGACGTGACCAACAACGGCGTGGTCAACAATATCGACTTTCTGCACCTGGGCCTGGCATACAACTACGTCGGTCCGGCCCGCGACTCCATCAACGTCAACTGGCAGCCCCTGCAAGCCAGTCCGTGGAACGGGCAATTTGCCAACGGCGTCAACTACGCCTACGGCGATTGCAACGGCGACGGCATTGTCAATTACTTCTACGACGCCTTCCCGATCTACGTACACTACGGCAAAACCCACGGCCCGGTGGCGCCCGACACCTATCCGGCCGGGCTTCCGGGCATCGACCCGGCGCTCGAATTCGACCCCAACGCGGCGCCTGCGCAAGTGGTAGGCGGACAACAGTTCAGCCTGCCCATTCTGCTGGGCAGCCCGGCCATCCCGATGGAAGATTTTTACGGCGTGGCATTCTCGGTGCTCGTCGATCCTGATTTTGTGGATACGGACCAGGTAGATTTCGATTTCAGTGCGGCCTCCTGGGCCAATCCCGACAACGACCGCATTTTCAGCATCAACCGGGTATCCGACCGGCGTATCGACGTAGGTTGGGTGCGCACCGATCACAACGAAAAAAGCGGTTACGGCCCCATCGGAGAGGCCAGTTTTATCGTCATCGACGACGTGGTGAGCGTGCAGCAGTCTTTTATGATCCGCATCGACTCTATTAAAGTGTACGACCGCTTCGGCAACGAAGCAGCCGTGGCAGGCGACACGCTCTGGATCAATGTGACGCCCGACTCGCAGATCAACGCCACCCATACGATTTTCCCAACCCGAAAGGCGCCGCGGGTATCCCCCAACCCGGCCTCGGAAAGCATTGGTATCGAAGCCGACGACCCGATCCGGCTGCTGAGCCTGCACGACGCCTCGGGTCGCAACTTATTACAGGTCCGGCCCGACGACCGGCGTTATTCCTGTCGCTTGCCCGAGTTGAGGGCCGGCCTGTATTTTCTTCAAATTCAAACCGATACAGGGTTGTTTTTTCAAAAAATCGCCATACGGCCCTGACCAAAAATATCGCGCGCGGCACATCCTTTTTTTCCTTTACACAAAGACAAAAACTTCTGATTATGAAAAGAACCTTGTTGTTTATCCCCCTTTTGCTGCTGGCCGCCTCGCTGCGACTGGTGGCGCAAACGGTGACCGTGCAAGGGCATGTCACCAACTTCGCCGACGGCAGCGGCAAAGCCGATCACCCCGTCTGGATTTCGAGCGACAACCCCGCCGACCCCCTGGTTTTCACCACAACCGATGCCGACGGTTTTTACAGTGTCGAACTGAATTTCACGCCCGCAGGGGGCATGGTGGAGGTTTCCACGGTCGATTCCTGCAACCAAACCGCCCTGTCGAATTTCGTGCCGGTGGTGAACGGCGTGGCAACGGCCGATTTTATCCTTTGCCAGGATTTCCCCTGGCCGGATTCCCTTTGCTACGTGTATGCAGGTTTTTACTGGAATGATCCCGGTTCGCCGCTCACGGTCAGTTTTTACCCCGTGGTAGAAGGGCCGCTGGACTATACGCTGAGCTGGGATTTTGGCGACGGACAAACCTCTACGGAGTTATCGCCCGTACATACCTATGCCGAAGAAGGTACCTATACCATTACCCTGACGATGGTATCGCCCAATTGCGTCAACTCGACGCAGATCACCCTCGAACTACCGGCTTTTTATACCGGCCCGACCGTGGAGGTAACCGTGACCGGCAACGTGAGCACGGCCAGCGGTAACCCGGCGCCCAACTGGTGGGTACAGGCCATCGGATTCATTCCTTTTTATTTCTGGGACGATGCTACCGATGCCAACGGCAATTACGAAATCACCGTCGTGATTCCCGACACCGCTACCACCGTGGAAGTGAGAACTTTCGATGCCTGCGGTTTGCTGAGCCAGGTCGTACCGGTGGTCAACAACACGGCCACCGCCGACTTTGTCCTTTGCGACGACTTCCCCCCGCTTCCCGATTGCCAGGTATTCATCACTTACACGACCAATGACGGACTGACCTACAATTTCTCCGCCATGCCATATACCATGGACCCCGCCGATGCGGTGGTGAGTTATGCCTGGGATTTTGGCGACGGCAACACCAGCACCGAGGCCAATCCTTCGCATACCTATGCCGAAGACGGCGTGTATACCGTCACCCTCACCATCACCACGGCCAGCGGATGCGTGGCCCATGCCTGCGATGTGGTTTGCACCTTCGGCGGTGGCATAATCGACACCTTCTACTACGGCTGCCAGGCGATGTTCGGCGTGGGCTGGGGCATTGATCCGAACAACCCGATCGGCGGCGGCAACTCGCTGGAACTGAGTTTCGTCGACCTTTCTTTCGGCGCTGTTCAGTCCTGGTTCTGGGATTTCGGCGACGGCAATACCAGCACCGAACAAAACCCGACGCATACGTACGCACAAGCCGGTTTGTACCTCATCACCCTGCACATCGAAACACTCGACGGTTGCGAAAGCGAAATTCAGATGGAAGTATACGTGGGTGATTTCCCGTGGTCGGAATACGATTGCCAGGCGATGTTCTTCCCGATCCCCGACAGCACGGGCAACGGCTTCCTGTTCCTCGATCTCTCGATGTCGCCCGGCCCCATCCAGTCATGGAACTGGGATTTCGGTGACGGCAACACCAGCACCGAACAGAATCCGTTCCACAACTACGCCCAACCGGGTGTGTACACCGTAACGCTCAGCATTACGGCCGACTCCTGCAACAGCACGATCTCTTTCGAACTCGACACCACCGATCCGTTCTTCCGCTTCGGCGGCAACGGCGGCGTACTCGGACTGGCTACCGGCGCATCCAGCACCAGCGAACTGCCCGCTTTCGAACAAGCCCGCCTTTTCCCCAACCCGGCCACCGACGAAGCTACCCTGGCCTTTACCAGCCGCGAAACGGCCGACTTTGAACTGCGCCTGAGCAACCTCTCCGGCCAAACTGTACTGAGCCAGCAACAAAAAGCCGCTGCAGGCCCCAATGCAGTACGCGTTCCGTTGAGCGATCTCACACCCGGTATCTACCTCGTGCAACTTCGCTCGGACAATCAGGTGGAAACTTTGAAACTGATGAAAAATTGATTCGATTGATTCGGCTAGTAAATAATTTACTCGTGTAGGCAACATTTTGAATCACTGCGACGGCGGCCCGGGCAACGGGGCCGCCGTTTTTTATTGATGAATTAGTGATTTGGCGGAGTTTTAAATTTTTTGTTTTAAAAGATGTATTTTTGGGGCTGGATGTACCGTCTTTTACTACATATTTTGTTCCTCACAGGCGCCGGTTTACCGGCTTGGAACGGCACGTTGTCGGCCCAATGCACAGGGGTAGATACGGTGGGTGTTGCAGATTGGTATTCACTCATGCGGGCGCCGGTTTATCCAGGCGGCGAGGCAGAAATGTTGCGTTTCCTTCACAAAACCCAACTTCTCTCTCCGGACGCCATTCAGGAACAGGTCTTTACTTTCGTTTTTCAATTTGTCATAGAAGCGGACGGCAGCGTATCCAACATTTGCGAATTACGGCATCCCGATCACCCCTGGGCGCAAGCATATATCCGGCGTATTGCCGAAATGCCCCGGTTCAGTGCCGGCGAACAGGACGGACGCCCGGTCCGCTGTCGTTATACCTTGCCATTGCGAATTCACCCTGAATGATTCAATTTTAACCCACCTGTTTTCATGGCCAAAGCCAAAACCATCTTCTTCTGCTCTTCATGCGGCGCTTCTTCCCCCAAATGGCTGGGCAAATGCCCTCATTGCGGCGAATGGAATACCTATCAGGAAGAAATCATCCAGAAAGAAACCGTTGCAGAAGAAAAACGGCGTTCCTGGGCAGGCGGCAACGGCAAACAGGATGCCGTAAAAGCCATACCCCTGCAGCAAATTCAGACCGGCGGCACGCAACGCCTGGGCACGCCCGACGGCGAACTCAACCGGGTGCTCGGCGGCGGTATCGTACCCGGTTCGCTGGTGCTCATCGGCGGCCAGCCGGGCATCGGCAAAAGCACCCTGATGTTGCAGATCGCCTTGCAAACCCCGGTTAAAGTGCTGTATGTCAGCGGTGAAGAAAGCGAAGAACAGATCAAGATGCGCGCCGACCGGCTGAGTGCCGTTGGCAGCGAATGTTTCATCCTGACCGAAACCAATACCTCAAAAATCCTGCAGCAAGCCCAGGATTTGCAGCCCCAGTTGCTCGTCGTCGACTCTATCCAGACCATGAGCACCCCGCATCTCGACTCGGCTCCCGGCGGCGTCAGCCAGGTGCGCGAATGCGCGGCCGAACTGCTCCGATTTGCCAAAGAGACCAATATCCCCATTTTCCTCATCGGCCACATAAACAAGGAAGGAGACATTGCCGGCCCGAAACTGCTCGAACACATCGTCGACTGCGTACTGCAGTTCGAAGGCGACCGCCACAACACCTACCGCATCCTGCGCACCCTTAAAAACCGCTTCGGCAGCACCGACGAGATGGGCATCTACGAGATGCAAAGCAGCGGCCTGCGCGAGGTGAGCAACCCTTCCGAACTCCTGCTTAGCCAGAAAGACGAAGAACTCAGCGGTTGCGCCGTGGCAGCCACTATGGAAGGCATGCGCCCCATGCTCATCGAAACCCAGGCGCTGGTTTCCAAATCGGTGTACGGCACGCCACAGCGCTCTGCCACAGGCTTCGATATGCGCCGACTGCAGATGCTCCTGGCCGTGCTCGAAAAACGCTGCGGCTACTTTTTCAGCATGAACGACGTGTTCCTCAACATCGCCGGCGGCATCCGCGTGGAAGACCCCGCCATCGACCTGTCGATCGTCGCCTCGCTAATCTCTTCCTTGCAGGATGTAAGCGTGCCCTCCGACGTCTGTTTTGCCGGCGAAGTGGGCCTGAGCGGCGAAATCCGGGCGGTCAACCGCATCGAACAACGCATCGCGGAGGCCGACCGGCTGGGTTTTAAAGAAATCTACATTTCGCGTTACAATGCCAAAGGGCTCGACCTGAAAAAGTACGGCATCAGGGTAATGGCGCTGGGGAAGGTGGAAGAGTTGAAGCGGGCGTTGTTTAGTTGAAATCCGTGGAGAAAGAAAGAAGGATTCCATTCATCCGCTTTTGTTCACGCTTTTCCCAAATTTTTTTTCAACAACTGTGCCCTACAGCAAACAAGCTCACGGCGCTTGTCCTATTTTCGCGGCGCACAAATTGCTCTGACCTTTTGCCATGACGCTAGGACTACTCAAGGAATCTCACGACCCCCGTGTTGCGCTAACCCCCGCCAACCTCGCCAAACTTGCTACCCCAGGGCTTGAAATCCTGGTAGAAGCCGGCGCCGGCGATGCGGCCTTTTTCTCCGACGATGAATATGCACAGCACGCCCGTGTAGTATCCCGCAAGGAGGTACTGCATTCGGCCGACTTGCTGGTGTGTATCAACCCGCTTGAGGACGCAGAACAAAAACAAGTAAAATTCGGCGCCGTGATGGTTGCCCAGTTTCAGCCCTTCGTCAATACCGAAATTGGCGACCAGCTCAACAAACAGGGCGTGGTGGCTTTCAGCCTCGACATGATCCCGCGCACCACCCTGGCACAAGCCATGGACGTGCTTTCCTCGATGGCTTCCATTGCAGGTTACCAGGCCGTACTCCTCGGCGCCGCCCAGTTGAGCCGCTATATCCCGATGATGGTGACCGCAGCAGGCAGTATCAAACCCTCCAAAGTGCTCGTACTGGGCGCCGGCGTGGCCGGATTGCAGGCTATCGCCACTGCCCGCCGGCTCGGCGCTTCGGTGGAAGCCTTCGATACCCGCGCTGCCGCCAAGGAGGAAGTGGAAAGCCTCGGTGCCAAATTCGTGGAAGTTGCCGGAGCCGTAGATGACCGCGGTGCAGGCGGCTACGCCGTTCAGCAAAGCGAAGAATTTCTGCAGCGCCAGCGCGCCGAAGTACAGGCCCGCGCCGCAAAAGCCGACCTCGTTATCACCACCGCACAGGTGCGTGGTCGCAAAGCGCCCCTTTTGCTGCCTGCCGAAACCGTGGAAAAAATGCGCCCGGGCAGCGTGGTCGTCGACCTGGCGGCCAGCACCGGCGGCAACTGCAACCTTACGCAAGACGGCAAAACCGTGCGCCACAACGGCGTTTCCATCATCGGCGACTCCAACCTGGCCGCCCGTATGCCGCAAGACGCCAGTACACTGTTCGGCAACAACGTGACCAACTTTCTCAAACTGCTGATCAACAAGGAAGGCGCCCTGCACCTCGATTTCGACAACGAAATCGTGCGGGAGAGCTGTATTGCCGGCCGGCACGACCAACCCAAAGCCTGATCCGTCACCAACGCCCAACTCAATCTAAAACTTGCGGAACAAACCTCCGCGTACTTCTATGGAAGCGATATTACAATTCCTGCACGACAACCTTTTAATGGTTTACCTGCTGATCTTCAGCATCCTGCTCGGCATCGAGGTGATCTCAAAGGTGCCGGCTGTATTGCACACGCCGCTTATGTCGGGCGCCAATGCCATCCACGGCGTGGTGCTCGTCGGCGCCATCATCGTGCTGTTTCAGGCCCGCGCCGACGACTACTGGTCGCTCTCGGTGGGGTTTGTCGCCGTGGTATTTGGCACCCTCAACGTCGTCGGCGGCTTCGCCGTGACCGACCGGATGCTGGAAATGTTTAAAAAGAAGAAAAAATAAATATGCTGATCACATATCTGCTCGACCTGCTTTATCTCATTGCAGCCATCACCTTTGTGGTCGGCCTCAAACAACTCAGTCACCCCGACACGGCTCGCCGCGGCAACCAGCTGGCAGCGATCGGCATGGCCCTGGCTGTATTGGGCACCCTGCTCATGCACCCCGCTGCGCCTTCGAGCGACAGCAGTGCCCGCACCCTGAAACTGGCTTTGCTGTACACCGCCCTGGGCCTCGGCGGCTTCATCGGCTGGCGCGCGGCGTATAAAGTCAAAATGACCGCCATGCCGCAAATGGTGTCGCTGTTCAACGGCCTCGGCGGCGGTTGCGCAGCCCTGCTCGCTATTGCGGAAATGAAACTGCAATACATCCAGCATCACCCGACCGCCACGGGCATGATCCTGGTGCTTTTTACCATGTTCTTCGGAGCAGTATCGCTCACGGGTAGTTTGCTGGCTTATGCCAAGCTGGAAGACCTGGTCAAAGACTCCGCTATTACGCTGCCACGCCACGGACTGGTCAATATGATCCTCGTGTTCATCATCCTCGGCCTGATCGGTTATACCGTGTGGGGCGCCGGCGACGCCGGTCTCACCTGGGGCCTGATTCTGTTTGCCGTGGCCCTGCTCTATGGCTTCTCTTTCGTCGCGCCGATCGGCGGCGCCGACATGCCGGTGGTGATCTCCGTGCTCAACTCCTGCACGGGCCTGACCGCCGCCGCCGCCGGTATCATTTACGACAACCTCATCATGCTGGTCGGCGGTATCCTCGTGGGCGCCTCGGGCAGTATCCTGACCATATTGATGTGCAAAGCCATGAACCGCTCCCTCACCAACGTGTTGGTGGGCAACTTCGGCGGCGGTGGCGCAGCGGCAGCCGGCAAAACGGCCGGCGATCAAACGGTGAAGGAAATCAACCTCACCGACGCAGCCGTACTGCTCAACTACTCGCAATCGGTCGCCATTGTACCGGGCTACGGCCTCGCCGTGGCACAAGCGCAAAAGATCTGCAAGGAACTCGACGACCTGCTCGAATCCAACGGCGTGGAAGTGCGCTACGCCATCCACCCGGTGGCTGGCCGTATGCCGGGCCACATGAACGTGCTGCTCGCCGAAGCCGACGTTCCCTACAACAAACTCTTCGACCTGGAAGAAGCCAATGAGTTTCTCGCCAAAACCGACGTAGTGGTTGTCGTCGGCGCCAACGACGTGGTGAACCCCGCCGCCAAAGACGACCCGAGCAGCCCGATCTACGGCATGCCCGTACTGGAAGTCTGGGAAGCCAAAAACGTCATCGTCATGAAACGTTCGATGAAATCCGGTTATGCCGGCATCGAAAACGATCTGTTCTATCACCCGAAAACAAAAATGCTGTTCGGGGATGCCAAAGACACCCTGATCAAATTGTCGTCCGAAGTAAAAGCCTTGTAAGGGGGCTTTACTTTTCCGGGCAAAACAAAACACCCACGTTTTCTGTAAAGAAGCGTGGGTGTTGTCGTTATAAGCCAAAATTAAGTAGAAGCCTGTCTCTATTGGCCCTGTCCCAGAGAATAACCTTTTACACCGTCGAATTCGTACAGGTTTTCCGTTTTGATGACGTCGATGTTTTCATCCAGGGCAAGTGTCAGCAATTGGGGGATGCTGGTTTTATCGGCAGGTTTGCCGTTGCTCACTTCAAAACGGCAGCGCCAGTGGTCCGTGCAGAACGTTTCTTCAAAACCATCGGGCCACACTTTCACGCCCCGGTTGGTAATCATGGTCAGCCGTATGTCGTCGTTGAACTTCGCCAGACGCTCGGCCAATTGGGCAGCATCCCGGCCCTTCCAGTCGACGAAAATATCCACCCCTTTGAGCACTTTGTTGGCGGGTTGTTTGCGCTCGTATTTGGGCAAATTGAGTTGAACGCCCTTTTCATAATCCGCCACTTTGAGTTGTTGCGGCTTTTTACCCAGACGGGCAATCACAGCCGCGGCAAACTCCTGCGTACCTACCAATTGTTTGCTCACGCCCTCTTTGTAAATATCAGCCGTATGAACGCCTTCTTCGATCGTGCACGACCAGGCATTTTTGATCAGCTCCGCCACGTCCTGCTGCCCGATATGATTGAGCATCATGATGGCTGCTTTTAAGAGGCCGGAAGGGTTGGCCACATTCTGACCGGCGATTGTCGGGGCCGAGCCGTGGATCGCTTCGAACATGGCGCAGAGCTCGCCGATATTGGCGGAGCCGGCCAGGCCCACTGAGCCGGAGATTTGCGCCGCGATATCGGAAACGATGTCGCCGTAAAGGTTGGGCGTCACGATTACCTCGAAAATTTCGGGCGTATCCGCCAGGCGGGCGGCGGCAATGTCGATGATCCAGCTGTCGGCTTCGATGTCGGGGTATTCGGCAGCGATTTCTTTAAAAACCTTGTGAAAAAGACCATCGGTGTGTTTCATGATATTGTCTTTCACAAAACAGCTCACCTTTTTGCGCTTGTACAAGCGGGCATATTCAAAGGCATAACGTACGATTTTCTCGCAACCCGGGCGGGAGATCAGTTTGAGGCACTGCACCACTTCATCGGTCTGCTGATGCTCGATGCCGGCGTACAAATCCTCTTCGTTTTCCCGGATAATCACCACGTCCATGCCCGGATGTTTGGTGGCGATAAAAGGATGGTAACTCTTGCAGGGCCGGATGTTGGCATACAAACCCAGGGCCTTGCGCATGGTC
>JAEUUU010000106.1 GCA_016787345.1 Saprospiraceae bacterium | reverse complement strand
GCAAAATGTCAGTTATATGTTCGACCGGGTGGCGGAGTTGCGGCAATCGTACGATCAGCAATTTGAAGACGTATGCGCCTACACCACATGCTCGCACGACGATTGTGTGTGGCCCTGCGATACCGACCGCGACGGCATCGTCAGCCACCGCGACCTGCTGGCGATCGGAGCCGCCTGGGGGAACGCAGGGCCCACGCGCGACGGCTTAGTCACCTGGTCGCCCAAAGACGCCCTCGACTGGGGACAACCGACCTACCTGGGCGACGACCAGAAGCATGCCGATGCCAACGGCGACGGCGTGATCGGGCTCAACGACACCCAAGTGATCAAAGATTTTTCAGGTCAACGCACCCCCTGGTGGTCGCCCACGCCGGATGTCTACACGTCTGGCAATGACTTCGCCTGGGCTATTGTGCCGACGAGTATTGATACCAATCATATCCAGGCTAACGAAACCGTGTTTCTGTCCTTTTATTTTGATTCGCAGAAAGCCGTTCGGGGCGCCGCGTTTGAAATAGAATGGGATACTGCTTACTGGACGATTACAAATGCCGCCGGCGCTCCGCAGGCCGGCTCGGTACTAATATCCCAACGAAACGATACCCAACTCAACGTCGCGCGCATCCGGATCGATTCCATCTCGGTATTCTCCTTCGGCTCGATGGCGCAACTGAAAATCAAAGCCAAAGACATACCGACCACGCAGTCGAACACGACGTATTTATGGCCTAAAAACATCAAAGCCGTGGCGCCCGACGGCTCCCCGCTCGTGCTCGGCGCCCAGCCCCTGAAATTCGTTTTTGCCGGCGGCGCCAGCACCCTGCCAACGCCGCCGGCCGTGCCGGAATGGCGACTGTCGCCCAACCCCGCGAGCGCCACGCTGCGCATCGAAGCGCCGGGCGAGCAATTGCAGGAAGCCGTGTTTTTCGACCCCTCGGGCCGGACGCTTTGGCGGACAGCGCTGGACGGTGGCGAGCGGGTCGATCTGGCGGTCGGGCATTTGCCGAGGGGGCTGGTGTGGGTGCGCATCAGAAGCGCCGAACGGGTGGCGGCAATGCGCATTGTACTTCGATAATAATGCACTGTGAATGCCCCAGAGCAGGATAATTCCACATCATATCCATACCTGGTGCTCTCATTTTTAACCAGGCGTGATTATTTTTCTGCCGTTTCTCAATCCTTTAATTCAACCCAACATGAAACTATTATCCACCCTCTCCTTCCTGTTCCTCCCTTTTTTTCTCCTGGCCCAAACCCCGCCCGGCTGCTCGCCGGCGCCCGCAATCCATCTTTTTCATCCCAATAATTTGCGGCTGAACAGCGTCGCGGCCATCGGCAGTTCCGGAAATTATCTGCTGCCTTCGCTTGAAAGCGGCTTCCCCGCCTTGAATGAGGTGCCCGCCGGCCAATATGCCCATGCCATGTGGGTCGGCGGTGTCGATCCGGGTGGCAACCTTCGGCTGGCCGGCTCCGTCTTCACGGGCGAAAACTTCGACACATATCTGCCCGGCCCGCTCGACGTGGGCGGCAGTGCCGACCCCCTCGATTGTACCCGCTGGAACCGCATCTGGACTGTAACCAGACTGGAAATCAATTTGCACCAGGCCGACTTTGCCGACAACGGCCAGATCGACAACCCGCTCCCCAACATCGTCGGCTGGCCGGGCAGGGGCAATCCCAATTTTGAAGCGCTATACGGTTTCCCGCTGCCCGACCGGCCGGTGCTGGCGCCTTTTTTCGACAACAACAACGACGGCATTTACAATGCCTACGACGGCGATTATCCGCACCCGGCTACCCTGAATACATCCGTCACTCCCGCCGAAATGGCCTGGGTCATGTTCAACTCCAGCCCGACCAGCCTGCTATTCGAATACCAGAATACCTTCTGGGCCCTGGGCTGCGACGACAACGATCTGCTGAACAATACGATCTTCCAGACGGTCAGCCTGCGCAATGCGGGTAGCGAACGAATCGATTCCTTGTACGTCGGACTGCTGCAAGACCCCGAACTGGGCAGCCTCGAAGACGATTTCATCGGGACCAGCACCGCCCTGAATTCCGTATTCGTCTACAACCGCGATAATTTCGACGGACCGGCTACCATGAACAATTTCGGCGAAAACCCGCCCGCTTTTGCCCTGACCCTGCTCAACCAACCACTCGACAACACCACGTATTACTCTTCTTTTTTTGGCGATCCGTCCCCTGGCATGGCCCCGCCTTCTAATCCCGCGGAATATTATAACTATCTCACCGGCCACTGGCGCGACGGTACCCCAATGACCGCCGGGGGCGATGGCTATCAAAGCAGCGGACCGACGACACGGTTTTTCTTCGACGGCGATCCCAACGATCCGGGCAGCTGGGCATTGATCAATGAAAACCTGGTGTACCTCGATTATCGCACACTCGCCAATGCCAAAATCGGCAGCCTCGAGCCCGGCCAGTCGGCCTCTCTCGACTATGCTTACTCCCTGCACCGGGGCTCTGGGCTCGACCATTTGCAAAACGTCGAACTGATGTTCCAGCGCCTTGCCGAGTTGCAAGCCGCCTATTTCAGCGAATTTACCAATGTTTGCGCCTACACCGCCTGTGTCGACGACTGCGTCTGGCCGGGCGACACCGACCGCGACGGCATAGTGGGCCACCGCGACCTGCTGGCGGTCGGCGGGGCATGGGACAATTCCGGGCCCGCACGCGACGGATTTGTCAACTGGGCGCCCAAAGACGCCATCAACTGGGGGCAATCGACCTATCTGGGCGATGATCAGAAACACGCCGATGCCGACGGCGACGGCGTGATAGGGCTCAACGACACCGAAGTGATCAAAGGTTTTTCTGGCTTCCGCACCCCCTGGTGGTCGCCGGCGCCGGATGCCTACACGCCTGGCAACGATTTTGTCTGGAGAATTACGCCGGCCAGCGTCGATACCAATAATATTCAGGCCAATCAAACGGTGTTTGTCACTGTTCGATTCGACTCGTTGAAAGCCGTCCGGGGCGCTGCATTTGAAATTGAATGGGATACGGCTTACTGGACGGTTAATGTTGCTGTGGGCTCTGCCTTGGCTGGCTCGGTCAATCTGTCAAAACGAACCGATACCCAACTCGACATCTCCCGCATCCGGGTTGATTCCGCTCCCGTGTTCTCCGGCGGCTTCTGGGCGCTGGTGCAAATCAAAGCCAAGGATATACCGCCCACACAGTCGAACACGACCTATTTTCGACTGAAAAACATCAAGGGCGTCGGTCCTGATAACGAAGAAGTAGCCTTGGGCGCCTATCCGCAAAAGTTCGTTTTTGCCGGCGGCAGCAGTAGTACGCAAGTCGCCGACCCCGCTGCACATTGGCGTCTCACGCCCAATCCGGCCGCGACCAACCTTCGTATCGAAGCGCCGGGCGAGCAATTGCAGGACGTTGCGTTTTTCGATCTGGCCGGAAGGCCCATCCACCGGGTCGTTTTGAGCGGCGGCGAACAGGCCTCGATACCCGTCGCTCACTTGCCGCGCGGCCTTGTCATGGTTCAGATAAGCAGCGCGGATAAAACAATCGTTCGCAAACTGGTGCTGGCAGATTGAACGCCTGTTGGCAGTTACATTTATGAAAAAAGAGGCGGTCTCATTCGTCTGGCTGCCCGGAAGCCCTGGCGAATAAAGCCGCAGAGCGATTTGTGTTTCACGCGAGGGGCGTAAAGGAGGATTTTTATTGCACGCAGAGACGCGGAGACACAGAGGGAAGAGCGTTTCACGCGAAGAACACAAAGGAGCAAAGTGCGCAAAGAAAACGGCCCTGACTTGCCAGCAAAAACTTTGCGCCTTTGCGGCTTTGCGTGACATAGTTGCACGCAGAGACGCGCAAATCCCGCATTCAACCCAATGCGCCTTTTACCCGTCGATATTTTTTTAATGGCCAGGCTGCACCGATGCAACTTCGACAACACACATTGGTCTTTTGTGACAAAAAATAGCACATTGGTCTACGATTGTTTTCGTAGTGGTGTTTTTTACCCTATTTTTATTTCCGGAATCCTTTTTAAATTTTTCCTAAAATACTTATAATCAATCGAATCAATCGAATCAATCGAATCAATCGAATCAATCGAATCAATCGAATCAATCGAATCAATCGAATCAACTTAATATAAGGTATGAAAACAATTGGAACGCTCCTCGCGGCTACATTCCTGCTGCTCCTCTGGTGCCTCAGCCCGGTTATGGGCCAGCAACCCGCTGAAAACAACGACAAAAAAATCGTGATCACCAAGCGCACCGTCGACCCCGACGGTACGGTGAGTACCGAAACCATTGTGAAAAAAGGCAAGGCAGCCGAAAACTTCGACGCCGACGCTTACCTCAAGGATAACGAGGCAGACAACGTCGAGATTCGCATTCGCGAAGAAGCGGAAGGCGGCAACTACGTTCGCATCACCACAAGCGATGAACAACCGGATGAAGAAACGCTCATCCGCATCGACTGGGACGAGTTCAACGACGCCATGAACGAAGTCGGCGCCACCATGCGCGAACTCGGCCAGGGCGCTCAGGTCTGGGTCGGCAAATCCTGCGAGCCGAGCGGTTTTCTGGGTGTACAGGAAGATTCCGACGAAGACTCCGATGCCGAAGGGCTCGTCGTAGAGGTCATGCGCGGCTATGCTGCCGATCAGGCCGGCCTCAAAACCAACGACCTGATCCTCTCGCTCAACGACACCCGGATCAACCGCTGGAGCGATCTGACCAAATTCATTTCGGCCACCAAACCCGGCGACGAGGTGCGGATTGTTTATCGCCGCGGCGACAAAGAAGCCACGACCACGGCTACGCTTACCCAACGTGGCGCCCAAAACGTCGTGACGACCGAAAAAGAACAATCGCGCGGCTTCCTTGGCGTATCGCCCGACGACGACGACGACAACAAGTCCGGCGTGGCGGTGGAAATCGTGGACGAATCGGCTGCCGAAACAGCCGGTCTGAAAGATGGCGACGTCATTACCGCCCTCAACGATACGCCGGTGCGCGATTGGGAAGATATAGAGGACTTCATGCAAGATACCAAACCGGGCGATCAACTGCGGGTGGCTTACCTGCGCGGCAATACTGCCGGTACGGCCACCGCAACCCTGAAAGAGGCCAAAAACACCTGGACCACAGGCGAAAACTGGAACCGCGATTTCAACTTTAACAACAACTGGTCGAATGATTTTGACGTGGACGTACGCCAAAAGCCCGCCTGCCTGGGTGTCTACTCCGGCTCGTGGTCGGCCGACGGCAAAGAAGGCTCGAAGGTTTCGGAATTTACCGAAGAATCGGCCGCTCGCGACGCATCCATGCAAGTCGGCGACGTCATTACCGGCGTGAATGGTCAGCCGGTGCGCAACCACGACGAACTGTGGAACGAAATTGCCAAATATCAGCCGGGCGACAAGGTGACGGTTGAATACCTGCGCGACAATGCCCCCAAAACCGTCGAGGCATCGCTCAAAGCCTGCAAAGACCAAAACCGGGTTACCGTTATTACCAACGACGACGAAGGTGCCAATGTGCAACGCCAGTTTTATGCCTGGAACTGGGGTGAAAACGAACAACAACGCATGCGCACCCGTCGCGTGATCACGATCCGCCGGGCTGCCAGTGAGGGCGATGCCGCTCAGCCTGCCGCTCCGGTCGCCCCGGTAGCGCAGGATCGCAGCCTGAAACTTGAGTCGTTCCGCGCCTATCCCAACCCCACGGCGGGACCTGTCACCATCGAGTTTCGCAGCGAACCGCTTCCCACGATTATCACCTTGTTCGATCTCTCCGGCCGGCAGTTGTTCCGTGAAGAACTGAATGCCTTCAATGGCGATTACAACCAGCAATTCGATCTGAACGAATACGCCAAAGGCACCGTCGTCATCCAGGTACAACAGGGCGACAAGATCTTTACGGAGCAAATCATTGTGAATTAATGGTGAATTGGTGAATCGGTTATTTGGTTATAAAAGGGTTACTTCTGCTCTCGGGCTCGGTTTTTGCCTGTAGGCAAAATCTCTGAAATGTGAGCAGAAGTAACCCTTTTATAACCAATTCACCAATTCACCAAATAACCAACTCACCAACTCACCAACTCACCAACTCACCAACTCACCAAATAACCATTCAGATCTGCCTTGCCAGCACCACTCCCAGCAACAACAAACCTGCCACGCCCATCATAGCCACCGGCAGGCTCACCACGTTTGCGATCAGTCCGATCAGGGGAGGACCAGCCAGAAAAGCTAAAAAACTAAAAGTAACGAAAGTCGCCAGACCGGCGGCCGGTGTGACGTTGGGCAGGCGCATCGACATGCTGAACAACATGGGCGCGGCCAGAGAGCAACCCAGCCCCATAATACAGAACCCCAGCCATCCGCCCCAGAGCGTCGGAATAAATATCGCCATGCTCAGTCCCGTGGCTGCCACTAGTCCGCATATCACCAACAGGCGGCGTTCACCGTGGCGTGCAATCAGCAAATCACCGGCAAATCGCCCGATCGTCATGGCCATGGTAAATGCCGTAAAACCCAATGCCGCCGCTGCCGGCCCGGCGCCCCTGAAATCGCGCAGAAACACCCCGCTCCAGTCGAATGCCAGTCCTTCCGACAATAAGGCAAAAAAGCCGATCAGGACCAGCAAAACCAGATTTTTCGTCGGGCGCGCCATGCCATGATGTGCCGAATCGGGGTGTTCTGGCTTGGGAATACGGCGAAGGGTAGGGGCAATCGCCAACAAAACCAATAACATGACCGACGACGCCAGCAAAATATGCTGACGTGGCAACCAGCCCGCACCCAGCAGGGCGCTGGCCAAAGCGGAACTCAACATGCCGCCCAGGCTCCACAGGCCGTGACAGATGGCCATGATCGAATGTCGGCCTTCTATTTCCACTTCGGGCACGCAGGCGTTCATGGCCATGCCCAGCAAAGCCAAAGACGCGCCGAACAAGACCAGTCCGCCCACCAGCAACGCCATGGAAGGCGCCAGAACGGGCAACACCAGCAACAACGCCGTGCTCGCCGCTGCAACAATGCAGATGCGCGAGGGGCCAAAATGCCCGGCTAAGCGACCGGAGATCGGGTTGATGAACAATTGCCCGGCCGGCAAACCGAAAAGCGCCCAGCCAAGTTGTGCGTCGTCGAGTTGCAGGGCGGCTTTCACGTGCGGGATATGCACCACCCAACTGCCGAAACTCCAGGAACACAGCGAAAATGCCAGGCCGACTGCCCGGGCCCGCGGGTTCGACCAAAAACTGCGAAAAAAATGCCACCAGGCCTGCAGGGTGATTCTTTGCGACATGAGACAGGAAAAATTTGCCGGCGAAAGATCCAACTCCGCACAAAAGTTTGCGCCGAAATTTTTTCACTCAGGCAGCCTTATTCAGAATTTCGTCGTCAACCTTTGCGTTTGCATCGCTGCACGATTTTATCCACTCAAAATTGATCTTACGCCATGCAAACAAACCGCTTGAGCCTGCTTGCGCTTCTACTCCTTTTTCTCGCTGCCTGTGCAGGCGAGCCCCCCGTTGAAACAATTGAAAACCGCGATTCCCTGGGTAACATGGAGCGTTTCGAACGGCGAAAAAAAGATTTTGCCAAACACGGTCGCTACCAGCGCTTCAGCCCCGAAGGAAAACTGCTGGAAGAAGCCACCTATCAGAACGACTCGCTTCACGGCGAACGCCGCCTGTTTTACACCAATGGTCAGGTCGACATTGTGGAGCATTACGACAATGGCACTTTTTCAGGAAAATATCAGAAATTCTCCGATAAAGGCGTCCTGATGGTAGAACAGACATTTGTCAAAGGCCAAATCGAAGGACTGAGCCTTGCTTATTATGCCAATGGCACGGTAGCGGAAAAAGTCATGTTCAAAAACGGCGAAGAAAATGGCCCCTTTACCGAATATTACGACACCGGCGTTCTCAAAACCGAGGGCAACTACGTCCCGACCGAAGACGGCCCCGTTGAAGACGGCGAATTGAAAGAATACGATACCACCGGCGCCCTGGTCCGTATCGCCGATTGCAAACTCGGCATGTGCCAGACGAGGTGGAAGAAGGATTGAGGATGCGAGGATTTGAGGATGCGAGGATTTGAGGATGCGAGGATTTGAGGATGCGAGGATTTGACAAAAGGGTTATTTCTGCTCCCGGGCTCGGTTTTTTTGCCTGTTGGCCCAAAATCTCTGAATTGTGAGCAGAAATCCCACTTTTATAACCAATTCACCAATTCACCAAAACCCGAGAGCAGAAATAACCCTTTTGTCAAATCCTCGCATCCTCGCATCCTCGCATCCTCATAAAAAACAACGTTTTGCCATGAAAAAACAACTACCTGTTCTTGCTCTGGCTGCATGGCTCCTGCCGTTGCAGTTGCTGGCCCAGATCACCGGCGGCCAGCACGTTTTTAAGTTTATGACTCTGCCGCCCTCGGCACGAATCACAGGTTTGGGCGGCGCCCAGATCACGGTGCAGGACGACGATCTGGCCTTTGCTGCCGCCAACCCTGCCGCGCTCAACCCTTCGATGGACGGCCGCCTGACTTTCCAGCACAACTTCTTCTTGACCGATGTGCAGCACGGTTATGCCGCTTACGGCGCGCATTTGCCCAAACTTGGCTTTACTGTGCACGGTGGTTTGCAATACATCGGCTATGGCGACATCAAACAGGCCGATGAGTTCGGCAATGTGACCGGCAATGTAAAAGCCTCCGAAACGGCGTTTACCCTGGGCGGCGCGCGGCAACTAACCGATCGAATCTCCCTCGGACTCAATCTGCGCTTTGGCGTCTCCACCCTCGACGTGTATCAGGCCTCTGCACTGGCTGCCGATGCAGGCGCGATTTATGTGGATACCGCCAACCGCTTTTCGGCCGCCATCGTGTTGCGCAACGTAGGCGCTCAACTGGCCACTTACAACGGTGTGAAGGAAGATTTGCCCTACGACCTTCAGGTAGGATTCAGCAAACGGCTCAAACACCTGCCTTTTCGGTTCACAGTGATCGCACACAGCCTGAATCAGTGGGATTTGCGTTACGACGACCCCAACAACCAGGACGACGATGTGCTGCTTTTCGGCGGCGAACAAAGCCAGACACAGGGCAATCCGGGTATCGACAACTTTTTCCGCCACTTCATTTTTTCCGGTGAATTCCTGCTGGGTAGAAACGAGTCGTTTCGTATACGATTGGGTTACAATCATTTACGAAAAAAAGAACTGTCGGTGCGCAACTACCGCAGTCTGGCCGGCTTTTCCGGTGGCGTCGGTTTTAAAATCAGCCGTTTTCGGCTCGACGTGGGCTATGCGGCCTATCACCTGGCCGGCGGAGTGCTGCACGTCGGTATCGGCACGAATCTGAAAGACTTTTTTTAACGCTTTTACCGGATTTCAAAGATCAGTTCCTGCTCGCTGAATCTCAGTTGTTCACCGCGGGGCCCTGGGCTTCGGTAGGATATCTGGCGAAAAATTACCACATCGCCGGCCGACACCGTTTGCAATTGTTCCAGTACCCGGCCTTCAAATCTGCCACCGGAATTATAGCCCTCCCAGGTTTGATCTTTTGTACGGCTGAAAAAAACGACCCTGAAACCGATGACAGGCAAGGTTGCCTGAATGTCGAGACCGGTTACCCTTGCGCTGAGGCCGCCGTGCGCTTTGAATGCTGCCGCTGAAATTGGTCCGCCGCGGTGCTTGCCCAGTTCGATGGCGATCGGCAGGCTTTTCACCTGACAGAAACGACGGTCGATCAGCGTATTGCGGCAGGTATCGTACAGGTCGAGATGGACTCGGGGCGAGTCGGTCAGCACAGTCAGTGCGTATAGGCCGTTTCCGTATTTTCTGACCTCACCGCCTTCCATCCGTACCAAGAGACAGGAGTCGGGCGTGTCGGCTGCCGTCAATTTGAGCGTGTTGTCAATGCCATACAACAGCGTGTAGGGCTGCTCCGGAGCCTTGGTAACCTGAGCATTGAGAAAAGGACAGCTGAACAGCATTACTGTCAACACCCCTGAAAAGCGGAGGAACAGGAAAAAGCGACGCATGATCTTATGAACGCAATTCGGCGGTTCCAGGGTCTTTGCGGTAAATTTTTAAGTCTGATTTGGAAAATTTTGCCTGATGCAAGTATCTTTGCGTTCGCTTTTGGAAGACCCTGTAAGAATTGGGTCAATTTCCAATTGATTTTGAACGAGTTATAACATTTTTGCTTAAAAGCGTTTATGCCAACCATTAATCAGATGGTCCGCAAGGGCCGCGAGCAGGTAGAATACAAAAGCAAAAGCCGTGCGTTGAGTTCCTCTCCGCAGAAGCGCGGCGTATGCACCCGTGTGTACACGACCACCCCGAAGAAGCCGAACTCTGCCCTGCGCAAGGTAGCCAAGGTTCGTTTGGTGAACGGAATCGAGGTGATTTGCTACATTCCGGGTGAGGGCCACAACCTGCAGGAGCACTCCATCGTACTTGTGCGCGGCGGTCGTGTGAAAGACCTTCCCGGTGTTCGTTACACCATTGTGCGCGGCGCTCTGGATACCGCCGGCGTCAACAACCGCAAGAAAAGCCGTTCGAAATACGGTTCGAAACGGCCGAAGAAATAGTATTAGTGTGCTAATTAGACAATGTGCTAATGTGCTAATTGGGCGTTTCGCCTTTTGAAGGAAGTTTTTCCAGCCACATTACGCCATTGACACATTCCCCGATTAGCACATTAACTAATTAGCACATTAGCACATTGTCTAATTAGCACATTAGCACATTCATTAATTAGCACATTATAAAATGCGTAAGCACAAACCGAAACCTCGAGTATTGGCTCCCGATCCGCGGTATAGTGACACGATGGTAACCCGTTTTGTCAATAACCTGATGTGGGAAGGCAAGAAGACCGTGGCGTATGGCATTTTTTACGATGCATTGGATCTCGTAAAAAGCCGCACCAACGAGGACGAGTTGCAAGTCTGGAAAAAAGCCTTGAACAACGTCATGCCGCAAGTGGAAGTCCGCAGCCGCCGTATTGGTGGCGCCACTTTCCAGATCCCCACGGAATTGCCGGCCAACCGCAAAATTTCCATCGGCATGAAATGGCTGATTCGCTACGCCCGCGCCCGCGCCGGCAAAGGAATGGCTGAAAAACTTGCCGCCGAGATCATTGCCGCCAGCAAAGGCGAAGGCAGCGCTGTTAAAAAGCGTGAAGACACCCATAAAATGGCCGAAGCCAACCGCGCTTTTGCCCACTTCCGGTCGTAAAGCGTACGCTGGAAGCGTCCATATCGCCTACCTACCGTCGAAAATTGCCCGGCGCCGCGTCCTGTTATCACGACCCGCGCCGGGTAATTTCCGGCGGTATCGGTTTTTAAAGCCTCCGGGAATTTCAAATCCAATTTTGATTTTCCAAAACTTTTTAAAACCGTTATGCTATTGCGCGAAATTTATGTTCAACAAGCAGACATTTTAAAACTTCGCCGCAATACATTGTTTTGAAACACCTGAAAACCTCGACGTAAAAAATTTACCATCACTCTACAACACTCAACTCTCATGTCAAAGGATCTCCGGTTTACCCGCAACATCGGCATTGCCGCTCACATTGATGCCGGGAAAACGACCACTACGGAGCGTATTCTTTATTACACGGGTGTCACGCACAAAATCGGTGAAGTACACGAAGGCGCTGCAACCATGGACTGGATGGAGCAGGAGCAGGAGCGTGGCATCACCATTACTTCCGCTGCCACCAAATGCGTCTGGACGGTCGAAGACCAAGGCTACGACTTCAACATCATCGATACCCCCGGCCACGTCGACTTTACGGTGGAGGTGAACCGCTCGCTGCGTGTGCTCGACGGTCTGGTGTTCCTGTTCTCCGCCGTCGACGGCGTAGAGCCGCAGTCCGAAACCAACTGGCGCCTGGCCGACAACTACCGCGTTCCGCGTATCGGATTCGTCAATAAAATGGACCGCACCGGCGCCGACTTCTTCATGGTCGTCAAAGACATGAAAGCCAAACTGGGCTCCAACGCAGTACCGCTCCAGGTGCCTATCGGCGCCGAAGATAAATTCAAAGGCGTGGTCGACCTCGTGACCAACCAGGCTATCGTCTGGAACGAAGCCGACCAGGGCATGACCTTCAACGTCATTCCGATCCCCGACGATCTGAAAGACACCGTTCTGGAATACCGTCAGAAATTGATCGAAGAAGTCGCTTCTTACGACGATAACCTGCTCGAAAAATTCTTCGACGACCCCGATTCCATCACCGTGGAAGAAATGCGCGCCGCTGTTCGCGCCGCCGTTTGCGACATGAAAATGACGCCGGTGATGTGCGGCTCGGCCTACAAAAACAAAGGCGTGCAGGCTTGCCTCGACGCAGTTTGCTACTACCTCCCTTCGCCGATCGATATCGCTGCCGTAAAAGGCACGAACCCGAAAACGGACGCAGAAATCACCCGCAAACCCTCCGTTAGCGAGCCCTTTGCCGCGCTGGCCTTTAAAATTGCTACCGACCCCTTCGTGGGCCGTCTGTGCTTCATCCGCTGCTACTCGGGCAAACTGGACGCCGGTTCTTATGTTCTCAACACCCGTACGGGCGATAAAGAGCGTATCAGCCGTCTCTACCAGATGCACGCCAACAAGCAGAATCCGATCGATAAAGTCGAAGCCGGTGATATCGCTGCTGCTGTAGGTTTCAAAGACATCCGCACGGGCGATACCCTCTGCGACGTCGACAACCCGATCGTACTCGAAAGTATGGTGTTCCCCGAGCCGGTTATCGGTCTGGCCGTAGAACCCAAAACGCAGAAAGACCTCGACAAACTCGGCATGGCCCTCAACAAGCTGGCCGAAGAAGATCCGACCTTCCGCGTACGCTACGACGAAGAAACCAACCAGACCGTCATCTCCGGTATGGGTGAGTTGCACCTCGAAATCATCGTCGACCGTCTGCGTCGCGAGTTCAAAGTCGAGTGCAACCAGGGTGCTCCGCAGGTCAACTACAAAGAGGCACTGACGACCAAAGTGTCGCACCGCGAGCGTTTGAAAAAACAAACCGGTGGCTCGGGTCTCTTCGCTGAAATGGAATTCGAACTCGGCCCTGCCGACGAGGAATTCCTGCAAAGCGACGACTTCAAAAGCGGCAAGAAAAAACTCCAGTTCGAGTGGGGTATTGTGGGCGGCGCGATCGACAAGAACTACCAGAAGCCCATCGTCGATGGTTTCAACCAAATGATGAGCAACGGTATTCTGGCCGGTTACAACATCGATTCGATGAAAGTGCGCGTGGTTGACGGTGGCATGCACGCCGTCGACTCCAAGCCGATCGCTTTCGAACTTTGCGCCAAAGAAGGCTTCCGCGAAGCTGCTCCGAAGTGCAAACCGCAGATCATGGAGCCGATCATGAAACTGGAAATCGTAACGCCCGAAGAGTACGTCGGTCCGGTGATCGGCGACTTGAACCGCCGCCGCGGCCTGCCGAAAGGCCAGGAAACCCGTATCGGTGGCGCTGTTGCTATCCAGGCCGAAGTTCCGCTCGCCGAAATGTTTGGCTACGTGACCCAACTCCGTACCCTCACCTCGGGCCGCGCTGCTTCCACCATGGAATTCAGCCACTACGCCGCCGCGCCGACCAACGTCGCCGAGCAGGTGATCGCCAAGGCAAAAGGCACGGTGAAAGCATAAGTTTTACTGCCATTCCTAACCCTTACAGGGTTTAAAACCCTGTAAGGGTGCTGATAAGTCCCGCTTTCCGATTGTTGGAGAGCGGGATTTTTTTGTGTCCGGAGAAAGTGTGAAGCGGGCAACTTCCTCCCTTATTTTTGTGAAAAAGACCCGCAATTCGGAATATGCGCTACCTACCAGACCTGCGACTCATCGCACTTGTTTTTGTCCTGCACTTTGCCCTCCCGCTCCACGCCCAGCACTCCATCGCGCGTGAATGGAGCGAAGTGCTGGTATTATCCATGGAGGAGGACTTAGCCCAACCGCATGTACAGGCACGCACCCTTTTTCATTTTTCCATTGCCCTCTACGATGCCTGGGCTGCTTACGACAAAGAAGCCGATACTTATTTGCTCGGTAAAACTGTGGGGCGGTTTTCCTGCAAATACAGCGGAATTCCGGCGCCCGACGACGTGGAAGCAGCACGTGCAGAAGCCATCAGTTTCGCCGCATTCCGACTCCTGACCGCCCGCTTTGCACAGTCGCCCCAAAGCGCCGGCGTTGCATACCGCTGTCGCGAAATCATGCAAAAACACGGCTACGATTTCCGGAACAACTCGATCGACTATCCTTCCGGCTCTCCGGCAGCCCTGGGCAACTATATCGCTCAATGCGTCTTGTTAATGGCGCAACAAGACGGCGCAAACGAAGCCGGCCATTACGAAACGCCCTATTTCGTGCCCGCCAACCCACCCCTTGCAGTGACAGAACCTGGCACGGGCCCCTTGCATGATCCCAATCGCTGGCAACCGCTTCAATTGAAACGCGCCATAGGCCTCGACGGCTACCCCATGTATGAATGCCGGTGTGGTGGGAAAGCAGCTTCCTATATGATCGATTCGCTCGACCCGAACGGGCGCCGGATCACGAATACTCAAACTTTTCAGGGAATTGCCTGGGGAAAGGTCAAGCCGTTTGCCCTCGGTACCAGAGGCGGTCTGATCGTCTACAGCCGCAATAAACGCGATTATTGGCTGTATCACGACCCCGGCAGTAATTTTTTCCCGCGGCTTGATACCTCGGCCTCGCGTGACTATCAATGGAATTTCGCACTGGTGGCAGCCTGGTCGGCCCTGCTCGATCCCGCCGACGGCGTGATGTGGGACGTATCGCCCAAAAGCATGGGCCAAATACGGGCATATCCTGCTAATCTGGCCGAATTGCCCGCTTTTTACGACCTCGAAACCGGCCGCGACCCGGGCGCCGGCTACGACCTTAATCCGCGAACCGGACAAACTTATGCACCACAATTCGTACCGCGCGGCGATTTTATCCGTACTGCAATCCAGTACTGGGCCGAAGGCCCCGATGCCGAAACGCCGTCGGGGCATTGGTTGTCGCTGCTCAACTATGTCGTCGACCAGCCGGGTTTGGTCAAAAAGTTCAATGGCAAAGGTGACCCCATGAATGCCCTGGAGTGGGATGTGAAAGCTTACTTCGTACTGGGCGCCGCCCTGCACGACGCGGCGATTGCCGCCTGGGGGCTGAAAAGCTGGTACGAAAGCGCGCGGCCCGTCACGGCACTGCGCTACCTGGCACAACTCGGTCAAAGTACCGACTCGCGCTTGCCGTCGTACCACCCGGCGGGTATTCCGCTGCTGCCCGGCCGGGTGGAACTGGTGAAAAAAGGCGATCTGCTGGCGGGCTCTTCCGACGAGCATGTCGGGAAAATCAAAATCAAGGCCTGGGCAGGTCCGTTCTCTCTGGCGGATGCCCCCACGCCTGTCGAAACGGCAAAACGAGGTTGGATTTTGGCCGAAAACTGGTTGCCTTACCAGCCGAAAACCTACGTAAGTCCGCCATACGGCGGCTTTGTTTCCGCGCACGCCGCTTTTTCCCATGCGGCGGCGGAAGTGCTGGCATTACTGACGGGCGACGAATATTTCCCGGGCGGCCTGGGCGAGTACAAAGTGTACGCCAATAATGGCTTCCTTCGCCTCGAACAAGGCCCGACCGTGGACATCACCCTGCAATGGGCTACTTACCGCGATGCTGCCGATCAGGCCAGTTTGTCGCGGGTGTGGGCGGGACTCAACGCACCTTTCGACGATATTCCCGGTCGTTTGATCGGCGACGAAGTTGGTGCAGGCGCATTTAACCTGGCAAAAACCTATTTTTATAAAGACCGCGACGGAGACGGGCTGCTGAGTTTTGAGGATTGCGATGATAATGATCCGAAACCTTGTCCGCGTTGAGTCGTCAGGCAGCAGATCGTTATGAACACTGGGTTCACCTCCCGATGACAAAGCGGTTATCTGGACGGCCACGGGTCCTATGGCCTGCATTACGGCTGCGATGACGAAATATGGTCAGGTTGGTGTTGTCTTCATCTGTCAAATAAGAAGAGGCTGCGCATCCGCGCAGCCTCTTCTTTATGGAATGAACTAATCCTCCTCCGCTTCCACCTCCGTCGGGTTGCTTTCCCACATCAGATAGGCTTTGAGGAAATTCTGGAGGTCGCCATCGAGTACGGCGTCGGGGTTGTGCACTTTATGGCCGGTGCGGAGGTCTTTGACCCAGCGGTCGTCGAGTACGTAAGATCGGATTTGGCTGCCCCATTCGATCTTGTTTTTGCCGGCTTCCACCTTGGCTTTTTCCTCCTCGCGTTTGCGCATTTCGAGTTGGTGGAGGCGGCTTTTGAGCAGGGTCATGGCAATTTCGCGGTTGCGGTGCTGGCTGCGATCCTGCTGACATTCGGCGACGATACCCGTCGGGATGTGTGTGACGCGCACGGCCGACTCCGTCCGGTTGACGTGCTGGCCACCCGCGCCGGAGGCGCGGAATACGTCCCACCGCACGTCGTCGGGGCTGACGACGATCTCGATATCGTCGTCTTCCACGAGCGGGTACACAAACACGGAGGAGAAAGAGGTCTGGCGTTTGCCCTGGGCATTGAATGGGCTGACCCGCACGAGGCGGTGCACACCATTTTCGCCTTTGAGCCAGCCGTAGGCGTAATCGCCCACGATTTCGATACTCGCTGATTTGATGCCGGCCGCGTCGCCGTCCTGTTCGAAGATGTCGTTGACTTTGAAGCCGTTTTTGTCGGCCCACATTCGATACATGCGCAGGAGCATGGATGCCCAGTCGCAAGCTTCGGTGCCGCCTGCTCCTGCGTTAATCTGGAGCACGGCGTTCATGGCGTCTTCTTTTTTGTTGAGGGTACTGCGGAATTCGGCGTCGGCCAGCAGCTCGGAAGTTTTGCGGTATTGGGCTTCAACTTCTTCTTCGGTGCTGAGGCCTTCTTTCTGGAACTCGAAGAGGCCTTCGAGGTCGTCGACTTCGCGGGCGAGCACATTGTATTCGTCGACCCATTTTTTGTTGAGGCCAATTTTGCGCTGAATGCCTTCGGCGCGTTTGGGGTCGTTCCAGAAACTGGGAGAAAGGGTTTCGGTGCTCAGGTCTTCAATTTCGCGGACTCGGTTGTCCACGTCAAAGATACCTCCTGAGGACCGCCAACTTGTCTTTCAGATCTTTTAACTGTTCGATCGTCATGGTTGGAAACGGATGGGATCTGCCGTTTTGCAGGCAGTTTAAGATAGTGTGATAATATGGCTGGTAAATAAAGGGGCGGGCAAAAAAGTTCATTTAGCGGTCGCTGGAGTGTCAATTTCCTTTGCGCCCTTTGTGTGGCTATAATGCCTGTTTATTTCACGCCAAGACGCAAAGCGCGCAAAGTTTGAATTGGTGCTTTGCGCGCTTTGCGTCTTGGCGTGAAATAACCCGCTGCTCGCTTATTCTACTTCAACGTAGAAAGCGAGATCGGCTTTCGGGCCGATCGGGCTGCCCGGCATGCCTTGCTCGCCGTAGGCCAGGTTCCAGGGGATGAAGAAGGTGGCTTTTGCACCGTGGTTGAGCAGCAACAGACCTTCGTCGAAACCAGGAATCATGCCGCCAACCTGGAAGGGTACGGCGCCGCCGCGGTCGTAAGAGCCGTCGAAAATCTCGCCATCTTTCTGGAACATGCCCAGGTAGTTGGTGGGTACGGTTTCGCCTTTTTGGAGGGGAGCGCCGTTGCCTTTTTCATGAATGATGTATTCGAGGCCGGAAGCTGTTTTTTGCAGTTTGGCGCCGAGTTTTTTCGCTTTGTAGTCGGCGAGGCTGGCGCGAAGATTTTTCTCCACTTCCACGCCGAGCACGCGGGCTTCTTCGGCTTTTTTCTGCTCTTCCTCCATTTTTTTCTGAACGCCAGTTTTGTCGACCAGGTCGACCATGACGATTTCGTAGCGGATTTCTTTTACATCGCCGAGTTCTTTCGGGATGGCGCGGGCCATGACGGAGTCGACTTTCTGGATGAGCGTGGCGCTATCGCCTTTTGTCATCATAAAAAGAGCGTCGAAAACGGCCGGGGCGCGTTCGTTGAGTTGCGCGGTATCGGGGAGCATGACTTCGCGCGCGCCGCCCATATCGCGGACGGTGCTGCTGATCAGCGAGTCGTTCAGCCAGGTGTAGACGTTGACGGTGACCAGTTCACCGGACTGGGCTTTGGGGCCGCTGCCGTTGGTATGGTTGGTGAACATGTGGCCATGGCGGGTCTTAATGCCGTTGCCGCCCTGGTTGCAGGCGATCTGGCTCATCAGGATTCCTCCGAAGAGAATGAAAAAAAGTAAATTACGCATGTGAGTTATAGAATTATCGAATGGAAAGTTGGAACGATGCGGCGCCGGCCTATTGTTTTTTCTGTGTCGGCGTGCTGGGAGGGATATAAGCAGGCGCCTGGCCTCCGGGCGCTGCTTTCATTTGCTCCTGAAGGTCAGGAATATCTTTGGGATCTTTGAGGTCGACCAGCACGATATGGGCGTGCATCATGGTTTCTTTGGCATATTTAGGTGAAAGTACCCTGCGAATACCTTTGTCGATCGGGCGATACACCACGACGCTGTCGCCGATACCCATCGTCATCAGCGCAAAATGAAGGGCGCCTTCGGAGGGGTCTTTGATCGGTTTCATGGGTACGTTGAGCGGGCCGCCGAATTTGATCCGGCTGCTGGCAAGCAGGGTGTCGGCCACCCAGTTTTCGACATAGGCGACTGCCACTTCCGTTTCCTTGGGCTTGCGACCGCCGCCGTTGGTGTAATTGACGATACGGACGTCGCCGATATTCATTTCCGTGGGTTCGCCGCTGGCGGCAAGCGGCGCTTTGACCGCCGGTGTTTCCGCCGTGGTTTCGGGGGCAGTCTGGTTTTTGGGCGACTGGCCGCCGCAGGCCATCTGGCTCAGGGCAAGACCGGAGAGGAGGAGAACCAAAAGGTGTTTCATCATCACAGCAGTTATTGAATTTCTATGTAAAAGATCAGGTCTGAATTGGGCGGAATAACATCTCCCGCTCCTTCCTGGCCATAGGCCAACCTGGCGGGCAGAAACAGGGTTGCCCGGGCGCCGTGGCGAAGCAGCAGAACGCCTTCGTCGAAGCCGGCGATCATCTGGCCTTCACCTGCGACAAAGGGCAGCGGCATATTGGGGGAGAAAGACTCGTCGAATTTTTCTCCATTCATCAGGCAGCCATAATAATGCACGCTGACATTGTCGCCCTTTGCAATTAAAGGGCCCGTGCCGGGTTCGTGTACGATATACTGAAGTCCGGATCGGGTTTTTTCCAATTGATCCTTCAATTTACCTTTTTTAAAATCTTTGGCCAGTTGTTGGGTTTGCGCTTCCACCTCGGTCAGGCGTTTTTCCATAACAGCAGTTTCCTCCTGTTTTTTCCGGTCCCGTTCTGCTGCACTCATAAAATCGAGCAGAACGATATCAAAACGCAGGTATTTTTCATCATGGAAGCGTTGCGGGGTCAGTTTCCGGATCAGACTGTCGACGGGTTGCAGCACCGTGGCGCTGTCGCCGCGCGTCATCAGGACGATGGCGTCGAAAAACGGCGGCACTCGTTTTGGCATCCGCTCGGGGGTGGGTATTTGAATCTCGCGCGAACCGCCCATGGCACTGGTGCTCGACAGCAAGGTGTCGCCCAGCCAGGTTTCCACCCGTACTATCACATAGTCTTCGGCTTTGGGATAATCGCCTTGCCGTTGGGTGTGGTTGACGAACAAAAATCCGTGCTCTGTGCGCAGGGTGTCCTGTTGTGCATCGGCAGGGCTACTTAGCGTCAGAACAGCCATAAAAACCAGCAAAAGGCCGCGAAAATGGTTCATTTCAATAATTCTGCCTTGTATTCCGGCAGCAGGTTTTTGAATTTTTCAATGGTCGCTTTGAGACTGTCGTGCGAAAAGGCGCCCGCGGCATTTTTATGGCCGCCGCCGTTGAAGTGTTTGCGGCAAATTTCCTGTACGTCGAGATCGCCTTTGGAGCGCAGGCTGAGTTTGACGATGGTTGGCTGGTTGTGGATAAAAGCCGCCATTTTCACGTCTTTGATGGTCAGCAGGTAATTGACGATGCCCTCGGTATCGCCGCGCTGAATGCTGAACTGTTCGTAATCTTTTTTCGACAGCCAGATGAGGGCGGTGCGCAATTCCGGCCAGTATTCCATGCGGTTGGCCAGGCAGTGCCCGAGCAGGCGCAGGTTTTTTTCTTTTTGGGAATTAAAAATACTGTCCTGCACGGCCGTATCGTCCATGCCGCGATCGATCAGGTCGGCCACGATGCGAAAAACCCTGGGGTTGGTGGCGTGGCGGAACGAGCCGGTGTCGGTCACAATACCGGTGTAAATACATTCGCCGACTTTGGGATTGACCCGCACGGAGTCGCCCATGGCATCGATGAAGCGGTAGACCAGTTCGCAGGTGCTGCTGGCTTCGGGTTCGGAGAAGGTATGCTCGGCAATGGGTTCGGGGTACAGGTGGTGGTCAATCAGGATTCGTTTGCCGGGCAGGTTTTTGACAAAGTCGCCCATTTTATCGATCCGGCTCAGCGAGTTGAAATCGAGGAAAAAGAACACGTTTTTTTGTTGCAAAACGTGTTTGCACTCTTCGGTGTGAATGTCCCAGATCAGGATTTCCTCGGCGCCGGGCAGGAATTCCAGTTCTTCCGGGTATTCGGAAGGAAAAAGGACGTGAACGGTATGGCCGTATTGTTCGAGGTAGTGCCGCAGTGCCAGCGAGCTGCCGATGGCATCGCCGTCGGGATTGCGGTGGGAGAAAATGGCCACGTTTTGCGGAATGATCAGCAATTGGCGGAGCTCGGACGAAATTTCCATGTATCGGGAAGCACAGGGTATTTGGGGGAAAACGGCCACAAAAGTACGGTCTTCGCCTTGCTTTTGTGGGGTCGCCGCATTTTATTTTTTATAAAAGCTTTTTTCGACGGCCTTTTGAAATAAAATCTCGCTGTAATTTTGCGCGCCCAAATTCAACATTCATTCAAACACACCATACAGATGGCTGGCAACAGAACATTTACCATGATCAAGCCCGACGCAGTACGCGCCGGCAACATCGGCAACATCCTCCAGATGATCAATGCCGCCGGCTTCCGCATCGTTGCGATGAAGCTGACCAAACTCAGTGCAGAAAAAGCCGGCGAATTCTACGCCGTACACCGCGAGCGTCCGTTCTACGGCGAACTCGTCGAGTTTATGAGCAGCGGCCCGATCGTGGCGGCTATCCTCGAAAAAGACAATGCCGTGGAAGATTTCCGCACCCTCATCGGCGCCACCAACCCGGCCAACGCCGCTCCCGGCACCATCCGCGCCAAATACGCCACCAGCGTAGGTGAAAACGCCGTTCACGGCTCCGACAGCGACGAAAACGCCGCGATCGAAGGCGCTTTCCACTTCGGCGGCGTGGAGATGTTTTGATCGGTTGAGGATGTGAGGATGCGAGGATGCGAGGATGCGAGGATTTGAAAAAAGGGTTACTACTGCTCTCGAATACGTTAAATCCACAAAATAACAAACGTATTCGAGAGCAGTAGTAACCCTTTTTTCAAATCCTCGCATCCTCAAATCCTCGCATCCTCATCCCTTCGAATACTCCCCCAGCCATTTGCACTCTTTTACCATTTGATTGTAAAAGTCGGTTTTACCGTATTTCGTCTGCAAAATGTCGTAGTAGCCGCGATATGCCGGCGGCGGGACGGGGATGAGCGGACTGCCGAATTTGTAACCGTTGCCGGCTTGCAGGAACCACATTTTTTGCTGGCAACGCGCGGCCATAAAGGCAGCCCTGGCCGATAGTTCGGGATCGTTCGATACGGCCATCGTTTTTTCAAAATAGTCCAGCGCCACGCTGAGATCGGTGTTTTCCCGGTTGCCGGAGGGCGAGCCTTTCAGCGGGAAAACGGGCCCCAGTGGCAAACGCAGCCAGTTGTATCCGCTGCGGTAAAAATCGGTCACGTTCCAGGCATAGCCGAAATAGGACATGTTGTAATAAGCCAGACCGTTCTGGTAATAATACCGGGCCGCCGACGGATCGTCGACGGCAAGAGCGGCTTTGGCCTGGAAATCATTCTCGATAATCCGTTCAGCAATTTGCAGGCGCGTCATAGCCAGTGAATCGGCCACAATCTGTCCGGGAAAATGCACTCGTTCGATCATCACCTCGTTAAAGGCGCTGAATCGTTTCATTTTGACCTGTTCGGTCGGGGTAATTTTGCGCATCGTGGCCACGGCGGCCTCGGGTTGTCCCTGGCCCAGCAGGTACGCGCCTTTGATCTCCAGCAACCGGGCGCGCACGTTGTTGAGGTTGGAATCGCCGCCCATCGTTTTTTCCAGCAGGATCGGGTTGTCTTCTTCCGAAGCTTTTAACAGATCGTCGAGCACCGCGAGCTCGGGGTTGTAGCCCAGCGCTTCGGGCGGGTAGGCGGCGAGAATGGCTTTGCCCGGATGCTCGTTCTGGGCATACACCTCGGAGGCATAGTCTTGTAAAAACGGTTCAAACGACGGAAATTCATTGAACAACTTGTAACTCCTGATGCGAAAGATTGCCTGGTCGACATAGGTATCCCTGGGGTCGAGACGCAGTATCTCGGCGAGGATGCGCCAGACGTCGATCTGGCGTTTCAGTTCCCGGTCGTACTGTTCGTCCAGGTCGAGGGCTTTTTCGGCACGGTCGAACTGCTTGCCCGCTGCATAACGGTCGCCCGCCAGCAGTTGTATGTACCCCTCGGCACAGCGCCAGAGTTTGGGGTTGGCCAATTGACCGGCACGCAGGGCTTCCTGTACAAAAAACTGCAGTTTGAGCAGTGAGGCGGCGGTTTCTTCGCGTTTGGCCGCGCCCAGGGTTTTGCCGTATTTGAGATCGGTGACCAGCGTGCGAAGCAGGTTTTTTTCAAATTGCTGCAAAGCGCTGATCAGCAACAGGTCCAGTTGCGGATTGGCGGGGTCGAGGGCATAGATTTGCTGCATATCCTCCACGGCATACACGGCGTCGCCGCCGGAGCGGAGGAGAAAAAGGGTTGATTTTTCCGAATCGTTGCGACACAGCCGCAGGGCTTGCTGCCAGTCCTGATCGTTGCGAATGTAAAAACTGCGGTAGGCCTGGTTGCGTTTGGACGGGCAATGGCGAAAAACAATAGAGTAGCGGTAAGCGGCGTCAGCATAATGGCCCAGTCGCTGGAGGGCGCCGGCGAGGTGTCCGAGCGCCCAAAAATAGACGATACTGGATTTGCGCCGGTCCACTTTGGGCATCAGTTCGTTGTAGAGATCGACGGTTTGTTGCCATTGCCGGGCGTAGTGCGCCAGGCGGACGATCTGGTAGGTGTAGCGCAGTTTCAGGAAATACGACTCGGCCTGGGCAAAACGGCCTTTGCCCTCTTCGATGAGCAGTTGCATGTCGGCCGGGTTGCGTTCGGGCACTTTCCAGCCGCCGTAACTAATTACATGCGGCTCGCATTTTTTGGCAAACATGAGGTAATCAATCACCTCCGTGCAGCGGTTGACGACGATAACGGCGGCAAAAGTGTTGTTGCGCAAGCCGTAGGGCAGGGCGCGTTTGCCTTCGGGGTCGGCAGCGGCGGCGCGCAGGTCGGCCAGTTCGTCGAATCTTGATTCGTACACGAGGTACTCGATATCTTTCGGAGTGGCCTGGTCGCAAAAGCGTTCTTTCCATTCCAGCACGTTTTCCTCTTTTTGAATGTCGCGGTTGAAATAATAGCGCTGGTAATAGTCGTCCCAATGCACGAAAAAGGGCGCATAGGCCGCGTTTTTGTGAATAATTTCGGGTACCAAAAAAGTGTAACCCCTGAACGCAGCGGCATTGGGATCGCAGGCCGCCGGGCGGGGCGCCACATCGGCTGTTCGCGCGGGGAAGAGGGTGAGGCCTGCGAAGAAAAAAGGCAAAAGAAGAGGGTATGGTCGCATTGTAGCGCCGACCTCCAGGTCGGTGATGTTGAGAGAAGGAATGATCCGCGATTATTCGTCGTAGCGCCGACCTCCAGGTCGGCGCCCCAACGATCTGGAAATATCCGCGATTTATGGTGAAAGATAAAAGCGGAAATATATCAGGGTATTATCGATTGGAGCAGTAGTTGTTAATCGCGGGTCTTTTCTTCTCTCAACATCGCCGACTTGGAGGTCGGCGGTACAGACCTGTAGCGCCGACCTCCAGGTCGGCGCCCCAACGATCTGGAAATATCCGCGATTTATGGTGAAAGATAAAAGCGGAAATATATCAGGGTATTATCGATTGGAGCAGTGGTTGTTAATCGCGGGTCTTTTCTTCTCTCAACATCGCCGACCTGGAGGTCGGCGCTACAGGTGAAAATACGCCAGCACCGCATCCTCCGCCATATCGATCCGGTCTGCCAGCGCACGGGCTTCGTTCATGTCATCCTGCCGGATTTTTTCGATCCGCAGTTGGTCGCCGGGGCGAAGGAATAATCCGTTGCGAAAAGTTTCCTGGAGTACCGTACGGCGGTCGGGGCCGGTGACCTTGAAGAAAGCAGTATCGTTCAGTTCGGTCGTGTCGGGGTCGGGCCAGATTTTCCAGAGTTCGTCGTGGCGATACACCAGCGCCCAGGAGAAAAGCGGCAGGGCCACATCAAGGGGCAGGGGATAGTCGCGCGGTGCTCCGGCGATGTACTTACGGGCGTCGGAGGGGGCGAAAATGGAGTTTTGGGTGGCCGGATCGTCGATGTTGCCGGTATTGTAGAGCATGAGCATGCCTCGGTCGACAGGCGGTACGCCGGTTCGTTTCGGGAACTTGTATTGGTGCAGGCGGATCGTTGCGCTGAGCCGGCAAGCGGGCGGCAGGCGCTTTTTTATTTCCCGTAAAAATTCAAAATAAGGCTGCTGTGTCGTAGCCGTCCAGTCGCAATCGATCTGAATTTCGGGGGCTTGCATACCGGTCACTTCCAGCACTTTACGGGCCAGATCGGGTATTTGTGTGCTTGAAACCCGTTGAAAAACCTGGTTGGTGATAAACACGCAAGGAATCAGGACCCGGCCTTCCAGACCAGTCGAGTCGGCTATTTCCAGTTGCGAAAACGGCGCGATCTCACCGGTTTCCGGCAGTACGCCCAGGTCGAGGGCCTTGACGTACAGGCGCCGGCAACCGAGACTGTCGAGGCGTTGTATTTGCGCCGGCGACAGTTGCAGTACGGTTTGCCAATGGTAAAAGGCTGTTTCGACAAACCGCCCTTTGTTTTTTTTACCACAGGCAAACAGGGCGACAAGGCTGAAAAACAGGGTTGTAAAACGAAAGGCGTTCATGCACGCAAACATCCTTCATTCCTGCCAAATCACCATGTTGAAAAGCCGAATCAGGCAGCACGCTACCGTTTGTCAATTGCCGGCAGCCGCTGAACAACTTGCAGCCGTTGCGGAAAACGCCGTTCGGCACCTTTGTTGTGCCGGGAGGAAGAAATGGGGCCCTGCCCGGCTGCATCTGCGATTTTTCCCCCAATCTGATTTTTAAGCTATGAAACAAATCTTTGTCTTGCTGCTCGCCGCCGTTTTCAGCCCGCTGGCAGCCCAAAACACCGAAACTTCTTACACTACTCCGCTCACGATCGGCTTGCGCACGGGTCTGGCTTCTTCTTCGTACTGGACGGCTGATGCCCCCGGCATGGGCAACCGCCCGCTCAATGGGATGCAGGCCGGCCTGATCGTGGAGGCCGGATGGAGCGAACGCCTGGGTATTCGCCTCGAAATCAATTACGTGCCAAAAGGCGATACCTGGTATTTCCGTACGCCGGGCGAGGCCGATTTTGTGCTGAAAGACAAATTTCAGACCCTGGAAATCCCTCTGATGGCGCGTTACACCCTTACTCAAGGTGCAGCCAAAGCATACCTCATCGGCGGGCCGTTTTTTGCCGCGCATTTGTCCAACCGCTATTATAAAAACGGAGAAGGGTATGATTACGACGACTTTACGCGCAGCGATTTGGGGTTGCAACTGGGCGCCGGGGCTACTGTAAAGGCGGGCCCCGGCCGGGCCTTTGCCGAGCTGCGCTGGACGCAGGGACTAAGAGACCTCGATATTTTCCGGGACGGCACCACCACCCGGATGCGTACCCTTGGACTGAGTTTTGGTTATTTGTATACGGTCAACAGCGGCCGTTAAGACAACTTTGTGTCGGGTTACATCGCTGTAATGCCGAAAGCCTGTTGTGCTGCGGGTTGGCCGGGGCGGATCATACATCGCCCCGGTTTTTCCCGAAGAATACCGTTAATTTTCGCCGCTGGGCCATATTTTGACTTGATGTGAAAAATTACGCCGTATTGCTCCTTTTGCTGTCTTCCCTTTGTATGTACGGGCAATTGCCCCGCTACAATGCGCAGGTATTTGGTCCGGAGCAAGGCATCGGCGGGGGCGGCATCAGTGATATTTTCAAAGACCGGCAACAGTTTCTTTGGGTCATGGCAGCCAACTCCCTGCAGCGCTTCGATGGGCGCGAGTTGCGCAAGTACCGATTTGAAAAACCTCTGGCGCAAGCCATTTGTGACGCTGAAAACCGAATTTGGGTTTTATCGGGGCAAAAGTTGTGGCGGCTGGATACGGATTTCGACCGATTCGTGGAGGTAGGGCTCGATACAAGCGGCGGCAGTCGGCCCAGGGCCGTGTTTCAATTAAAAGGGCAGCCCTTGTGCATACTGACGACGACCGGTATTTCAGCCTTGCGCCCCGAAACCGGTCGTTTTGAAACATTATTGAACAATATCCCCGTGCCTTACAGCACCAATTACGCCCGTTTCGATACTTGCGGAACCGTCATTTTTTATCCGGGCCCCAAAACCCTTCACGCCGTCAACGTGCTGACCGGCGAGGTGCGCACCTTGCCGGTCGCCCATGAAATCCCTTATTTTCAAGCACTTACTCCTGATTTGGTGGCTTTGTCCGACTATGGTTCCACAACGTATTGGTACAACTTTGCCCTGGGCAAGGTGACGCCTATCGATGCACGGGCGTACGGCCTGCATGCAACCCGCCGTTACCTGGGCATTATGGGCGTCGAGTCGCTGGGCGGGGATCGTTTCCTGATGACGACCCGCTTGGGGATCATGATTTACGATTTGCGGACAAATACGTTTCGGCGGGAGCGCATTCTGGCGGGCGGCAAACCGCTGGAATATGAGGATGCCCTGTTCCGGCTGTTTCTCGAACCCGACGGCACAGCCTGGGCACACAGCGTCAATCAGGTGGTGGCTTTTACGGCTGTTCAGAAAAGTATCGGACTGCTGCGCAACTACCATTACGAAGCCCCGCGCCAGTGGAACAACAGGGTGGTCGGTTTTGCCGAAGACGACCGCCTGCGGCTCTGGTTTGGCGGCGGCGACGGCTTTAACTGCCTCGACCTGACAACGGGCGATATCCGTTCCCACAAACCGCTCGAAGGCGCCACCGACCGCCTGGCACACGGTAGTGTAAGAGGCATCGGCTGGGACGGCCGCAACGTCGTGCTCGGTCCAACCGACAAAGGCGTGTGGTTGTTCGATCCGCGTACGGAACGTTATCGCCGGCCGGTTTATGCCGGCGACAGCGCCCGAATTGCCGTCGAACGCGATTTTATCGATCAACTGCTTGTGCTGCGCAACAAAGACATCATTGTCTGCGGGCGGTTTCATGTATATCGCATCAAAGCGCCCGATTATCGACTCGATTTTCTCGATTTTCCCGGCGAACGCACCAACTCGAACGTGGCATACGAAGATGCGCAGGGCCGGCTTTGGGTGGGCACGCATGCCGGGCTGTATGGTATCGACCCGTCCGGACAACCATTTTATCAACAAAAAATGCCCACCGTTATCAGCATCTGGCAAGATGCCCCGAACACTTTTCTGATCGGTACCAGCGAAGGGTTGCGGCGTATCCGGGCCGATCAGCCGCAAAACCCTGCCGAAGTGATCGATTCGCCGGCGGAAGGTGTGGGCGTTACCGTGGTGTTTCGCGACAGCCTCGGCAGGGCTTGGCTCGGTACGTTGGACGGGTTGTTTCTGGCCGACCCTGCTATAAAGGTTTTCCGCAGATTTGATTTTGCCGACAACCTGCAAAGTCCGGTTTTCCATGGCTGCAGTTATTTGAGGCTGAGTAGTGGAATGGTGGTAATGGGCGGCATCAACGGGCTCAATTATTTTTTTCCCGAAAAAATACCCCTGGAAGACCGCCCGCTCTCGGTCAGTATTGCCGCGGTGCGGATCAACGACGGCGACAGTGTGTTGTACGCCCCCGGCCAGCCTTTCGAGCTCGGGTTTCGGTACAATACGCTTACGGTCGAGCTCGCTGTGCCTTATTTTAACAATGCGGCAAAAGTGCAATACCGCTACCGGCTCTGGGGACAATCGGCCAACTGGGTGCCGCTGGGGCTGAACAACGACCTCCGGCTAAACAAACTGCCACCCGGCGATTACCGCCTGGAAGTGGAAGCCTCGCTCACCGGGCAAACCTGGTACAAAGCCGCCCACCCGCTGGCGTTTACCGTGTTGCCGCCTTTTTGGCAAAGCTGGCCTTTTCAACTTACCATACTGGCCACCCTCGCACTCCTGCTCTGGGCCTGGGTGCGCTACCGCGAAAACCGCCTCAAAAAACGCCAGCAGGAAGAACTGGAAATGGCCGCGCTGAAAAACACGGCCCTGCAATACCAACTGGAAACCGAACAGGTGGTCAACTTTTTCAGCCGCTCCATCAGCGCCAAAGTGACGGTCGATGAGGCCTTGTGGGACGTGGCGCAGCAGTGCATCTCCCGACTGGGTTTTGAAGATTGTGTGATTTACCTGCTCGACGAAACCCGGAGAACCCTGGTGCAGAAAGCCGCCTGGGGGCAAAAATCGACGGGCAATCAACAGATCGTCAATCCCATCGAAATACTGCTGGGCCAGGGAATCGTCGGGGCAGTGGCCCAAAGCGGCGAACCCGAACTGATTGTCGACACCCGGCTTGATGCGCGTTACATCGTCGACGATGCCGCGCGGCGCTCCGAGCTGGCAGTACCCATTCTGGAAGAAGGCAGGGTGATCGGCGTGATCGATACCGAACATTCCCGCCCCAATTTTTACACGCCCTGGCACCTGCAACTGCTGACAGCCATTGCGGCTTTGTGCAGCAACAAAATCGCCCTAGCCCGCACGGAAGAAGACCGCCGGCAGGCGCTCCTGGTGGCCGTCGACAATCAGCGAAAGGCGGCAGAAGCCCGTTTGCAAAGCATGCGGCTGCAAATGAACCCGCATTTTTTGTTCAATGCCCTCAATTCCATCCAGCAAATGACCCTCAGCGGCAACGGCGACGGGGCGGCGCTTTATTTGTCCAAATTCTCCAAACTGCTCCGGCTGGTACTCACCTACAGCGACCGCGACTGGGTATCGCTGCGCGAAGAGCTGGATGTGCTGCGCCTGTATCTCGACCTCGAATCGCTGCGCTTCGACGACACGTTCGAGTACGCCGTCGTGTGCGAGCCGGGGCTGGATCAGGACGATTACCGGGTGCCAACCCTGCTCATCCAGCCTTTTGTGGAAAATGCCATCTGGCACGGGCTTCTGCACCGCGAGGGGCGCCGGGTACTGCACGTCAGTTTCAAAACCAACTCCGATGAAGCCCTGGTTTGCACAATCGAAGACAATGGCATCGGCCGCGAAGCCGCCCGCACATTCGAACAGACGGCGCCGCATACCGGCAAAGGGTTGAGCGTCAGCCTCGAACGGCTCAAAACGCTGAACCAGCGCCACCGGCAGAACAACACGCTCGACATCATCGACCTGTACGATACCGACGGCCGGCCAGCCGGAACCCGGGTTCAAATCGTTTTACATTAAGTTGCCCAACCGCCCTGCCTATGCTCTCCGCCCTCATCATCGACGACGAACAACGCGCTTCCGACATCCTGCAACTGATGATCGAACGTTTCGTGCCGGCCATCGAGCGCGTCCGGTGCTGCAACGACGCCCGGCAGGCCGCGCAGATGATCCACGAGTTTCAACCTGATTTGCTCTTTCTCGATATCCGTATGCCGTATCTCGACGGTTTCGAGGTGTTGAAACAAATACGGCACAAACGATTCAAAATCATTTTCACCACGGCTTATCAGGAGTACACCCTGCAGGCTTTGCGTTTCAGCGCTTTCGACTACCTGCTCAAGCCGGTCGATTTGCAGGAATTACTCAACGCCGTGCAGCGCTTTCAGGAACACCAGGAGGAACTGGCTTTTCAGACCGAACAATTGCGCAATGTGTACAACAACCTCTCTGCAACCGACCCCAACCAGTTCCGGCTGGCGATTCCTTCCAAAGACGGAGTGTATTTTTTTCTTCCCGGAGAAATCGTCCGACTGGAGGCGCTGGGCAGTTATACCAAAATTTACCTGAGCGACAAACGCTCACATCTGGCTTCCAAAAGTCTGGGTGAATACGAAGCATTACTTGCAGATCAGGGCTTTGTACGCACGCACAAATCGCACCTCGTCAATCGGGTGCATGTTTCCTATCTCGATCATGAAGGGTTTGTGGTGATGCGCGACAGCAGCCGTGTGGAAGTGTCGCGGCGGCGCAAAGAGGAAGTTGTGCAGCAACTTCGATAGCGGGTTTTCTATTTTTACCCCGTAAAACAAAATTACCGCTTCAATGAACGCCACACCCAAACGCCGCCTCTCCTTGCGCGAACCGGCACGTCGTATGCTTCAATTCGGCCGTCAAATCCTGGTGCTGACCGATATCCGCCGGCCGGAAAGCTGGCTGGGAACGCTGGTGTCATTGCTGCTTCGGATCGGTACCCTTTCGCTGATCGTGTTTGCGGCGATACTCATTTGGCGGCTGTTGCGCAGCGACGGCTATGTGATCGAGGCATTTACCGTGCCCAAAACACTCGAAGAAGCGGGTTTTCAGGGGCAGGTGTTGGCGCGTATGGCACAGGACGAGTTTTTGAAGGTCAAGGAAATCGCGGCCTCGGTAAAGGCTGATTCAGTAAACATGCAGGGCGACGAGATGCCCGAACTCAACGTCGCCGTTATGGGCTTTGGCGTTTCGCTGCGGAGTGTGGCTTTTCAATTGCGCGAATTGTTCGGCCGCCCCAACAACGTCATACGTGGAGAGGTGACCCTCGCCGACAGCACCCTGTCGCTCACGTTGCGCATGACCGGTTTCCAGCCGGTTGTTTTTTATGAAAAAATAAATGACGGCCTGCGGCCTGCCCTGAACCGTTTGCTGCGCAGGGCTGGCGAACAGGCCCTGGGCAACTACGATCCCTACCGCCTGGCGATCTATTACAACCGGCAAATGCGGATCGAGGAAGGCATCAAAGTGGTGGGCGACATGCTGGTGCGGCGTCCGCAGGAAGCACATTGGGCTTACCTGGCATGGGGCGCATTGCTCGAAGATCAGGGCAAATACGAGGAGGCGATGCAAAAATTTGAGCACTCCGCGCGAATCAAACCCGATTTCGCACTGCCCTGGATGCGGCAAGCCTGGTGTTTTCAAAAACAGGGTAATAATGCCGAAGCCATAAATAAAGCGCAGAAAGCGCTTGAACTGGCGCCCAATGAAGCGATGTACTGGAATGCCTGCGCCAATATGTTCAATCAGGAAAAACGCTACGACGAAGCGGACCGCGCGTATTCCAAAGTGACCGAACTGGTGGGCTGGACAGACGGCTGGCAAATCAATTGGGCAGAGGCCAAACTGAACAGGGGCGACATGGAAGGTGGCAAACAACTGCTCCGGGAAGTGATTGAAAAAAGCGATGTCGAACTGACGCGCACCCTGGCAAGGGCGTTTATCTGCTTTGTCGATGAAGACTATGAGGGGGCGACCAAAGCCGTGTTCGAGGCCGCCGCGCTCGATCCCAACAACGGCTTTGCCGTGCGTTCGGCTCAACAGGCTTGTTTGCGACAGGGCGATTATCAGCGCGCGATTCAATTAGGCACTTCTATCCGGTTCAACTCGGAAAATGCAGAGCAGAAACAGATGATTCTCAACCTGACGTCTATGGGTTTCAATCTGTCGGGACAGCAGGATTCGGCTATCGTATATGCGCAAAGAGCCATTTTGGCCGATTCAACGGTGGGTTTTCCCTATGCCACGCTGGCAGAAGTTTATGCGATGAAAGGTCAGAACGAACTGTTCTTCTTTTACCTGGAAAAAGCCTTTCAAAAGGGGATGAAAGCATCAGCGATCAGCAGCCAGGAGGAGCCCTACGGGCGTTTTGCACAAAATCGACGCTTTCGGAACTTGTTGGAAAAGTATAAAAAATAGGGCTGGTTTGAGGTTTCACGCGGAGGGCGCAAAGAAGGGGGCAGGGAGAGTTTCACGCGGAGGGCGCAAAGGAGCAAAGCGCGCAAAGGGGGGGATTGCACGCAGAGACGCAGAGGCGCAGAGTTTTTAGATGGGAAGTCATGGTTACTTTCTTTGCGCCCTTTGCTCCTTTGCGTTCTTCGCGTGAACCACTCTTCCCTCTGTGTCTCTGTGCCTCTGCGTGCAATATTTATTTCACGCAAAGAGGGGAGTGTTTTTTATGTCACGCAGAGAAGCAGAGGCGCAGAGTTTTTAGATGGGAAGTCATGGTTTCTTTCTTTGCGCCCTTTGCTCCTTTGCGTTCTTCGCGTGAACCACTCTTCCCTCTGTGTCTCTGCGCCTCTGCGTGCAATTAAACGTTTTACAGCCCGAAAATCGAGCGGCCCAGGTAAGTCGCCTGGTCGCCGAGTTCTTCTTCGATGCGAAGCAGCTGGTTGTATTTCGCTACCCGGTCGGAGCGCGAAGCCGAGCCGGTTTTGATCTGGCCGGTGTTGAGCGCCACGGCGAGGTCGGCGATGGTGGTGTCTTCCGTTTCGCCCGAGCGGTGGCTGATGACCGAGGTGTAGGCGTTGCGGGTAGCCAGGTTGACGGCCTCGATGGTCTCGGTCAGTGAACCGATCTGGTTGACCTTGATGAGGATCGAGTTGGCGATTTTTTCATCAATACCGCGCTGGAGTCGTTCGGTGTTGGTGACGAACAGGTCGTCGCCCACGAGTTGGATGCGGTGTCCGAGGGTTTCGGTGAGCGATTTCCAGCCGTCCCAGTCGTCTTCGGCGCAGCCGTCTTCGATTGAATGGATGGGGTAGCGGTTGCACCAGTCTTTCCAGAAGGCGACCATATCGTTGCGGGAGAGGCGGTCGCCGGTCGATTTTTTGAACACGTATTCGCCTTTTTCCTGTTCGAAAAATTCGGAAGCGGCCGCGTCAAGGGCGATGACGACGTCGTCGAGCGGTTTGTAGCCGGCGGCTTCGATAGCCGTCATAACCATCTGGATGGCTTCTTCGTTGTTTTTAATGCCTGGGGCGAAGCCGCCTTCATCGCCGACGTTGGTGGCGTAGCCTTTGCTTTTGAGCACTTTTTTGAGGTGGTGGAATATTTCCACGCCCATGCGGAGACCTTCGGAAAAGCTGTCGGCGCCCACGGGCATGACCATAAATTCCTGAAAATCGATGCCGTTGTCGGCGTGTGCGCCGCCGTTGAGGATGTTCATCATGGGCACGGGCAAAACGTGTGCATTGACGCCGCCGAGGTAGCGGTAGAGCGGCTGGCCGAATTCTTCGGCGGCGGCTTTGGCCACGGCCAGGGAGACGGCGAGGATGGCGTTGGCGCCCAGTTTGGATTTGTTGCGCGTGCCGTCGCGGTCGAGCATCAGGCGGTCGATCTTGATTTGGTCAGTTACTTCGAGGCCTACGAGTTCTTCCCGCAGGACTTTTTCCACGTTTTTAACGGCCTGGCGTACGCCTTTGCCGAGGTAGCGGTTGTCGTCGTTGTCGCGCAGTTCGACGGCTTCGTGTACGCCGGTGCTGGCGCCCGAGGGTACAGCGGCACGGCCGGCAAAGCCGGTTTCGGTCCAGACTTCCACTTCCACGGTCGGGTTGCCGCGGCTGTCGATAATTTCACGGGCGAGGATATCGCGTATTGCGCTCATAATGGAATGATAAGTGATGAATGAGGAATGTTGAATTTTGGTGGTCGTCGGTATAGGACGGGGCAAAAGTAGGTATTTCCGGAAAGGCTGGGGGCAATCGAGCTTTTAAATCGAGGTTTCTTCCCGCCATTTTTCATACCAGGCAATCTCTTCTCCGTTTTCTTTATACGTACCATCAAACCTGAATCCGAGTTTTTGAATGATCCGGTGTGAGGCCGTGTTGCCCTGTTTTACAATAGCATAAATAACAGGTAGTTGCAGGGTGTCAAAGCCGTAACGGAGACAGGCCCGGGCTGCTTCAAAGCCGTAGCCTTTGCCCCAGAATTCTTCGCGGAAACGGTAGCCCAAATCGTAGTAATTGCTGTGTCCGTTGACGGTTTCGCGGATCAGTTTGAGCCCCGACCAGCCGATAAATTCGCCGCTTTCTTTCAGAATGACGGCCCAGCGGCCAATCCCGTTGTCGCGGTATTGTGCCCGCACGAACTCGATGATCGTCCGGCTTTGTTCGATATCCGTTTGCGGCGGCACACCGATATAACGAAGGACGGCCGGGTTGCTGTCGAGGGCAAACATGCCCGGGGCGTCTTCCGGGACCAGCTCGCGAAGGATCAGGCGGGGTGTTTCGGCAAATATGGTCATGCTTTTAGCGCCCGGCCACGTCGCGCACGACGACGCTGGCCATGTGCAAACCGAAAAGCGCCGGGATGTACGAAATAGTTCCGTAAAACGACTTTTTAAACCGGCTCCCGTCGGTCATCATCATGTGTTCCTTGCTGACGATCTCGGAGGAAAACACGACGGTGACGCCCCGCCGCACACCTTTGCGTTTCAGGCCTTTGCGCACCTGCTGGGCAAAGGGGCAATTGAAGGTCTCGGACAGGTCGGCCACCTGCACTTTCGACGGATCGACGCGCCCGCCGGCGCCCATACTGCTCACCACGCGCACGCCTTTTTGTTTGCAGGCAACAATCACGTATTGTTTGGGCTGTACGGAATCGATGCAGTCGAAAACATAGTCGTATTCGTCGGTGATGAGCGTTTTGACCGTTTCGGGCGTCAGAAACTCTTCCCGGACCCTCAGGTCGAGCTCCGGATTGATGTCTTTCATTCGGGTAGCCATGATGCCGGCCTTGGATTGCCCGACGGTGGAATGCAGGGCCGGCAATTGCCGGTTGGTATTGGTCAGATCGACGGTGTCGCCGTCGATGATGGTCATTCGGCCCACGCCGGAGCGGGCGAGGAATTCGGCGGCAAAACTTCCCACGCCGCCCAGACCGATGACGAGCACGTGGGTGTTTTTGAGTTTGTCGAGGGCTTCGGCGCCCAGCAGCAATTCGGTGCGCTGCAGCCAGTGCGGGGCAGAGGGAGTTTCAGACACGGGTAGGATCAGGATTGCGCGATTTTGGGCGCAAAAATAGCGGGATCGGGGGCGAAAACACGTTGAAAATTTGACCAAACCTGTTGCCGTACCGCTTGTTCGGGAAGATTCAGCAAGACGGCGGCCTGGTGGTAGACCTCCCGGATACTCAACGCCTCGTCGTCGGTTTCGAGGAAAAAACGTTCGGGCGGACAGTGTTTCAGGGCAGTTTGGGCGGGGTGGTCTTTTTTTAACAAAGCTGCTCCGAACGACAGGTAGCAATCGGCTTTCAGGAGCGGGAGGGCGACGTTTTCCGGCTTGGCAAAGCCGTGGAAAATCCAGGGTTGGCGAGGCTGTGCACGTTTTTTTTCCGCCAAGATTTCATTAAAAGCCCGTACGGAGTGAATAATCAGGGGTTTGCCCGCTTCTTCCGATACGGCGATACACAGGCGAAAAGCGGCCAGTTGATCGGTCCAGGGCGTGGTCGTCACCTTGTCGAGCCCGGCTTCGCCGATGGCGAGCACTTCCGGGCGGGCCGCTTCTGCGCGCAGCCACTGTTCGGCGCCGGGCCAGTCGGCGGCGGGCAAATACCAGGGGTGCAGCCCGACGGAGTACCAGTCGGCAGCCGGTTTTTGAATCTGACCGTAGTATACGCTTTCGATTTCGACAAAGCCGGGCGCCCGCGTCGCCAGGTGGGTATGGAGGTTGAGCAGTCCCATCGTGCCAAAGGTAGCACGCCGGCAGCGGCTTAAGGAAACGCTTCCTGATATGCAATAAAAAAAATTATTTCATTGGCAAAAGTCAGTACGGAAGCGCCTGGGGCCGGACGGAACTTTGCCTCAAAATTGTTCGACCATGAGACTGCCTTTTATACTTTTTGCCGCCATTCTCCTTGCTTTCAATCCGGTTTGCGCCCAGCAGCTCGCCCCGCCAACCGCGCTTGTGCTGCTCAAAAAAGGACATACGCTGAAATTTGACGACAAGATGGACCTGCCCGACGACAACGGGTTTTACCTCTACCGCAACTGTGTGTATGATTTTGAAACCGCCGGCGAACTAATCTACGCTGGCCGCCTGGTCGATTACCGGGCCGATACCTTCTTCTTTACCACGGCTTTTAACGCCAATGTTGCGGCCAGTTTGCAAATCAGCTACGACACCATTGCCATCCCTTACGGCAGCATGTCGAAAATGAAATTCATCGGCGACCGCAGTCTGGGTATTTACAAAAAGATCAGAATGGACGAGTACGAGCTCTTGGTCAGGCCGGATACGACACATCATTATGTCCCCAGCCAATGGGTTGCTTTGTACGCCGGGGATACCGTTTTGCACGAACTGGTTGCTTACCACAGCGCCCAGGGCCTCGACGTGTTGTACGAGGACGGCGGCCAGACCTATTATTTCTCCGGTATCTCGCCCAACCCGCGCCCCAACCGTGAGATCGATCGGCGCAAACACGTGCGCTACGCCATCTGGCCCACGCCGTTCTACTCCGGCCAGACGACGATCAACGGCCTTGGGCTGGGGTTTATCGCCTGGCCGATTGCCGACAGCGCCCGCGTGACGATCAACGGGGTGAATGCCGAGATTTTTCCGGCCAGTTTTTTCAGCCTGCTGTTCGGCGGCCCCGATTTTCCTTACATGGACAGTGTGGAATTTTATGAAAATCGCGTCCGGAACCATGAATCCACGCGGATCAACGGCCTGAGCGCCAGTCTGGGCGGCACCCTCAACGACGGGGTGGTCAATGGTGTACAAGTGGGCGGCGCGGCATGTTTCATCACCCGCCTGAACGGCCTGACAATCACCGGGGGCTTCAATACCATTTACGAATTCAAAGGCGTCAGTATCGCCGGGGTGCGCAACCGAAGCACCCGGGGGCGCGGCGTGCAGATCGGCGTTTTAAACCGGTGCCACGACCTGCGGGGCGTCCAGATCGGGCTTTGGAACAGGAACGGGAAGCGGGGAATGCCTTTGGTGAACTGGTGTTTTAAGGAGCCATTATAAATACCCTTTCGCCTGCAAACGAAACAGTTCGGCGTACTTCCCGCCTTGTTTCAACAATGCTTCGTGGCTGCCGATTTCCAGCAATTGTCCGTGTTCGAGGAACAGGATGCGGTCGGCCATACGCACCGTGGAAAAGCGGTGGGAGATGAGCACGGCTGCCTTTCCCTGCATCAGTTCGGCGAACCGGACAAACACTTCGTGTTCGGCGCGGGCGTCGAGGGCGGCGGTAGGTTCGTCGAGGATCACCAGTTGGGCGTCGCGCATGTAGGCGCGGGCGAGGGCGATTTTTTGCCATTGGCCGCCGGAGAGTTCCACGCCTTCGGCGAAACGTTTGCCCAGCATTTGGTCGAGGCCCTTGGGCAGCGATTCGATGACCGAATCGGCCAGGCTTTTCTCCGCGGCATCGCTGATGCGGGGGCGGTTGTCGCGTTCGGGGATGTTGCCCACGGCGATGTTTTCGGAAGCGGTAAACATGAAGCGGTAAAAGTCCTGGAAAATGATGCCGATCTCGCGCCGCAGGTCTTCGGGGTCGAATTCATTCAGATCGACACCGTCGAGCAGGATGCGACCCTCGGTGGGCTGATAAAGGTGGGCGAGTAATTTGACCACCGTGGTTTTTCCGGCGCCGTTTTCGCCCACGAGCGCGAGTTTTTCACCGGGATGGAGCGTGAAGCTGAGGTTGCGGATGGCCCATTGGTCGCTGCCGGGATATTTGAAACTGACATTTTCAAAAACAAAACCTTCGCGGATGGGACGCGGAATTTTTCGGGTAGCCTTTTCGAGGTCGTTCAAGGGCTTTAAAGCCAGAAAATCGAAAAAATCCTGGAGGTACATCGCCGTTTCCGCAATGCGGGTAAACCGGGACACGACCCCTTGCAGCATACCCTGCATCCGCTGGAACGAACCGGCCAGAAACGTAAGCGTACCGATCGTAATCACACTCGTGACGGCTTGCCAGACGATCAAAACATAGGCGAAGTAGTACGAAGCGTTCGCCAGCAGCGAGAACAGACTTCCCCAGGCGGCACGTTGCAGGGTCAGTTTGCGGTTGGCGTGGTAGTAGCGGTCGGAAATGTTTTTAAAGCGCTCGGTGATGAAATGCTCCAGCCCAAAGATTTTGGTCTCTTTCACCGTCGTATCGCTGGCGCCGATGTAGCGCAGGTAGTCCAGCTCGCGCCGTTCAGGCGTCCAGGAGCGGGTAAGCGAGTAGGTTTTTTGGTTAAAATGGGTTTCACCCAAAAAAGAAGGAATGACGGCGACAAACAGGAGCAACAACAGCCAGGGATTGAAGGCGCCGAGCCCTCCGATGAGAAACAGCATCGAAATAAGGTCCTGCACCTGCGAAAAGACCATACTCATCAGTACGGTACGACCAAAGGTCTGGGTGCGGGCGCGCTCCAGTTTGTCGTAAAAAGTCGGATTTTCAAACTGAAACAGGTCGAGCGTGGCGGCGTGGCGCATAATGCGTACACTACTGTCGTTCGACACCAGGTCGCCCAGCAGATTGTCGGTAACGGTGATGCCTCTGCCGAGCAGGCTGTTGAACACGCCCAGGACAAATTCAAGCCCGACCCAGACCCACAGTTCGTCGGCGTCGCGCCATTGATGCGCTTCATGGCTGCCGGCCAGCCGGATTACCTCGTCGATGATTTCTTTGCCGATGTACAGCATGGAGACCGGGATGGCGGCCTGAATCAGTCGTAAAACGGCGTTCCAAAGGGTCAGGCGGGGCGAAACCGCCCAGATCATGCGGAAGAAACGCGGTACGTTGCGGAGCGACTGGAATTGTTGGGAGAAATTGAAAAAGTTGCGGATGCGGATAAAATATGACATGCTGTTGGAATCGGTCTAAATCGCGGATTTTGTCGGGGCGAAGGTTGAGTATTTGAACAGGAAAAAAAACCTTTGCGCGGTAATTGCATTTTACCTCACGGATAAACTTTACAACCATGCTCTCCAACGCCGTTCAGGATAAACTCAACGCACAAATCGCCAAAGAAGCATTTGCTTCCAACGCCTACCTCGCCATGGCCACCTGGGCCGAAAATCTCGGTTTGCCGAACATCGGCGAGTATTTCTACCTCGCTTCCGACGACGAGCGCACCCACATGCTCCAGTTGTACAAATACGTCAACGCCAACGGCGGCAAGGCGGTGATGCCCGATCAGTTGGG
>JAEUUU010000098.1 GCA_016787345.1 Saprospiraceae bacterium | reverse complement strand
CGCAAACGCGCGCCGGCCTCCTCAAAAGTCGTTTCAACGTCAAATGCGCGCATCATTTCGGCCAAAACGGCGTCGCCCTGCCAGCTGTCGCGATGCAAACCTTTGAGCAAAATATCCGCCTCATCCGCCAGGGCGGCCAGGGCATACCAATACGAAGCTGCCGACCAGTCTGACTCGACCACCAAAGGCCGCGGCTCGTATTCGCCAGCCGCTACCTCGATACTGTCGCCCTGCCAGTCGGCCCGGGCCCCGAAATAACGCATCATACCCAGGGTCATGTCGAGATAGGGCTTTGACACCAGCGGCCCTTCCGGGATCAGTTTCAGGCCTTCGGGTAATTTGGGCCCGATCATCAGCAAGGCCGAAAGAAACTGGCTGCTTATATCGGCGGCAACCCTGACGCTTCGGCCCGTGCGGCCCAGATTGGGCGAGGGCTGGATGCCGAGCGGCGGAAAACCCTCTTTGTCGAGAAATTCGATTTCGGCGCCCAGGCTGCGCAGGGCTTTGACCAGGGCGCCAACGGGCCGCTCGCGCATGCGCGCAGAGCCGGTGAGTATCGTCTGCTCCGTGCCCAAGGCCAGGTATGCCGTCAAGAAACGAAAAGTCGTACCGGCATCGCCGGCGTTAAAAATATCGCCCTCCTGTTCGAGCAGTTCCCGGAGCGTCCGGGTGTCCTGGGCATTCGAGAGATTGGAGAGCCAGTTGCGCGGGTGTACGCCCGCCAGTTTCAGGATCATCAGCGCGCGATTGCTGATGCTTTTCGAGCCGGGTAGCTCGACCTCGGCGCTTAAAGAGCGTTTGACCCGTGAAAAAGAAAGACGCAAGGGTGTGTCAGGCATAGTCAAGTTCAAATGCAAAACGCGAAAAACGGGGCTTTTTATTAAACAACCAGAAGTTTGAGCGGTTTTTGAAAAAATAAAAATCAATTTTTAGGCTAGTCTAAAAATAATTCCTACACCTTTGTAAAAATTATTCTCAACCCTCACTCTGCCCCATGGTATCACAAGCGGAAGAAAACTACCTCAAAGCCGTGTTTGCCATTTCTGAAAAAGAAGGCAAATCTGCTACAACCAATGCCATTGCGGCCACGATGCAAACGACTGCAGCCTCGGTGACCGACATGCTCAAGCGGCTTGCCGACAAAAACCTCATCGCCTATGAGAAATACCGCGGCGTATTGCTGACGCCCGACGGCCGCCGCATCGCCACGGAGCTGATCCGCAAACACCGCTTGTGGGAAGTGTTTCTGCTGGAAAAACTCGGCTTTGCCTGGGACGAAGTGCACGAACTCGCCGAACAACTCGAACATGTGCAGGGCGATGCCTTGGTCGACCGGCTCGACGCATACCTGGGTTATCCGAAATACGATCCGCACGGCGACCCGATACCCGATGCGCAGGGCCGTTGGACCCTGCGCCAGCAGGTGCCTTTGGTCACGCTCCAGCCCGGCGAACGCGGCACAGTGACCGGTGTGCAAGATCACAGCTCCGCTTTTTTGCAATATCTCGACCAATTGGGCCTCGGCCTTGGCGTAGAGGTCGAGATGCTCGAACGGATACCCTACGACCAGTCGGCGCGTGTACGGGCGGCCGGCAAGACGGAGCTGATGCTCAGTGAAAAAGTTTGTCAGAACCTTTTTGTCAAAACGAATTGAAACAATGCGCAGAACACATCCCGAGGTTTCGCTTTCCGAGGTGCACAGCACCGTGGAAACCAATGTCAAAGGCGGTTTTTGGCGCCGTTTGCTGGCTTTTTTGGGGCCGGCTTATCTGGTCAGCGTGGGGTACATGGACCCCGGCAACTGGGCGACCGACCTGGCAGGCGGCAGCCGTTTCGGCTACGCCTTGCTGTGGGTATTGCTCATGTCGAACCTGATTGCTTTGTTGTTGCAAAGTTTCAGCGCGCGGCTGGGTTTGGTGGCCCAGCGCGACCTTGCGCAGGCTTCGCGCGAGTTGTATCACCCTGCGGCCAATCTGTTCAACTACATACTTGCCGAAATCGCCATTGCCGCTACCGACCTGGCCGAAGTGTTGGGTATGGCGATTGGCTTGCAGTTGTTGTTTGGCCTGCCGCTGGTTTGGGGGGTATCGCTGAGCGTGCTCGATTCTTTCCTTTTGCTGTTTCTGATGCACCTGGGCATCCGCAAACTGGAGGCATTTATCCTGGGGCTGGTTCTCATCATCGGCGGCACGTTTCTGGTGCAAATGTTCCTGGCTAAACCGGCTTTGGGTGAAGTGGTTACCGGCTTTGTGCCTTCCATTCCGAATACTGAAGCGCTGTTTATTGCCATCGGGATCATCGGCGCTACGGTGATGCCACACAATTTGTACCTGCATTCGGCGCTGGTACAGACCCGGAAAATTGATCGCAGCAACACCGGCTTGCGGCGAGCCATACGCTTTAATGTGCTCGATTCCGCCATCGCCCTCAACCTGGCGCTCTTCGTCAACGGCTCAATTTTGGTGCTGGCGGCGGCTGTTTTTCATAAAAACGGCTACGACGGCGTTTCCGAAATACAGGACGCGCATCGTTTGCTCGAACCCCTGCTCGGTCAAAGCTACGCCCCGATGCTATTTGCCATCGCGCTGATCGCTGCCGGCCAGAGCAGTACCGTGACCGGTACATTGGCCGGCCAGATCGTCATGGAAGGTTACCTGCACCTGCGCATCGCACCCTGGTTGCGCCGGATAATTACCCGCTTGCTGGCCGTGGTGCCGGCAGTGTTGGTCATTACCTTGATGGGCGAATCTGCCACCGGCGACATGCTGGTTTTGAGCCAGGTGATATTGAGCTTGCAATTGGGTTTTGCCATCATTCCCTTGCTGCACTACGTCAGCGACCGGAAGCGGATGGGCGAATACGCCATTGGTTTTTGGGCAAAATTCGGCGGCTGGCTGAGTGCCTCTGTTATCGTGGCGCTCAACGTCTGGCTGGTGGTGGGAAAATTGGGAGAATGGCGCGCGGCAGCTGGCGCGCGGCTCTGGATGGTCGATTTTCTTATTTTGCCCCTGGTGATTTTTTCCGGCTTTATGCTCGGGTATATCGTTGTAAAACCTCTGCTCAAACCCGTCCCGCAGCAGCGCACCCGATTGCCGCACGGCGATTTCGAGGGTTTTGCCGCTTCTGCCAACCGCCATTTTCATCAGGTGGTCGTAGCGCTTGATTTTACCTCCGTGGATAAAAAAACGCTGCAGCACGCGGTTCAATTCGGCGGGCAAGATGCGAATTACCTGCTCATCCACGTCGTGGAAACAGCAGGCGCCTGGGTCATGGGCGCCGATATCGACGATTTTGAAACAGCTGCCGACCGCGATATTCTCGAACAATACGCCGCCGAATTGCGAGGTCTGGGCTATCAGGCCGAAGCGGTTATCGGTTACGGTTTTGCGCGACAGGCGATCCCGAAACTGGTCAACGAAAAAAATGCCGACCTGCTCGTTATGGGCGCTCACGGACATAAAACCTTCAAAGACCTCATCTTCGGCGCCACGGTCGACGCCGTACGCCACCGGGTGAAAGCGCCGGTGCTGGTTGTACAGTAGGCGTTGGGCGTTGGGTGTTAGGTATTGGGTTTTAGGTATTGGGAATAGGGTTGTTGCTGCTCTCAGGAGATGCCTGAGATTTGGGCAGAAATTAACCACGGCTCGCGCGAGGCTTGGCCTCGTGACATTATCCGAGAGCAGCAACAACCCTATTCCCAATACCTAAAACCCAAAACCTAACACCCAACACCTAATGCTCTTCCACTCGCCCCTGCATGGCCCCGGCCTGAAATTTTCGGCGCAATTCGGCGTCTTCCTCCAGTTCTTCTTTACTGGGCAGGGCATTGGGCAGGTCCGAAAGATCGGGTTGGCCGGCATCGACCCAGGCGGTGTACCACACGCTGGCCACGCTGTGAATGGCGGCGCGCATCCGGCGCTCGACCATGCCCTGCATCAGGTCCTGGTAGGCCGCGGCGAAGTCGCGGCAAGGCGTGATGACCGACAAGCCATTGCGGAGGTCGGGGCACATCTGGCGGTCGGGCGGGAAAGAAAGCCGCAGGGCGCGTTCGAGGGTCAATACACTGTCGACCATGCTGTTGCTCGTAAAAACGACGCCCCAGAAGTAGTCGGTCGTATGCTCGATGTATTCGGCTTTGCCGACAAAGTAATCGTACTGATCGTCGGCAAACAGCTCGGGGATGCGGCTTTCCCAAAAGCCGTGTATGCCCGTTTGTCCGGTTTTTTGTCCGTTATAATTGCTGGTGGTGTGAAGCGGTACGTGCGCATCACCGATATAATGGCCCATATCGGCGCAAAGCCGCAGGATACGCCGGCTGTCTTTGCGGCGGAAAGCCTCGGTGAGGTCGCGCTCCATTTTCTGGAGGTGCCAGGGCAGAAGACCGTGTTCGCCCAGGTGTTCGCGGAAAAATGCCGATTGCGCGCTGAGATTCAACCCGTTGCGATTAAAAAAAAGGTTGATTGAATCGACGTTCAGACTTTGGTCTTCGGCGCCGAGCCGGGGCAGCACATTGTTGAAAAAAAAGCGGTCGTAGGCGCGGTGCAGTTCTTCTGACACCGGTTTTGAGTGTTGGGCAATATAAGCAGTATCACCGTTTGCGTCGACGAAGCCCACATCGGTAAACAGCACCAGGGCAGCGTACCGGCTTTGCGGCAGGTGATCGAAAGGCGGGCCATATTGGTCCAGGTCGATAAAGTGGCGAGGCGCTTCGTTGGGGGAGGCATAGCGGCGCATATCGGCGTCGGTGGCGTGGTCGGCCAGCCAGTCGATATGCGGCTTAAAAAACACCATCATTTCGGGCGGCAGTGTAAAAACAGCCAGCCGGTTGATGCGGCGATGCGCAAAAAAGCCCCAGTCGGGGTGCAGAAAAGAAGGGGTGTGAAACGAGCTGGACAAAACAATGACCAGCAGCAGCCCCGCGCTGTATCGGATAAATTTCATAGTGTTTCTTATTCCGGGGCATCGAGTACTTCGACCGACCAGGCTTCGGCCTTGTCGGCAAACAAGGCTTTGGTTTTTGACCAGGTGGCCTGAAAAAGCGCCGATTGCCGGTAAATATCGAGCGCCTCCTGACTATCCCAAAGGCTGAGCGTGAACAACACGTTCTGTTGGTCCAGATGGCGCAGCAGTTCCATGTGGCGGCAGCCGGGGAATGCCCGAATCTGGTCTTTGGTCGGAGCAAACACATCGTTCAGAAAGATCTGCACGGCGTGCGGCTGAAAAGTCATTTTGACGATGCGTTTGATCATGATAGCGAAGAGAGTTTTGCGGCTCAGGCGAATCGTTTTTTGCGTAACCAGTTGAACAACAGGGCAAACAGGGCGAGCAAGGCCAGCGGTACGCCGATGTTGAACAATTGCCATTGGGTTTTTTCAGCGCGGGGGCGTACGGCGTCGAGTTTGCGCAGTTTTACCTCCCGGGTACGGGCCTCGATAATTCCCGAGGGGTCGATCAGGTATTCAATGGCATTGAGCAGCAGGTCTTTGTTGGCATAAACCACCAGCTCCGAACGGCGTTGCACGTAGGGATTGAAGCCCAGGGGGCCAAATTTTTTCTTCTCGCGATCCTGTATGGGGTTGAGCGCCACGTCGCCGTCGCTGATCACGATCATGCTGGTCGGCACGCTTTTGTCGCGGTATTCCAGTCCGAGTTGTTTCAGTCCGGCGAGCATTTCCTCCGATACGCGGTTTTCGTAGTTGGAGGGGAAAATACCTTCGAGCAGCACGCCCACGGTTTGAGGTCCTTTGTTGTAGTTTTCAGGATTGTCGGGGGCTTTTAAAAAATCAAAACCGAGCTGTACCGGGCTGAACTGGAGGCGGCTGCGGGCGCTGGTGCGCAACAGGTAGGTTTTTTTGACCGGCGTTTTTGTCCGGATGGTATCGATGGAAGAACAGAAGCGGAGAAATACCCGGTCGAGGCTTTTTACGATCGGGTGGTCGCTGGCAGGGCTCACCGTGGGGAAGTATACCCAGGGTACGGCTGTGAATTGCGGGCTGTTGCCGTATTGGCCGGTTACCAGTTCGATTTTGGCGCAATCCCAGTCGAGTACCAGGTCGGGCTGGATACGTACGCCATACTTAAACAGTTGGTCCTCAATGTTCAGCGGGTAGTCTATGGGCACGAAAGCCCGGGTGTAGCGCATGCTGTCGAGCGTAGCGTTCATGCGGTCGACCAGCCACAAGACCCGCCCGCCAGCCATTACGTACTGGTCGATTTTGAACTTGTCTTTTTCCGAAAAAGCCGTGACGGGTTTGGCGACCACGAGCAGGCGGCATTGTTCGGGTTCGATCGTGACAATGGAATCCAGGTTGATACGGTCTACATCGTACGAACTGCGCAGGGCCACTTCGAGGTCGGCAGTCTGGAGTTCGTCGAGTTCGCCATGCCCCTGTGTGAAAAGGATGATGGAGCGGACGTTGGTCTGAATCTTTTTGATCGCGCTGGCCAGGCGGTATTCGAGGGTGCTGACGGCGTTGTTCATCACCACTTCCGGGTCGGTGTCGGGTGTGGGGTTTTCGGCCAGTCGCACGACGGTCTGGCGGTTTTTATAGTGTAAAATGGCAAAAGGGAAGGCTGCTTTGAAAGTTTGCTGCCCGTCTTTGTTCATGGCCACAGTCACTGCCGAGATGCCCATTTCCCGAAAAGCTTTTTCTTTTTCGGCGACCTGTTCGGGTGTGCCCAGGGTAGGATCGGTGAATTCGTAGTCGATATACCCGTTGATTCCCCTGAAATCATCGAGCATTTCGCGGGTGGCCTGCTGGAGGCGGCGGATACCCGCCGGGTAGTCGCCACCGAGCAATACTTCGACGTACACCTGGTCGTCAAGATTGCGCAGCAGCTCGCGGGTAGGCTGCGTCAGGGTAAAGCGCTTTTCTTCCGTCAGGTCGAAATGGGTAAAAAAAGCGCTGGCTAAAATATTGACAAACAAGAGAATGCCACAAAAAAGGCCAAATTGCAGCAGTGCTTGTGAACGTCGTGAACGCGCCATTGGATAGGACTTGTACCTGCCTGGACAGGGTTGTGAATTGCTTTGAGGCCTGCAAAAATACGGTAAGTCGGCCGAAACTCCGGTCGCCCGTACTGTTCCGGTATTTAATGAATATTTAAAACAGCCTGTGAATCACGGATTTTAACAATAAAAACAACTGCAGCCGGTTAATTAAGCTTGCAAACGGGAGACTTCCCGAACTTTGAGGTTTTCTCTTGTATTTGATGTTATTAAACCAACTTGAAGGTCATGGTTAAAAGCGTTTTGCTCACCGCCTTTTTTGCCTTTTCTACCCTTGTTCTGACGGCGCAGTGCATCTCCGGCGATTGTATTAATGGCAAGGGTACGTTTGCTTATCCCTCCGGCGCGAAATACACCGGCGATTTTCGCAATGGCGAGATTGACGGCGTCGGGGTGTGCTATTATACCGACGGCAGTAAATATAGCGGCGAATGGAAAAACCGCTATCCCGACGGCAAAGGCACCAAAACATACAGCGACGGCACCAAGCGCACGGGCAACTGGAGAAAGGGCAAACCCGTGGATGAAAACGGCAACGTGCTGGAAGATTATATCGCCCGCAACAAACAGGAGCGCTCCGACGACGGCACCAATATTCAGAGCGGCTGCTTGAGCGGCGATTGCAACACGGGCTTCGGCATTTTTGCCTACCCCGACGGCAGTAAGTACGAAGGGCAGTTTCTGAGTGGAAACTTCGAAGGGCAGGGTACTTTTTCTTTTGCCAATGGCGATCGCTACGTCGGACAGTTTAAAAACAACTATCCCGACGGACAGGGGACCCGTTTTTTGGCCAATGGCAAGGAAGAAAGCGGCCAGTGGCTCGAGGGCGAGTTTTTGGGCTCCCGCCTCACGACCGATGGCAAAGTCGGCTGTGTACTGGGCGACTGCGCCAACGGACAAGGCACCTATATATATAAGGAAGGGTCGGCCAAGTACATCGGAGCGTTCAAAGACAATTATCCTCACGGCCTGGGCACCTGCTTCTATGCCAATGGCGATCGTTACGAAGGAGAGTGGGCCGACGGCGCTTTTCAGGGCCAGGGCGCCTTGTACCTGCGCGACGGTACGATCGTGCAAGGATTCTGGCGTGCCGGTGAATATATGGGGAAAGAGGCGCCGGAAGGCTATCAGCCGGTTGCGGTTCAGCCCGTGCCCGTGGCTACCGAACCGGCCCCGACCGCCAAAGTCTGGGCGCTGGTGGTAGGGGTAGCCTCTTACGACCACATGCCAGTGTTGCGTTACACCGACGACGACGCCTATCGTTTTTATGCTTTTCTGAAAAGCCTGGAAGGCGGAGCGTTGCCCGACGAACAGGTGCGTGTACTGATCGATGAAGATGCTACCCGCGACAACATTCTCGGTAATCTGACCGAATTGTTTGGCCAGGCTGGCCCTAACGACCTCGTCATTTTTTATTTCTCGGGCCACGGCCTCAACGGGTCTTTCCTGCCCTTCGATTTCGACGGTTTCAACAACAAGATCGCACACGAAGAAATCGCCGCGCTTTTCAACAAAACCAAGGCAAAATACAAACTCTGTATCGCCGACGCCTGCCATTCGGGCAGTATCATCGCTGTTCGATCCGGCGAACCCGAGCCGGTGCTCAACCAGTATTATGCCCAATTGGCCAAATCAGTTTCCGGTACAGCGCTCATCATGTCGTCGAAAGCAGAGGAAACCTCGCTCGAATCGGCGGGTCTGCGCCAGGGCGTATTCAGCCACTTTCTTATTCGCGGCTTGAAAGGAGAAGCCGACAAAGACCACGACAAAGCCGTAACCGTGGAAGAACTCTACAATTATATTTTTGAAAACGTCAGGACCTATACCGGCAACCGTCAAAGCCCTGTAATCAAAGGGACTTACGATCCCAAAATGCCCGTTTCGGCCTTGCGTTGATCGAAAAATCACAAGCATAGAATCCATTTATTCCTGAATGCGGAAAAAAAATTCTTGAAAAAAAACCAGTATTTAAATATGTTTTTTTCAACAAAAAGGCATTCATGTGGCTGGTTTTATGCTTAGAAAATCAGTGATTTATGGTTTTATTACGCAAGAATAAGAGAATAAAACGCTCAACAAAACCCGTTTTTTGTCCTTTACAACTGGAATGATGCGCTGCACTTTTGTATCGTCAATGATGAACAACGAAGCGGCGAGCAAAAGAGGCGATGAACATTGACCACCAGATTCGAAACTTTTCATGAGATTATATACGGGAAACCGCCGCGGCGCAAACGAGCGCCGCGGTTTTTTCT
>JAEUUU010000096.1 GCA_016787345.1 Saprospiraceae bacterium | reverse complement strand
CCGCTGGGCGGCGTCACGTCGAGGTCGTAGCCGGCAATGGCAAAAGCATGGTTCCAGAGCTTTTCGCGGTAGTCGTCCATGTTGCGGTTGCCCACCGGGTTGAGGAGTTCCATCATGCGGATGATGGCTTCCACGGTTTTTTGCCGTTTGGGTTGCTCTTCAATGGATTTGGCGTAGCGCAGCATGTCCTGTATGGTGCGCCCATATTCCGGGTAGCGAATGTCGTCGCGTTCGGTGTTGTAGGAGATTTCTAAGTTGTTCATGATATGATGGAGGATTCGAGGATTCGAGGATTCGAGGATTCGAGGAAGCGACAGGGTCAAATCCTCGAATCCTCGAATCTTCAAATCCTCATTCAACAGTTACCGACTTGGCCAGGTTCCGCGGCTGATCCACGTCGCAGCCGCGCAGGACGGCGATGTGGTAGGCCAGCAACTGGAGCGGAATGACCGAGAGCAGCGGTGAAAAACAATCTTCGGTTTCGGGGATTTCGATGGTATAGTCGGCCAGTTTTTTGATGGTTTCGTCGCCTTCATTGACGACGGCCGTCACCACGCCCTTGCGGGCTTTGACCTCCTGGATATTGGATACGATTTTGTCGTAGGCGCCCCGGTTGGTGGCGATCACGAACACGGGCATATTCTCGTCGATCAGGGCGATGGGGCCGTGTTTCATTTCGGCCGCCGGGTAGCCTTCGGCGTGAATGTAGGAGATTTCCTTGAGTTTCAGGGCGCCTTCGAGCGCGACGGGGAAATTATACCCCCGCCCGAGGTACAGGGCATTCTCGGCGTCCTTGAACTCGCCGGCGATGTATTTGACCTGTTCGTGGCAGGTTTCGAGCAGGCGCTCGACTTTTCCGGGGATGAGGGCCAGTTCCTGCACCAGTTTCTGGTACTGGGATTTGGGCAAAAAGCCGCGTTCATAACCCAGCAGCAGGGCCATCATGGTGAGCATGGTGACCTGGCCGGTGAACGCTTTGGTGGACGCCACGCCGATCTCCGGACCAACGTGAATATACGAACCGCTGTGGGTGAGGCGCGCGATGGAGGAGCCTACGACGTTGACGATGCCGTAGGTGAGGGCGCCGCGGGCTTTGGCCAGTTCGAGGGCAGCGAAGGTATCGGCGGTTTCGCCCGACTGGGAGATGGCCAGCACCACGTCGTGGTCGCGTACGACCGGGTCGCGGTAGCGGAATTCGGAGGCGTATTCGACCTCCACGGGCAGGCGGGCCAGTTCTTCGAAGAGGTATTCGGCGATCATGCCGGCATGCCAGGAGGTGCCGCAGCCCAGGATAATCATGCGCTGGGCGTTGATCATACGTTTCTGATACTCTACCATGCCGCCCAGTCGCACCCAGCCTTCATCGGCGTTGAGGCGGCCGCGCATACACTCGGCAATGGTCGTGGGCTGCTCGAAAATTTCCTTGAGCATGAAGTAGTCGTAGCCGCCCTTTTCCAGTTGTTCGATTTCGAGTTCGATCTCGTGGGCGGTGGGGGTCATCACTTCGTTGCGCAGGGTCTTGACGACGAGCCCGTCGGCCATGGTGATGGTGGCGACTTCCTCGTCGTTGAGGTACACGACGTTTTTGGTGTGTTCGACGATCGGGGTGGCGTCGGAGGCGATCAGGTATTCGGATTTGCCGATGCCGATCACGAGGGGGCTCGATTTGCGCGCGGCGACGAGTTTGCCCGGATCTTCGCGGTCCATCACCACGATGGCATAGGCGCCGTGCACCCGTGTCAGGGCCTGGCGGACGGCTTCTTCGAGCGGCAGGTTTTCGCGGCGCTGCACCTCTTCGATGAGGTGAACGAGCACTTCGGTATCCGTCTCGCTGGTGAAAGTATGCCCGTGCTTGAGCAGGGCGCTTTTGAGCACGGCGTAGTTTTCGATAATGCCGTTGTGGATCAGCACCAAACGCCCGTCGCCGCTGCGGTGCGGGTGAGCGTTGATGTCGTCGGGCTTCCCGTGGGTAGCCCAGCGGGTATGGCCCATACCGATGTGGCCGCTGATGTCTTTATCGCGGGTAAATTCTACCAGGTCGGCGACCTTGCCTTTTTTCTTATAAACGTTCAGGTGGCCGTTTTGCAGAGCAATACCGGCACTGTCGTAACCGCGGTATTCCAGTCGTTGCAGACCCGTAATGAGCACCGGGTAGGCTTTTTTGGCGCCGATGTAGGCGACTATTCCGCACATTGTTGTTGATAGATTGAAAGGGTTGATTATAAGGGTTGATTATAATCATCCCCAATTTCATTTAATTCTTGTGTATTTCAATTCCAGTTTGGCCGGATAGCTTGTGCTGCCAGGGCCATGCAGAATGGTTCGCATGGCGGACGCGCGCTGGGGGTAAACATTGATGTAAAAGGTTCGGTTCTTGACGTCGCCGCTGGTGTCGTCGACCATGTCCTGAAAACGCTGGGTGGCCGTGAGCCGGTATCGGTTGACGGCGGTATTGTTCAGGATTTCGATTTCCGGCGTACCGCCGAAAGCTGCGAAGCCGCCCGAAAGCGTGATGCCGAGGGAGAAAAGTACGTCGCTGGTCAGTATAAATGTCGTATCGCCACGCGATTCGGTGCTGACCAGTTGGTCGGCCGGCAGCAGGGTTCCGGGGTCGTTGTTGGGGTTGGCGACGGAGAAAACCAGTTCGGCTTTGTTGACCGCGATGTCTTCGAAGCGGTCGGCATAGGGCACTTCTACTTTCAGTTTGAGGCCGCCCATGCCTTGCAGGTAGAGGTAGTCCGGGTTGAGTTGGTTGATTTGCTGCCCGGCCGGGGCGCCGTTGTACTCATGCTGGAATTGCATGAATTTATTGGCGGCGAAGAAGTAGTCGAATTTCAGGTGGTTGGTATCGCGGGTGTAATGCAGGCGGATTCGGCTGAGGCTGTTGTTGAGGTCAAAGGCCAGCATGACGCCGGGTTGCGAGGGCGAGGAGACGCTGATTTTCAGGCCGTTCAATTCATCCCAGAACAAGGTATCGTTGCTGAGTTTCAGGCTGTCCATGCCCATCAGCATTTGGCCGAAAGCCTGGCTGAGCGGCACTTTGATATAGGTATACTTGGTTGCGTCGGCGGCGGTATCGAAGGGATTGTTGATCTGGGTAGTGGGGCGTGGCAGGAAGTCGAGCGAGCCGAGTTCTTCGGCGGCGGCGAGCGATTCGTTGGAGTAATAGTCTTCATCCCAGCGCAGCTGATCGCTCAGGCGGTAGACCCTGAGGTTGACTGGCTGACTGGTATCGCCGTAAATTCCCGGAGCATCGTAGCGCAGGATAAGCTCGATGGAGTCGAGCACATCGGTGGCCTTAAAGCCCGGATTGAGGTCGTCGAGTTGCAGCAGGGAGTAGATATCGGAGCGTGAGACGCCGAAACTGGGGTCGTTGAGTTGTCCGCAGAGGAAATAATCGGCGGTAAAAGAACGGTCGGAGGTAAGAATGCTATCTTCCCGAATGACGGTATAATTGACGGTCAAGGTGTCCGTAAAAGCATAATCGGCCAGTTGGTCGTCGAGCAGATCGGCGCCGAAAGGCGAAGGTTTGTTACAGGCGGCAAGGAGCGCGGCGCCAAGGAGGCCGGCTGTGAAAATTCTGAGCATGATGGTGGCAAAGTTTATGAGGTTGAAAGGGTTGATAAGGTTGATAAAGGAAAATAAACCGAGAGCGCCCACCCTCCTTTTATCAACCTTATAAACCCTTATCAACCCTCATCACCCCCCTATAATCACTGGGATACTTCCGCTTCGGTGAGGGTACGGAAAAATTCCAGGTAAGCCTGCAGCATTTCGTCCTCGTTTTTGAAGGGGAGTACCGGTTTGTCCTGAGCGACGGACAGGTAATCAACGTTCGGCTCGATCTCCGCGCTGCCTACGATGAGTGCATCGGCAAAGGCGGCGGCGCCATTGTGCATCGAAAGCCCGTCGCCGTCGCGGAAGGGTTCGAGATCGCCCAGCGACAAATTATTGATGGCTGCTTTTTGGAAAAAGCGCTCGGCGCCGAGGCGCTCGTGCGGGGTGTTGTACACGTTGTACACCACCTGTGATTGGGAGAACAACGGCTCCGTTTTGTATGCTGTTTTCAGGTAGAAGGGGATCAGGCTTGTCATCCAGCCGTGGCACATGACGACATCGGGCGACCAGCCGAATTTTTTTACGGTTTCGATCGCGCCTTTGCAGAAGAACACGGCGCGGTCCACGTTGTCGTCGAAAGCGGAGCCGTCGGAATCTTCAAACACGAATTTGCGTTTGAAAAAATCTTCATTATCCAGAAAATAGACCTGGAGCCGGGAGTTGGGCAAAGAGGCGACTTTGATGATCAGCGGGTAATCGTCGTCGTCGACAATAATATTCATCCCGGAGAGTCGCACAACTTCGTGCAGGCGGTGGCGGCGTTCGTTCACGGTGCCGTAACGGGGCATCAAAATCCGCAATTCGTACCCGCTATCCTGAAAAAATTTTGGGAGTTTCGCCACCAGAGCAGAAATATCGTTGCCTTCGGTATAGGGCTCCATCTCCTGGGTGACGATAAGCAAGCGCTTCTTTTCCATTTATTTCTGAACCAGACTTAAGAGTGATCAATCCCGTCAAGGGGACCTTGCAAAACCGTTTGTTTTACAAAATCGGTTGCAAAAGTATAAAAAAAAGCCGGTTTCTTCGTGTGCCTGTCGAAGCGGAAAAATTTTAGGGCCGGCGCAGCCTTGTTATTTTATTGAAAATCAAATTTTTGTGTACAGGTCGTCGGGCTTTCGCTCCAGAATGCGGAAGGTATAAGCGTATTCATTCTTCTCGTCGGGGGCGTGGGCTTCCCGCCAGTTTTCCTGCCATACTTCGGGGTCGAGCGCCGGGAAAAACGTGTCTCCTTCCACATTCGCATCCACCTCGGTGAGGTATACCCGATCCCAAAATTCCATGCTTTGCTGGTAAATTTCACCGCCGCCGATGATGAACGCTTCGGTTTCGCCGGCTTCGTAGGCCAGTTCCAGCGCCTCCCGGATCGAATGCGCTACCAGCACACCCTCGGCCGTAAAAAACGGGTCGCGGGTGATCACCACATTGGTGCGTTTGGGCAATGGCCGGCCGATGCTTCGAAACGAATTGCGCCCCATGAGGACGTAGTGGCCCAGCGTGGTGCGTTTGAACCAAGCCAGGTCGGCCGGCAAATACCAGGGTATCTGGTTGCCTTGACCGATGACATTGTGGTGGGCGACGGCGACGATAGCGGAAACAAGCATCGGTGGAAATGATGAGTGATAAATGATGAATCAATCTTCCTGATTAAGGAGTTTTTGGATGATGAGGCGCATGCCCGGTTCGGCGCCGGAAGCAGCGGCGATCACGTCTTCCACCGAGGTTTCGCGGATGGCCGAGGGCGGATAGGCCATATTGGCTACCACGGAGATCATCAGCACGGGCAAATCCATGTGCCGGGCTACCAGCACTTCGGGCACCGACGACATGCCGGTACAGTCGCTGCCGAGGCGGTGCAGCATTTCATATTCGGCGGGTGTTTCGAGGTTGGGGCCCTGCAGGGCGGAATACACGCCTTCACGAGCGCGGATGTTGTGCCGGTGGGCGATAGCCAGGGCTCGGGCGCGCAGTTCGGCATCGTAAGTATGCAGCATGTCGGGGAAACGCGGCCCCAGGCGCTCGTCGTTGGCGCCGCGCAGCGGGTGCTCGGGCAGCAGGTTGATGTGGTCGCGCACGATCACGAGGTCGCCGGCGCGCAGGTGCGGATTGACGCCACCAGAGGCATTGGTGAGGATCAGGCGCTCTATGCCGAGGTATTTGAGCACCCTGATCGGAAAAGTGACCTGTTGCATCGTCCAGCCCTCATAATAGTGAAAGCGGCCGGCCATGACGACCACGGGGTGGGCGCCCAGATGCCCGAACACCAGTTTGCCCTTGTGGCTTTCCACGGTGCTGCGGGCAAAGTGCGCGATGCCGGCATAGGGCACTTCGGCCGCCACCTTGATGTCGTCGGTCAGGTTGCCCAGTCCGGTGCCGAGCACGATACCGGTGGCAGGTTGAAAATCAGTCTGTTGGCGCAAAAAAGCGACGGCTTCCTGAATTTGGTCGTAGAGCATGGCGGCAGGTTGTTTGTCGGCGGCAAAGTTGACATATTTTTGGGGCAGCAGCAGTAATTCCCGATCCAATTTGCGCGGCTGTCTCATCAACTCTGTCACATCATGGACCATTCAGAAAACACCCTCCGCGACTGCATCCAGGCCATCTTCCCCATGTCGGCCTCCGCCAATGCCGAAATCCGGCGCAGAGTGGAGTTCCTGCCCGCGGCCCGCGGCGAAGTATTCATCAAACAAGAGGCCGCCAACCGGTACGAGTACTTTTTGATCGAAGGCGTTTGCCGAAGTTTTTTGATCGACCCGCAGGGCGAAGAGATCACGATTTCTTTTTTTCAGGGGGCATCGGTGCTGTCTCCGCACTCCGTCCGTACAGTTCGCGAGCGTTCTTTTTACAATTTTCAAGCCTGCACCGACATCCTGCTCGGCCGCCTCGATGCGGCAAATTTTATGCAACTGATGATTGCTCATCCGGAAGTACGCGACTTCGGCAATACTGTGATGCGGCTTGAACTGATGCGAAAAGTGGAACGGGAGGTCGGCCTGGCCGTACTCACCGCCCGCGAACGGCTGCTCAAATTCCGCGAGCAGTTCAGCATGCTCGAAAACCTCGTGCCGCACACACAAATCGCCTCCTACCTCGGCATTTCCGCCATTTCATTGAGCCGTTTGCGTAGCGATATCGCCAGGGAATGAGCCGTTTCACTTCTTTACAAATGTTAATGGAGGCCGGCTGAGGGCGTCCATACCTTTGTCCCAACAAAAACAAATTCAGTTATGAAACAAAAACATTTTTGGTTGATACCCGTGCTGGTATCGACACTGGCCGCTTCCTGCCAAAAAGTGGAAACCCTCTCCGAACCGGGCCTGCTGGTGCCCAAAACCGTGACGGAAAACCCGGCCCTGCCTTCCGTTTTCCTCAACAACACCCTGTTCCATGCCGAGTCGTTCGGCGACCCGACCGATCCCGTTATCCTTGTGCTGCATGGCGGTCCGGGCGCCGACTACCGCTCCATGCTGCCCTACAAAGCCCTGGCCGACGAAGGCTACTACGTCGTGTTCTGGGATCAGCGGGGCGCGGGCCTCTCCGAACGCCAGGACAAGGACGCCATGACGGTCGACAACTACCTGAAAGACCTCGAACTGGTCGTCGAACACTACACGCAGTCCGACTCCCAGCAACTCATCCTGTTCGGGCATTCCTGGGGCGCCATGTACGCCACCCTGTACATCAATGCTCACCCCGAGCGCGTATCGAGGGCGGTGCTTTGCGAACCGGCGGCGTTTACCAGCGACGAACTGAACGACTTTGTTTCCAAAGCGTACAAACTCGACTTTTTCGCCGAAGGCACCAACGACATTACCTGGGCCGACGGCGCACTGTCGGCCGACGACCATGCCTCCCTCGACTTCAAACAGGCGCTGGCCATCGAAAGTGTGTCGGACCACGAGCGCAACAGTTCCGACAACCCGGTTCCGCATTGGCGCTACGGCGCAGTGACGAGCCAGTTCCTGCCGCGTTCGCAGCCCAGTTTCGACTGGACGACCCGCCTGCAGGAGTTTCCGGGAAAAGTGCTTTTTATCGACGGCGAATGGGGCACCGTGCATACCCTCGAACGGCAAAAAATGCTGGCCACCCATTACCCCGACGCCTCCGTCGTGACGGTGCAGGGCGCGGGCCACGACGTGCTCTACCAGCGGTTCGACACCTGTAAAAACCTTATTGTCAACTTCTTAAATTGAAAAAACCATGAAAGGCATCTTCTTTCTTCCGCTTCTTTTGTTGCTGCCCCTGGCTGCCTCGGCGCAACTCGTCCAGATACAGCGCCTCGGCGCCCCGAACCGACAATTTGCCGGGCTTGGCTTTGGCGCCGATCTTGGCGTCACAACCGCCATACAATACGGCCGGGTGATTCCGATTGGCGGCCACCCGATATTGCTCTCTGCAGAGTGGGCGGCGCCCGTGGGAAAGCGGGTATTCGACGACAGCCGGGTAGGGTTGCAATTGAGCGGCAGCCTCCATCCCGGGCGTCGCTGGCAGATACCCGTATCCCTGGGAGCAGGCGCAGTTTTTACACAAAATAAAATGGCGCGCCTCAATTCCCTGAATCTGCTGGCCGGTATCCGCCCGGGTTATTATGCCCGGCGCTGGCACCTTGCAGGCGATATTTTTTACAATAAAATACTGGCTGTTCATTTGCGCCCCAGCGAGTACTACCGGGAAGCTTATTACGCCGAAGCGCAGGATGGCTGGTACCGAAACGCCGGCGGTCAGCTGAAACTGGGCCTGAGCGGTGGCCTGTCCCTGGGTCGCAACGACCTCACGCTGCGCACCGGTATCGCCGCCACGGAAAAAGGACGACCCAATGTATTGCCGGCTTATGCCGTGATTGGATACGGCCGCTGGTTCTAAACAGCCGTTTGAGGCTCGATTGCGCTTCGTTTCCACCAGGCCGCAAGCCCCATGCCCGTCACCAGATCCCAAATGCCCCACCACGCCGCAATAAGCGCCATACCGCCCAGGCCGTCGAAAAAACGGAAGATCAGCAACAGTCCCAGGGCGGTGTTGTGCACGCCCGACTCGAATGCCAGCGTACGGCAATCGAGCTCGGGCAGGCGGGCGGCGCGGCCCAGAAAATACCCCGAACCCAGCCCCACAACGTTGTGCACGGCGACGATGACAAATGCAAAGCCGAGGTAATTGATCAGGTTGTCGAAATTGCCCAAAAGGGCCAGCAGGAGGATGGAGAAAAAGATCAGCAGGGCGATGCGTTGCACCCAGGGGCGGATGCGCCCGACGAAGCTGGAAAAGCGGCCGTTGAGCCACATGCCGAACAACAAGGGCGCCACGATCAGTTGCACGATGATGAGCGCCATGTCGACAAAACTGATTTCAAACGACTGCCGCAGGGTTTCGGAGCCCGGTATATAGCGCGACCAGAACAAAAAACCGGCCGGAGTAATCACCGTGGCCGACAGGATGATGATCGCATTCAGCGTAACCGACAGGGCTACGTTGGCGCGGGCAAAATGTACCAGAAAGTTGGTCATATTGCCCGAAGGGCACATACTCACCAGCACCATGCCCATCGCCATGCTCACCGGCGGTTGAAAAAGGTAAATGATGCCCAGGGTCAGCAAAGGAAACAGCAAATACTGCACGATGATTCCCGCGGCCACCGACCTGGGGAATTGCACCACTTTGCGGAAATCGCCCGGCTTTACGTCCAGCGCCACACTGAACATGAGAAAGGCCATAGCCAGGTTGAGCACCCGCATTTGGTCGGGGTTGAAATGCAGTTTCAGGTCGTCGACATTCATGGCGCCGTTGTGCGTTAGCCCTGGTAATAAATGCGGTAGATCACATCGGCGAAGTCGTCGGACACCAGCATCGAGCCGTCGGGCAGTAGTTCGATGTCGACCGGGCGGCCCCACACTTTGTCCTCGGGCTGGAGCCAGCCTTCGGCAAAGGTTTCATAACCCAGGCTTTTGCCCTGCGCATCGAGCCGCACCAGACTGATCCGGTAGCCGGATTTGGTGGCGCGGTTCCAGGAGCCGTGTTCGGCGATAAACGGCTGGTTATGATAAGCTTTTGGAAACATATTACCGGAGTAAAATTCGATACCCAGCGGCGCCACGTGCGCGCCCAGGTTTTGGGCAGGTGGCGTGAATTCCGAACAATTGCGCTTGGAGCCGTATTGCGGGTCGGCGAAGGTGCCGCCATGGCAGTACGGGTAACCGAAATGCTGGCCGTCGGCGGTGGCGTGGTTGAGTTCGCAGGGGGGCAGGTCGTCGCCCATCCAGTCGCGGCCGTTGTCGGTAAACCACAGGTCTTTGGTGACCGGATGCCAGGTGAATCCGACGGTATTGCGCACGCCGCGCTGAACGATTTCCGGTTTGGCGCCGGGTGTGCTCACATCCAGCCGGGTGATGCTGCAATAAATCGGGTTTTCGGGTTCGCAGATGTTGCAGGGAGCGCCGACAGGCACGTAAAGTTTGCCATCAGGCCCGAAGGCGATGTATTTCCAGCCGTGGTGTTCGTCGCTGGGATAAGCGTCGTACACTACTTGCGGGGCGGGTTGTGCGATCCGGACCGGGCGGCCTTTCGCCATGACAAGAATGTCGAGATAGGCCTCTATTTCGTCGTAGCGCAGTACCCGGCTGATCTCGGCAACGTACAGCGAGCCATTCCTGAAGGCTACACCGTTGGGCATGTTGAGGTTGCTGGCCAGGGTAAAAACGTGGTCGGCACGGTTGTCGCGGTTGGTATCGCGCAGGGCGTACACATTGCCCGCGTCGCGGGTGCTGACGAAGAGCGTGCCTTTGGGGCTGAGGCACATCGAGCGCACATTTTTTACGTTTTCGGCGTACACGTCGATTTTGAAGCCCGGGGGCAATTTGATCAGGTCGAGGGGCAGTTTGGGCTCGGAAGCTGCCGGCGGCGGGGCCGGCGGGGCCGGTGCTGCCGGCGGCTGGGTGGAATTACAAGCCAGAAGCAAGGACAGGGCCAGCAGAAGGGTATGGGTCGACATGGCTTTATTTTTGGCGAAAAATGGGAATTTTTTTGTTTCCCACCGCTATCAATCCTTGATGCCAAAAGCGGTCCGGACCGCTGTGGCCGAGGCCTGCCGCAGCCAGGGTTTGCGGCGGGCGCCTTCGGACACCGGGTCAAGGCAAAGTCGTTGGCGGGTTTTGTTGGCGCCGGCTTCACCCAAAGCCGGCCAGATCGGCCAGAGAACGCTTTCTCCGCTGGGCAAAAAATCATCCCATTCGCCGGTCACCGACCAGTATGCCCGGCCAACCAACGGCGTTTGCGGGGTGGGCAATTCCCGGAGTTGGTCTTCTTCGTCGATGTACAGCGCCCGTCCCTCCGACACGGCGATCCGGTCGATCTGGTAGGCGATGGTCGTGTTGTCGGTGTATTCTCCCGCCCGGATACCGGCGATCACGTAAGGCATAAAAAATTGTAAATCTTTGAATTGCATGTGGTGGAACAGCAAATCCAGGTCATCCAGGCCTTCCCAGCCCAGGTCGGAATAGCCGGGCAGGCGGCCCATCTCCGCCACAATGGCGCGCAGTTCGCGGGCGTTGAGGCTGTCGGCTGCCCACATGACGTTATCCTCTACTTCCACTTCGAGGTCGCGGACCGACTGATCGCGCTCGGCCATGCGCCGGATACGCGCGATGAGCAGGATGTCGGCTTTGGGCGGCAAGGGGTGAAAATGCGCATTCCAGCGATCATAATCGGTGATACGGGCTGCAAGCGCCGGGGTCTTGATCGCCTCCGGCACATCTTCCCAGGCCAGTCCGCACGCTGCCGCGGCATTTAAAAAAGAAGTTGCGGCATCCAGGCTGTCGTACTTCAGGGCGAGATGCGCGGCGTTGAGCAGGTCGGCGAGATCGTGCGTGTGCTCGGCGAATGCGCGCCGGTATTCCGGTATGCTGTTGCCGGGTTGTTCATTTTCGGCAAACGAAATTGCCTTGAATTTATGAAAAAAATAAACGCAGCCGTCCTGCGCGCCGACGGCAAACGGCAGCAGGAACAAGGCAAACAGCATTATGGGGCGAAAGGTCATATTGATTCGGCGGATTGTTTTTAATACCTACATACGTTTTGCCGCGATGCGGCAGTTGGGATAGTGTATCCCGGCGGATTCAAGGTAAATGATACAATGGGCCCCCTTCCCGAGCCGAGGCTGTCTCATAAGTCGCTTTTGCATCTGGCTAACCAATGATTTTATAAACAAAAAAACCGGGATGAAGCCAATTATCATTCGATAAATCTACGTCATCCCTGACAACAATCTGTGCAATCTGCGGGAAAACAACTTATGAGACGGCCTCAGCAGTTGGGATAGTGTATCCCGGCGGATTCAAGGTAAATGATACCAGAATCAATGGGCTCCCTTCCCGAGCCGCATCGCGGCAAAACGTATGTAGCAAAGGGCAAAGACGGGGCGAATATGTGCCGCATCGCGGCATGATGTTTAAATCAATCCCCCAAATTCAGGAAGATGGATGTTTGCAGCCCTTTCGTGCGCCTTGTCGGGCCAACTTCCCGGCCCCATCACCTACATACGTTTTGCCGCGATGCGGCAGTTGGGATAGTGTATCCCGGCGGATTCAAGGGAAATGATACCAGAATCAATGGGCCCCCGAGCCGCATCGCGGCAAAACATATGTAGCAATGGGCAAAGACGGGGCGAATATGTGCCGCATCGCGGCATGATGTTTATATCAATCCCCCAAATTCAGGAAGATGGATGTTTACGGCCCTTTCGTGCGCCGGCCCCATCACCACCTCACCAATTCACCAATTCACCCCAAAAAATCACCACCGGATCAAGGCTGAACCCCAGGTAAAGCCCGAACCGAAAGCGGCGAGACACACCAGGTCGCCTTCTTTGATTTTGCCGGCCTCCCAGGCTTCGCACAGGGCGATGGGCACCGAGGCGGCGGTGGTGTTGCCGTAGCGCTGGATATTGTTCCAGACCTGGTCGTCGCGCAGGCCCAGAATTTTCTGAACAAACTGGCTGATGCGCAGATTGGCCTGGTGCGGGATGAGCATATTGATGTCGGAGGCTTGCAGGCCGGCTTCTTTCAGGGCTTCGTGGATGACCTCGGGGAATTTTTGCACGGCCAGTTTGAAGACGAATTGTCCTTCCATGTTGGGGTAATACTGGCCCGTTTCGATCATGCGCGGGGTGATGAAAATTTCGCCGTAGGTATCTTCCGGCGGGAAGCCGAAATCGGTGGCTTCGCCCATTTTATTAAAATGATAACCGCCGTGTGCGCCGGGGTTGATGAAAGCCAGTTTTTCGGCGTAGGTGCCGTCGGAATGCAGTTTGGTCGCCAGGATGCCCCGGTTCGGATCGTCGCTGGGTTGCACGATGGCTGCTCCGGCGCCATCGCCGAAAATGACCGTCACGTTGCGGCCGCGGGTGCTGAAATCGAGGCCCATGGAGTGCATTTCCGAGCCGACGACGAGTACGTTTTTGTACGTCCCGGTTCTGACAAACTGGTCGGCAATACTCAGGGCGTACACAAACCCGGAGCACTGGTTGCGGATATCGAGGGCGCCGGCTTCGCGCTGGGTGATGCCCAGTTCGCGCTGGAGCAACACGCCGCAGCCGGGGAAATAATAGTCGGGGCTCAGCGTCGCGAAGACGATGAAGTCGATGTCTTCGGGTTGGATGCCGGCGCGTTCGCAAGCGATGCGGGCGGCGGCGGCAGCCATGGTAGTGGTGGTTTCCTGATGTTTTTTGCCGTAGCGGCGTTGCTGGATACCGGTGCGTTCCTGAATCCATTCGTCGGTGGTGTCCATTACTTTGGACAAATCGTCGTTGGTAACAACTTTTTCGGGGACGTAGTAGCCGATGCCGGCGATTTTGCTGCGCATGATAATGTGGTTGTGTTTGGTAGTGCTATCGTATGGCCAAAAGGCCGACAAAATTGGCGATTATTTGTCAAAATCAGCCGTTCATTGTCGCCAAAGTTCCATGCCGAGGTCGTCAATAAACAGTTTTTCCCGACGGGGGTTCCAGACGTAAGCTTTCACAAAGCCTTCCGGTGAAAAATCCTTTGGAATCTGCACGAAATAGCTCGCTTCTCCCCACTGGTCGGTGGCGCCGGCATTCCAGATGGAGCCTTCCGGATTGCCGATTTGCGGCGCGATGCGCAAGGCCCTGTCGTGTATGATTTTACCGTCGCTATCGTGGAAGGTGACTGTCAGAACGGCCATGCCGAATTGGTCCCAGAGTTTGGTGCGGCCCGGTACGTATCCCCAGACGGAAACGCGTATCCAGTCGCCTGCCCGGGCGTCTTTGAGCGAGCCGGGCGGACTGATGACTTCTCCGCCGAATTCCTGTTCGTCCATCCGGATGGCGAAGTTGCCGCCATGCTTCGGCTCCCGTACGAAGTGGGTTCCTGTGGAGTCTTCGCAGCCGTTTTCGCCCAGTTTGCCGACGAATACCGGCGGCGTCCGGGGCTGGCGCTCCCGCGAACTCCAGGCGATCAGGGCATTGCGGGAGGTTTTTGTTTTGCCCAACATTTCCCAAAAATGCGCCCGGTTTTCATATTCCGACCAGATCAAACCAACATGGAATTGCCAAACCTGAAAGATGTTGAGCCAGCTGCAAAAGACCAGCAGGACGCCCAGGGCGATTTTGCCGACCAGGCCTCGCCAACTGATCTGATAAAATGCCGCCAGCGACAGGGCCAGCAAGGGGTACAAATCCACCATCGGGCGGGAGCCATATCCGTTGGTGTAAAACCAGCACCACCAGCTGTAAGCGATGTACACGTGCAGCGGCAACACGATCAGTAGCGGCGTGAGGGCCGGCCGCACATAACGTTTCATCCAAAATATGCCCAGCAGCGACAAAGCCATGATCGGGGTATAAATCAGCCAGCCGTTTTTGTAATCAAACCAGCCGCCCAATATGTGCGGATGGCGCAGGTCGAGCTTCTCGTTGCCATAGGCATACCACCACCATTGACCGCTCACCGTTTTGTAATACATCGACTGCGGGATCAGGATAATCAGGCCGATCAATGCGGCCAGGGCCATCCAGTGCGCTTTGCCGAGCAGAAAAACCACCCGCTCGCGCAATTTTGCCCAAGTGTCGACACCCCAAAGGACAGGGACCAGCATCACGAGCGCATCGTGCAGGCGGGTCAGGGCAATAAAACCGCCGATCAGGCCCAGCCATGCCGCGCCGCGTATGCCCGGCGCGTCCCAAAACCGGATCGTGCGTTCGAGCAGCCAGGCAATCAGGCCGAACAGGAAGGCGTGGGCCATAAAATTGTGGAATGCCGCGAAATAGAACAGGTTGGTGCCCAGTGCCAGGGTAAGCAGGGTCACGATCGTGATTTCGAGGGAGTAATACCGCCTCAACACGCCGAACAAGGCCCAAAAACCCCATAAAACGTAAAACATCGGCGCCAAACCGGCGAAAAAGCGATACGGCAGCGAAAAACCGTCGGCAGGATAGGCGCCGCTGACCAGGCAGTACAGATGCGCCATGCCAAAAAACGGCGAAGTCATAACCGCCACCCCCACCGGCCAGCGGACGTGGCGACCCAGCGGCGCCGGCTCGGTATTGCTGATTTGCTCCTTCGGATCGGGTACGTATTTGATCTGTTTGTGCGCGGCAGTAAGCGTTTTTTCGTAATTGCCATTGTCGCCGTAGAGCAGCGTAGCCGGCAAATGGAGGTAGTAGCCCAGCGAATCGCCGCCATCGAGTTCGCCGCGCCAGCGTTCAAAACTCAAGAATGACGTCAGGAAAGCGAGGGTCAAACCCAGAATCAGCCAGCGGCGGGCGCGAATGTCGGCGGGTGAAAGCATGTCGATCAAGTATGGTTGTGTTGTATAAAAGCACCGGGTAAAGGTGGTTTTTCGCCGGTAAACTTCCGAAACTTCGGTTTTTTAAGCGGGAAAAGCGGGGCAAGAAAGTTGAAGTTCGCAAAAAAAGGGCATTCTTCCCCCCGGCTGCGCAAAAGTTCCGTTTTTTGTCCCTCCGAATTTTTACAGAACCGACCGTTTATGCTTTTCGACATATTCCTCACCTTATTTCTCGTTGCCCTCAATGGTTTCTTCGTAGCCGCCGAATTTGCCATCGTCAAGGTGCGCTATTCACAGATCGAGCTGCGCGCCCAAAAAGGCAACCGTATGGCGGGAATCGCCCAGGGCATTCTCAATCGCCTCGACGCCTACCTCAGCGCCACCCAGCTGGGGATCACCCTGGCGAGCCTGGGTCTGGGCTGGATCGGCGAACCGGTCGTCTCAAAGCTGCTGCTGGCGATGATGCATGCCATGGGCATCGAGTTGTCGGAAGAACTAGCCCACCAGATCGCCCTGCCGATATCTTTTGCCCTGATTACTGTTTTGCACATCGTGTTCGGCGAGCTGGCGCCCAAATCGCTGGCCATCCGCAAGCCGGAAGAAACCACGCTGGCCGTTTCGGTGCCGATGAAAGCCTTCTTTTTCCTGTTCCGGCCCTTTATCTGGCTGCTCAACGGCTTTTCGAACGTTATTCTCCGCCTGATCGGCCTCGAACCCGCCGATGAGCACGAAGCCCACAGCGCCGAAGAACTCCGCCTCCTGATGCGCGAAAGCCAAAAGAGCGGAGCCATCAAGGAAGACAACTTCCAGATCATCCAGAAAGCCTTCGATTTTTCAGAAATCACCGCCCAGCAGGTCATGGTGCCCCGGGTCAGTATTTTTGCCCTCGAAGCCGATACGCCCCGCGAGGAAATCCTCAAAGCCGTCATTGAAAACGGTTATTCCCGCATCCCGGTGTTTGAAGAAGACATCGATACGGTGCTCGGCGTAGTGTATGCCAAAGATGTTTTCCGGGCCAATGCACAGGGCGAAGAATGGACGCTCCGCAGCCTGATGCGCCCCATCCTGTACGTGTACGCCACCACCCGCCTCAACCGCACCCTGAAAGAATTTCAGTTGAAAAAAGCCCACGTCGGCATCGTGATCGACGAATACGGCGGCACCGAGGGCCTGATCGCTATGGAGGATATTCTGGAAGAACTGGTCGGCGAAATTCAGGACGAATACGACGACGAACCGCTGCCGGTCATCAAACAGGAGGGCGAGGATACTTTCGTCGTCAACGGCATCGCGCCGCTGCACGACGTCAACAATTTTCTGCCCGCACCTTTTCCCGAAAGCCGGCAGTACAACACACTCAACGGCCTGGTGCTCAATCGTTTCGGCCGGATACCGTCCAACGACGGGCCGTTTACCGTGCAACCCTACGAGATCACGGTGCTCGAACGCCGGCAGAACATTCTCACCTCGTTCAAAATCAAACTGATCCCGAAGGATGAAGGCTAAGATCAGCGGACAGGGCCTTTCAGCGCAGCCTGCGTTTGCAGGCGGGCGCCCTGGTTGACCAGCCAAACACCCGCCAGTGTGACGCCCATACCGGCCAATTCCCAGGCAGTAAGGTGCTCATTCAGCCACAACCAGCCGAATACAATGGCGACAATGGGATTGATGTAGGTGTACAACGACGACACCGTGGCGCTCAAATGCTTCAAGGCATACATGTACAACGTAAAAGCCAATGCCGAACCGAACACCACCAGGTACAAAAGCGCCGCCCAGCCCTCAAAAGTGTGGTGAATGACGTGCGAACGGTCGAATAACAAACTCAATAATCCGCCGCCCAACCCGCCGGCGGTGATTTGCAGACCGGCATTCAGGATGGGCGACACCCCCGGCGCATTCCAGCGTTTGGCCATCACGGTGCCCAGCGACCAGGTGAGGCAGGAGCCGAAACAACCCAGTACGCCCAGCACATAATCGGGCTGAAAAAAGTTTTGCCACCCGTCGCTGAAAATGACCACGACCCCGATAAAACCCAGCAATATTCCCGACAACATGCGCCGGTTGGGGCGCTCGGCCTGGCCCCAGAACAGGTTGATGAGCAGCACCACGATGGGCGTCAGCGACCCGATGATGGAGGCAAGCCCGGAAGGAACGTGCTGCATACCCCAGGTAATGAATCCGTTGCCGCCGGTGATGGTGCATAGCCCCGTGAAACACTGGCGAACGAGGTATTTACGGTTGGGTAAATAAAATTTGCCCAGCGCCAGCGCCACGCCCAGCAGGATCAGTCCGGCCGCCGTTTGTCGCATAAACACCAGCAGGTAGGGCGGAAAATCGCGAATGGCAAACTTGATGGCAGTGTAGGTAGTGCCCCAAATCAGACAAATGGCGGCAAGCGAGAGGTACGCGCGGGTGTGCATAGGGTACAGTGATAAGTGATGGGCGTTCTTGATCGCCTTACGCTACCGGGCGATGATGTTGCGCACAACGCCGCTACGGGGTAAAAAAGTTCAGGCAGGGCGGCGCCAAAGCATTTGAAAATCATTCATCACAAAACCCGACCCGATGTCGATATCGAGGCATTTTTCAATGATAAACCCGACTTTGAAATAAAAATTGATGCTTTTGAAATTCTGCCGGTTGACGGTCAGGCGGATTTCCCGGGCATCCGGGAACCGGAGCGCCAGGGCCTGAAAGGAGGAAGCGCCCAGTCCGCGGCCCCGCTGCTCGTTGTCGAGGTAGAATTTGTGGATAAAATACCCTCCCGGCCCCTGGCTGCTGACGGCAATAAAACCCGCCGCGGCGCCGGCCGTTTCCACGAGCCAGAATTGCTGCCCTTCGGCCATCTGCCGTTCAAGCGCGCCGACGCTGTAGTTCAGGTCGAGCATGTAACGCACCTGTTCTTCCCCGATGATCTCGGGGTAGTGCGCCCACCAGATGCGGTGGGCGAGATCGCGGATGGCCGGAATCTCGGCCGGCGATGCCTGTCTGAGTGAAACGGCAGCGTGGTTCAAGCAGACTTATTTTTTCTCTTCGTCGCGGGCGTTGAGCAGTTGCAGCACTTCGTTGGTAATATCGAGGCTGTCGTTGGCCAGCAGGATTTGTCCGCCGCGCGAGTAGCTGAGGATGTAGTCGTAGCCGATCTGGTCCGACAGGGTTTTGAGTTTGGCTTCGAGGTCGGAGTAGATGTCTTTGTAGAGTTTGTCCTGTTCTTCGGCCAGAGATTTTTCCAGTCGTTCGGCTTCGGCGGCGATCTTGTCGCGGCGCTGGAGCAGGGCGGCCTGTTCTTTTTCGGCGTCGGCCTGGGTCATATTGCCCTGGGCGAAACGCTCCTGCAGGCTGTTCATATCGCGCAGAAAGGCCTCCTGTTTGGCGGCCATCGATTTCTGGGCGTTTTCCATGCGCTGGTTGATGGCTTCCTTGCGCTCTTTGAGCCATTCGTATTTGGCGTCGAGGGTATCGCCGTTGACGTAGGCGATTTTGGCGCCGCCGCTGGCCGAAGGGGGCGGTACGATGGCTACGGGGCCGGAAGCAGATTTGGCGCCGGCAAAGTGGAGGTAATACAGGTGGCCCATTCCCAACAGGGCGACGATGCTCAGGATCAGCGGGAGGTTCTTCATTGCGTCAAACGAAATGTGGTTGGCAAACAGATGTTGGCGCCCGCGTCGTCAAATGCGCAAGCGCGCGGCAAAGGTAGGGAATTCAAGGATGTGAGGATTCGAGGATGTGAGGATGCGAGTATTATGATCGGCTCTTAGTCCTCCTTTCCGGGGTGCTGAATCTGCTCCCAGCGCAGACCGATAATTTCTTCGAGGTGGAGTTTTGCCAGTTGCAGATCGGCTTGCGCGCGGATGCGGGCTTCCTGCGCTTGATAATAGGCGCTGGAGGCGAAGTTGTAGTCTTCGAAGGTTTTTTCGTCGGTTTTATAGAGTTGCTGTATCAGGATGAAGTTGTTGTAGGTTTCCTGCTCCACGAGGCTGCGGGTTTTGAGGATGTCTTTGGCGAGTTTGAACTGGGTATAGCGCGACAGGGTTTCGGCCCGTATGGCGAGCATTTGGGCGTTTACTTTTTGTTCGGCGACCTCGACGTCGCGTTTCCCAATACGGTTTTTGTCTTTTTGACTGAGAATGTTGAACAGGTTGAGGGTGATACCGATGTTGTAGCGCGGAAAAAAGACGTTGCCAAAGGTGTCGACGGCGCGCAGGTTGGCTTCATTGAAGTTGAAATTGGCCTGTACGTCGCGCATCCATTCCTTGCGGGTATTGCGCGCCTTGTCGCGGGCGGTTTCCACTTCTTCAAATGCGATGGCGCTGGCCGGATTGTTCTGCCAGGCCAGCTGGACCAGGTATTCCGAAAAATCGCGCGCTTTGGTGTCGAGCGGCTGCACGATGGTTTCGTAACTGGTGGTTTGGGCTGCCAGCGCGCCGCTTAGAAAAAGAAGAAAAAGGGTGATATTTTTCATAGAAAATCTATTGACAACTATCAGGAGTCGGTTTTCGAAAATGCCGGATCGAAATTTTTTAAAGTGACCAGAATGGCCAGAAAGACATTGTAAATCACGTTCATCGGCTGTTGCAAAATGGCTTCCTGCACGTAACAGGCCACGGCCAGCATAAAACACCAGGTTGTGATGCCGGCGTAGATGGCTTTGATCAGCGGATCGCGGCAGCGGACAAAGTAGTACAGGCCGGTTCGTAAGACGAAATAATGCAGCAAAGTATACAAAATCAGTCCGATCCAGCCCAGTTCCACGCCCATGCGCACAAAGCTGGAATCGTGCGGAAAATCGGAGAGTTCGCTGTCCGGATTGAACCGTTTGCCCCAGACCCCGCAGCTGCCCAGGCCGCCGCCGATCGGGTGGCTTTGAATGTAGGGTTGTATCTTTTTCTGGTTTTCGAGGCGCAGGTTCATCGAGTCGTCCTGGCCTGGCTTGAAAGCCGATTGTATGCGATAAATCACCCCGCTGCTCGTCGATTTTAGCACGAAAGCCGCGCCGGCCAGTCCCATCAGAGCGGTAATCAACAACACTTTTCGATTGAGCACCAATCCGGCATAGAACATCGCGCCGATGGGCAGCAAGGCAAAAGCCGTTCGGGTACCCGTATAAGCCATTGCCCACACGGCAAACAGCAGCATGATTCCCAGCATTATCTTATGAACCAATCGGGTGCCGCCGGCCAGCAATGCCAGGCAAAACACGGCAAAACAGGCCATCAGAATACCAAAAGTGGTGGGGTCGTAACAAAACGACGGAATGCGCATCATACCCCACTGGTAATACAACTGGAAACGCTCCGGATCAGCCATGACCCAGGCCATTTCCGCCGCACTGAACCCCAGAAACTGTTGTTTCAGTCCGTACAAAGCCGAGGCGAAACACAGGCCGATAATCAGTTTCAGCAGCAGGATAATCCCCGGTTTGTTGCCGCGCAGGGCATAGGCGCCGATAAAAAACACAACCTGCTGAATGGCCACGCTGCGTACCGTAAATAACCAGGCCATCTTCGATTCCGCCCAGGGGTTGAGCACCTGCAATACGTTGTAATACAGCCATATCAACACCATGTAACTCAACGGAAAACGCAAAAAAGACCAGTCGCGCTCCTTGATCTGCCGCAACAAAATCCCGACCGCACTGATCAGAATCAACAGGTCGAGCACCGTGCCGATGGGCGCCGACGTGTATTTTGCGCCAAACACGACCATCAGCGCCACCATCAGCATCATGCCGATAGCAAAGGTGATGTTGACCAGGCAGAACGCCGCCAGCGGCAAGCCGACCAGCACCAGAAACAAGACCACGCCGATCTTCAACTCCAGCGTCGCCAGCAGGTACGACACCGGCAAAGTCGCCAATAACAACAGCCCCAAACCCAAGGGATTGTTGAATTTCTGAAACCACAACTGCCCCGCCACCCAACGGCGCAACCGCGCAGTCCAGCCCGTATTTTCCGCAAAAGAGTCGCCCTGGTGGAGTGATTTGGACATTTTCAAAAAATCAACACTTTCAAAAATATCCCCAAAAGGGTCAGAATAATGCCGGCGTGCATCATATTTTCAATGAAGCGCTGGTAACGGCTCAATTCAATTTTCGGTTCTTTCATATACTATAAAATGTATTGTTTTTCTATTCATCATTCATCATCCCCTCAAGTTCTCGTATCCGCGCTTCCCAGGTATTTTCCTGCGCCACGGCGTTGCGTTGCCGTACGCGTTCCGGGTTGTTTTCCCGGATGGCCGTATCGATCAGCCGGCTGAAATCGGCGGCGGTTTCGGCGAGGTAGATGACGGGAGCAAAGCTGCGAATATCTTCGGAAAAAGCGGTAGAAACCACGGGTTTGCCGGCGGCGAGGTATTCGTTGATTTTCAGGGGGTAAATGCTGCGCGTGAGGGTATTGCAGCGAAAGGGGATCAGCGCCACGTCCATGTGCTGGAGCAGGGGCGGGAGTTCGTGCAATACGCGCGGACCGGCAAAGATCACGTTCGGCAGGCGATCGAGGCCAATAGCGGCGGGTTCGGGGCTGTTGATGGGCCCGACGAGCAGGAAGGTCTTTTCGGGGTGCGCCAGTGCGGTTTCGCGCAGCAGGGGGTAATCGATGCGCAGTTCGTCGAGGTTGCCGATAAAACCGACCACGGGGCCCGGGCGCCCCTCCAGTTCGGCGGGTTTGGGAAAGGATTCGTGTATCACGCGCTCGAAAACACGGTTGTCGGCGGCATTGAAATAAGTGCGGATGCGGCGGGCGTGGGCTTGTTTGAGCCGCAACAGGTTGGTGGAGGTGACGAGTGTGAGATCGGCCATGGCAACGGCCTCGTTTTCCAGCCTTGCGCCGTGGCGGGCCGTGTACTCGTTTTGCGTGATGTCGTCGATACAGTGATACATCGAGCAGCGGGCGCCGAATTCGGGCGGGAGCCAGCCGGCGAAGAAGGGGTCGTAACAATTGATGAACACATAGTCGCCGACCGCGTGATCGCGCAACAAACGCCGGATGCACCGGAGCACGATGCGGTTGTTGAGGCGCTGAAAAAAATCGTAGACGGGGCCCGGCGGCAACCAGTTGATGGGCAGGGTGAGGGGCGGAGTGGCGGCCAGAAAGTTGTGCGGGATGCTGTCCAGCGTTTCATAACAGCGCCGCCCGAACAGGATTTTCGGCAGGCGGCGGCGCAACGCGGGGTCGCGGGCGAGCCAGCCTTTCAGGGCGTCTTTCCAGGAGTAAGGGTGGTTGATGTACCAGACCCGGTGTGTCTTCGCCAGCTCCCGGGCCATGCAAAGCGAGATGGAGGAGTAGGGGTTGTCGGTGCGGAAGAGGGAGAAGAAGAGGAAATCGACCATTTTGTAGTATCCTCTCTGCGCCTCTGCGTCTCTGCGTGCAATATTTTATTTCACGCAGAGACGCAGAGGCGCAGAGGGGTTTTAGCGTTGGTTTATGATGCGATGGATACCTTGTTTGAGGAGTGGAACGTTGAAATTGATTAACAACCCTACCTGGATTCCTGTGATTTTGAGATAAGTCAATAATTGTTTGGAATGTACAGGAGCCAAAGCATCCACAGATTTTATTTCAATGATTACCTTGTTGTTAATAATCAAATCTGCTCGAAAGCCAACGTCCATCTGAAGGTTTTGCCAAAAGACAGGAATTGCTTTCTGGCGTTCCACATAAAGGTTTTCCTTTTCGAGTTCATGCTGTAGGATGGTTTCGTAAACAGATTCAAACAACCCGGGGCCAAGCGTCTGATGGATTTTGATACAGGTATCAATTACTTTGCCTGTGATAAGGTTCTCATTCATGGTAGTCAATTTAAGCGAATAATCACCCAAATTACTACCCTCCCTCGACCCTCTCTCCTTTCACAACCCGGTCGGACAAAATATTTTTCAACAAATTATAACCCGTTTTATAGAATTCCGGCACATACCCAAACGCCCGCCACCAGCGCACCCCGAAGTCGCGGGCGAGGCGGCGTTGTTGCAGGGCAAAACTCACGGTATATCCCGTCAGCGTCGCCAGCGCCGCGCCGGTCAGGCCCAAGCGGTCGACAAAAAGATAACTCAGTCCGAGGTTCAGCACGGCGGTAAACAAGGTAAACGCGAAATTCAGCGCCGGCCGGCCGGTAGCGTCCAGAATCGTACCGCATTGCACGGCAAACGGGAGGAAAAGCCCGAAAAAGGCCGTCAGCCGCAGCACCGTGGCCGCTTCGGCGTATTCGGCGCCGGCAAACAGCCAGATGATCGGTCCGGCGAAGGCCACCGACAGGATCAGAAAGGGCAGGATCAGGGCCAGAATAGCGCCCACGCTTTTTTCGTACAAATGGCGGATGCCCTCGGGGCCTTCGCTTTCCAGTTTGCGGGCGCCTTGCGGAAACACCACCGCGGCGATGCTGAACGAAGGCGTTTCCACCATTTGCGTCACCTTGCCCGCGGCGTCGTACACGGCAAATGCCGCCGGCCCCAGCAAATTGCCCAGCGCCAGCTTGTCGATGTTTTTGTAAAACATGGTGCTGAGGTTGGTACCCAGCACGTATTGACCATAACGTAATAATTTTTTTACCCACTCCAGATCAATGCCGCGCCTGTGCCGCAAAAATGGCCGCGCATGAAGTCCGCTCCAGGCGGTCCCCGCGAGCGCCCCGGCAAACATGGCCCAGGCCATCTCGGGGAGGGCGAGCGGCCGGCCGCTCAGGAAACAAAACAGCGTCCAGCCAAACAGGGCGCCCCGAAACCAGAAGGTGCTCCAGAAAATGCCCCGGAACTCAAAATTGGCTTGCTGTACAAAGTTGAAATGGTAAAAAAAGGCCATCACCAGATTGGTGGCGAAATAGACCGGCAAAACGGCGTCGAGCTGTGGTACCTGATAGGTACGGGCCAGCCAGTCGACGGAAAACCAGAGCAGGCTGTTGGTCAGGAGGGAAAATATCAGGCTGATACCAAGCGCCGTCGTATTGATTGCGCCGTACTCCTCGGGTTGCGCGCGGTGCAGGATGAGGTAGCGCACCTGGCCGTTTTGCAACAAACCGCTGCGCCCCATTTCGAGAAAATAGGTGACGATCAAAAACACCCCCCAGGCGGCGAAATCGGATTTGTCGAGTCCCCGGAAAAGGATCATTGCCGTACCCAGCGCGAAGATCAGGCCGGCGCTTTTTTCCAGAAGCGTCAGCAACCCGGAGCGCAGCCAGTAGCGGCGTTCTGTTGGTGTTTCGTGTAAATCGGTCATGGTATTAAAGCGCCGGATGGCGCCGACACAGCCTTGTTTCAAAAAAGGTGCCGGAAAAATCCGGATGCAAATGTCGGTGCTTCGGGTACAATGTGGCCGTTGCTTTCTACATTTGTCAAAACGAAATTCGTTTCGCATCCGACATCCCCCTGTCTCATGCCTCTGGAAAAACAGTATTTGCGGTATTGCCTGCCCGGCTTTTTGGCCGCTATCTTGCTATTTCAGGCATCCTGCGAGACCGTTTTGCCATCCGAAGCCGCGGCCGATTCCGAGATCGACCGCATCGTGGTAGACACTTCTGTGCGAAAAGCGCCCCCTCCGCCGCCGCGAAAAGTCAAAAATTCGGTGCTCGTACTGGCGCAACCCGATACCCTGCCGCTGGTACCTTTTAATGCGGGCATGTACGTCGCGCTCGAACACCAGTACGAATACCTCAAACGCCCCGACGTGCCGCGTGTGCCTGTTGCCGGCATCACCAAAAAAGAAATGCAACAGACTTTGTTGCTCCTCCAGTCGATCCAGTTCCTGCCTCCTTTTTTGTTGCCCGAACATTTTGACTTTTACCGCGTCAACACCGACCTGAAGAGCGATCGTGTACGCGTCACCGGCTATTATACCCCGGTGGTAAAAGCCAGTCGTACCCGATCGGGGCCCTACCAATACCCCTTGCTGCGAAAGCCCAGCGGCGACCCGAGCCTGCCCAGTACTTCGGCGATCGAAGCCGGGGCGCTCGACAACAGCGGACTGGCGCTGGCCTGGCTCAGCAGCCGGAAGGCCGTGCGCAACGCCCAACTCCAGGGCTCCTGTATGGTCGAATTCCCCGACGGTTCCCGCGATTACCTCGGCTTCGGCGGTTCGGCGCCGGGCGCCGATGGCTCCTACGTGTTTTTTCAAAAAATCGACGAAACCCAGGTACTCGGCGCCGGTTTTTTCCCGCTGACGCCCGGTTATTCCATCGCCGTCGATACGCGCTACATCCCGCTCGGGGCGACTCTCCTGGCCGAACTGCCCGATCTCGACCGCGCCGGCCATCTGAAAGGCTACACGTATCGCTACGTGTTTGCACAGGATCGCGGCGGGGCCATCCTGACCACCAAACGCATCGACCTGTATTGCGGGGTGGGCGATAAAGCCCTCGACGATGCCCGCCGCATCAATCAGTACGGCCGGCTCTGGCTGATTCTTCCCAAACGCTGATCAATAGGCCGACTGTTCGAGCAGCCATTCCCGCTCCGTCAGAACGGGCTCGTTTTCAATTTGCTGGCGCAGTTGTGACAAAAGGGTGGTGTTGTTCGGATTGATCTGAAGCAATTGCTGGGTATAGCGCACGATATTGAGGTAGTTGGTGCGGTGATACCCGATGGCTGCCTGGCGACGGATGTAGGTTCTCATACTCGCCAGGTGGCTTTCGAGCAGGTCGTACTCACCCAGTTCGTAAAAGATCTTGAGTTGCAGGGTTTTGGCGATCAGGTTGTTGATCAGGTCTTTGTAATCGGCCCGCTGCAGGTGCAGGAGCGCGGTTTTGTAGTCGCGGCGGGTATAGGCCACACGGGCCAGATTGAGGCTGTGGGTTACGTCGCGGTATTTTTTTTCCAGAAAATTGCGGTATCGGTGGATGAAGTCTTCGGCCCAGGCCGTCTCGCCTGCGCGCAGGGCAGCGGCCACGATGTTGTTGTAGGCAAAGCGGGAGAGCAGGCCGTTTTCGAGCAAGAGGTCGAGATCGAGGGCGCTTTTGTACAAGTCGAGGGTTTCGCGGAAATAAGGCTGCACCAGTTCGTTGCACTTTTTGATGCCGAAATTGAGCGCGAAGAGGTAAAGAATGCGCAACTCGTCCTGCGGGAAAGCCGCCGAATGCGCGAAAAGTTTTTGTTTAAAAAGAAAAAAATGCGCCTCGTCGGCGGGATTGGTCAGGAAGCGATAGCAGTGGTAATACAGCGCCAGCGCGGGCGTATCGAGCTGGTTGCCAGCCTGCACGTAGTCCAGAACGGCGTCGAGCAAATGAAACCGGTAATCCGTTTTGTATACCGCCTGGTGGGAGAGCGAAAAGCACACGTGCCGCAGTTTGCGGGCGGCAAATTCGGCGTCCATCAGGTCCGACATTTCCTGGAGGTTGAAATGCTCGGTGCGTTTGGAGGCGGTGGCAAACTGGTATTGCTCCCATTCGATCAGGTTCAGGTCGTGGTAAAACTCCGCGTGCCGGAAAGGCTGCCGTTCGCGGGCGTTGCGGGCTTCGCGCAGGGTGATTTGAAAGTGTTTGGGCAGGTTGCGTTTGCGGTAGGCGGCCGCCAGGCGGATTTTGGCGCGGTCATAATCGCGGAATTTTTCCTGATACATCCAGAAGTGCTCCAGCAGGCCCAGCAGTTCGCTGTTGGCCAGGCGCATGCGCTGATCGTCGTAAGACTGGCCGGGCCAGAGGCGCGAAAACGCTTCGGCCGCAACCGGTTGCCGGCGCCCGTCGAGGCAATCGCAGAGGTATTCGTAGAGCGCCGTCGGGTGCGCCTTCTGATTGAAAAAAGGCGAACGGACAAACTTGCCGAACTCCCGGCGTTCGGATTTACCGAGACTGGCGAAAGCTTCGTAGAGCAGTGTTCTTTCCATACGTTATTTCAAGATGCCGCAAGTTGCATTTTCGCCGATTCAAAATACAAATATTTTTTCAAAAAATTTATAATCAATAACTTATACTAAAATTTAAAAGTATAAAATGCTACAAATTCTGAAAAATGTCTTTGTTACTCCGGGCCGCGAACCTGAGTTTTGTCTCGTCTTCTACTGTGAACGAAAACCTTTTTCGCCATGACAAGAATCATACTCACCTTATGTATCGCCCTGCTGGGCCTGGTCGCCCTGCCCTCGCTTTCGGCCCAATGCACCACCTCGGCGGGCACCATTCAGTCCTTTGCCGCTACGGTGTGCGGCGAAGGCAACATTCTGGCCATCCTCAACAGCGATGCGGTGCTCGACGGCGACGACGTACGCCAAATGGTCGTGTTTACCGGCGCCGACCCGCTGAGCGGTACTATTCTGGCGCTGAGCCCGCCGGGTATGCAGCCCACGGTCAGTTTGCCCTTCGATCCGGCGTTCGCGGCCAATTCGCCGGTACACATCGCGCCGATCGCTGGCAACAACAATGGCTCGGGCGGCGTCGACCTCGGCGATCCCTGCCTGTCGGTGGGGCCCATCCAGACGGTCACCTACCACGATCTGCCGCAGGTCGATATTCAGCCCGACAACGCGGTGCTGACCTGCGCCAACCCCATCGCGCTGCTCGCGGCTTCCAGTCCCGATCCGGGCGTCAATTTTGCCTGGAACGGCAGCCCCGGCGGCTGGGTATTTACCGGCGCAGTTGCGACCGTTACGGCGCCGGGGCAGTATTGTGTCGTGGTAACCAATCAGTTCGGCTGCACGGCGCAGGATTGCGCCATCGTCACCCAGGATGTCTCTTTTCCGCAAATAACTATTGCAGGCGCTCCGGACCCGATCTCCTGCGACAATCCTTCGACCACCCTGCCCGGCGTGGTGACGTTTCCGTCGCAGGGCTTCACGGTGGAGTGGACGGGGCCGGGCGGCTTCGTGTCGTCGGAACTGAATCCGGAGGTCAACGTACCCGGCAACTACATTTTGAAGGTGACGGATACGCTCAACCAGTGCTTCAATTCGATAGCCGTGCAGGTGGAATCGGAGATCGAGGCGGGCATCGGTGTCGGCACGGTCGAGTGCGGCGATACGATTTTCCTGGGTGTTTTGCCGCCGCCGGGTTTTGTGCCGCCGCTGTCGTACCTGTGGGACAATGGCAGTACGGCCAATGTGTATCCGGTGACCAGCAACCCGACTCAGGATATTTGCATCACGATTACCGATGCTACCGGCTGTTCCACCATTGCTTGTTTGCCCGCGCTGACAATCGTCGTCGGGCCTGTCCTGTCGGTCAATTGGGAACCGGAACTGCTCAACTGCGACGAACAGGTCTGGTATGCCCTGCCCTCCGGCGGCACGCCGCCTTACCTGTACATGGCCAGTTTCAACGGCGTGCCCTTCACGCCCAACGGCAACTGGATCACGGCGACCGAATCGGGCCTTTACAGCATGACCGTTGTGGATGCCAGCGGATGTTCGGTAACGCTGGATACTTTTCTCGAAGTCAATGCCGACCTCTGCGCCTTCATCCGCGGCCAGGTATTTCGCGACAGCGATGAAAACTGTCTTTACACGGCCTCCGAGCAGGGTCTGGCCAACTGGATCGTGACGGCTACCGATGGCAACAGCACCTTTTATGGCGTCACCGATACGGCCGGGTTCTACGACATTTCGGTGTTTCCGGGCACTTACAGTGTGAGTCTCAGCGTACCCGATACCGCCGTCTGGATGCCCTGCGCGGCAAGCCTCGGTACCGGGGCGCTGGCTATCGGCGATACGGCGACGGCCGATTTTCCGGTCAACCCGCTGGTCGATTGCCCGCTGATGCGGGTGAGCATCGCCACGCCCCTGCTGCGCCGTTGTTTCGACAACAACTACTACACCGTTTCCTGGTGCAACGAAGGCACCATAACGGCCGAAGACGCCTATGTGGACGTTGCGCTTGATCCCTTGCTGGAATTGATCAACGGCCCCGTCCCCTATACCAGCCTCGGCAACAACGTATTCCGTTTCCCGCTGGCTGATGTGGCGCCGGGCGACTGCGGGGCCTTCCAGTTGCAAGTAGAGGTCAGTTGCGATGCCGTGCTGGGGCAGGTGCATTGCACCGAGGCCCATATTTATCCCGATACCTTGTGTACAGAGATCGACAACTGGCAAGGCGCCAGCGTGGAGGTGATGGCGGAATGCGATCAGGATTCTGTGAAATTTTCCATCCGGAACGTGGGCACTGCCAACATGAGCGTACCGCTTGAATACGTGGTGATCGAGGATGCGATCATGTACCTCGACATCAACGCGCCGCCGCTGAACGTCGGCGCCCAGTACGAAATCGGCTTCCCGGCCAACGGCGCTACCTGGCGACTGATCGCCAACCAGGAGCCTTTCCACCCAACGTATCCGGCCACTCCGACGGCCTGGGTGGAAGGTTGTGTGACCGGCGGCGGACCGTTTTCGACCGGTTTTGTACTGATGTTTCCCGATGGCGATGCCGCGCCCTGGCTCGATATCGATTGCACCGCCAACGTGGGTTCTTTCGACCCGAACGACAAACAGGGCTTCCCGACCGGCTACGGCCCAGCGCACTACATCAAACCCGGCACACCGCTCGAATACCTCATTCGCTTCCAGAATACCGGCACCGACACAGCTTTTACCGTGGTTATCCGCGATACTTTGTCGGCCTTTCTCGACCCGACGAGCATCGAACCCGGCGCCAGCAGCCATCCCTATCGATTTGAATTGTACGGCGAGGGCATCGTGCAGTTTACTTTCGAAGATATCCTGTTGCCCGACAGCAATGTGAACGAACCGGCTTCCCACGGTTTTGTGAAGTTCGGCATCCGCCATTACCCCGACGTGCCGCTGGAAAGCGATATTTACAACAGCGCGGGCATCTATTTCGATTACAATTTGCCGGTGATTACCAATACGACCTGGCACCGCATCGGCGAAAACTTCACCGTAATCGGTTGGCGACCCGCTCAACCCGGTATCGACCTGCTCATTGCTCCGCACCCGATGAACAACGAAGCCCGGATCGAAATCACGGGCCTGCCCCTCGGGTCGCCCCTGACCATGCGCCTGTTCGACATCAACGGCCGCCTGGTACGACAGGAATCAACGACTGCTCCTGCATTCACCCTGCGCCGCAACGGATTGCCCGGCGGCGTGTATCTACTCGAAATCCAGTCCTCAGAAGGCCTGGCTGGGTATGCGAAGGTTGTTGTTGCGGAATAAGGGTTGATGAGGGTTTACAGGGTTTATGAGGTTTATGAGGTTTATGAGGTTTATGAGGTTGATAAAAGAAGGGTGGATGCTCCCGGTATTTTTGCTCTTTTCACCATGTTAAAATCGGGAGCCCCCACCCTCCTTTTATCAACCTTATAAACCTCATCAACCCTCATCAACCTTAAAAAAATGCGCTGAGTCGCAGAATCCGACGGACGGTCGCGGGCTTGCCCGCGGCCGTTTTTTATTGCCGGCCGTTTTTCAAGCGAAATCGTGCTACTTTTGCGCCGCTTTTTGAAGACGGGAGGGCGGGAAAAATTTTTAAAAAATATTTCAAAAGCCGGCAGCGTTCTGCAACCCCTGTGCGTTTTCCCCTCGTCTCATAACCGTCTTGGGCCAAAAGTGGTCCGGGCAAAACAATTACCAACCGATCTGCTTATTATGACTGCCACTCTTTCCTACACTTTGGTACTGGCGTTGATTTACCTCGGCCGCAAAGCCTGGTCGCTGAAAACCCAGTTGTAATTTTAGGCTACACTACCACAGCCCTCACCACATTGCCGCCCGATAAACGGGCAAAAAGACAGGAGCCGGACCCCGCAGGTCCGGCTCCTGTCTTTTTTATCTGCTCAAAAAATATCGGGTACGTGTTGCCGCAGGGTTTGGCTCAGTTCGGCGGCCTGATGGTTTTTTTCCGAGGGCGTGGCAAAACCGGCGCTTTTGCAGGCGTTTTTCAGGTCAGAATGGGTGAGGCGTCCGGTTTTGTAAGCAGAAAGCGCGTGGTAGCAAGGGATGGCCGGCAGGTAGTACGATTTATCACGGTGATGGGCGTCGTGTTCCAGCAGTTTGTTCTTTTCGATCACCCGCAAGGCTTTGGCGTAGTTTTTTTGGGCCAAAAGCGTGTCGATGTAGGCGGTGAAAAAGGCATGCCACCGGTGCTCGAAGATTTCGCGGCGGTAGGCTCGCAGGTAGGTCTCGGCGTAGTTTTCGGCGGCGCGGTGCTGGCCCGTATAATTGAGGCAACGGAGGTAGGCGGCTACGAAGCCGATTTTGTTGTGGAAGCTGTGCGTGGTTTTACTTTCCGGCAAAGCAGTTTTCATGACGGCCAGCGCCTCGGCGTATTTTTTCCGGCGCAGCAGCACCGTGCACAAGTTGTTGACGTAGTGGATATAATCGGCGGTTTTGACCCGGATGGAAAGGTAGCCGTAGTACTCCGCTTCGTCGAATTCCTGAAAGCGGATGTGCAGCAAAAGGCGGTTGCCGTAGTAATTGGTCAGCAGGCGGCTGGAGTAGTACTGTCCTTTGCGAAAAAGAGCGTCCTGATAGTCGTATTTCTCGCGCAGCGGTTCAAAATTCCGGTAATTGTAGTAGATGAACGTCAGTCGGACGAGGGCCATGTAGCGGTTCCATCCGTCGAGCGCTTCGTCGTAAAACACGTTGTTGAGCCAGTTTTCCCAGTGCAGGCTCTGGACGCCCTCGCCGGAGTATTGCCGTACGATATCGAGGGTGGCACGGTGCAATTGTTCCCGCACCTCGACGGCGCGTTCGTAAGCGCTCCGATGCCGTTCGAGGAACTCTTCAACCGTCCGGTGGTCGGCGTAGCGCATGCGGATCAGCAGAAAATGGCGGTAGTAGCGGGCAAGTTCGTAGAGTTTGACAAAATGAAAATCCGGGGGCGAGGCCCCGGCCAGCAGGTCGAGCAACCGGGCTTCGGCTTCCGGGGTAATGCGGTCGGTTTCGATCTGGCGTTCCACCTCCAGCAGCCAGGCGTGTTGTTCATCGACGTCGATGGCGCGCAGGCGTTCGATCATCCACTGTTTCAGGTTGGAATATTTGCGCTTGTCGATACCCTCATCGAAGGCAATAAATGCATCCGGCCGCCGGCAGTTGTGGTCGGCGCGTTGCAGGACGGCCAGTTTGACCTTGTCGTCAAAATGCTGTATATCAATCAGATAACCCGTCTCGTGCGGCAGGAGTCTTCCGGCGAAGTCAGTAAATTTTTGCAATTTGCTGCGCATGGGCCGAAGATAAGACGATTGGAGGATTGGACGATTGGGCGATTGAACGATTGAACGATTGAACGATTGAACGATTGGGCGATTGAACGATTGGTGTGACTCGATCGCAAAGGACGATTCTGGTTTAATGGACTCAATTTGAAAGAAGAGGCTCTACAAACCAATTACAGATCTGTGAAAATCAATCAAAAATGCCTTCCGATCCGCTCCCCTCCTGTGGAGGGGTTGGGGGAGGCCAATCGTTCAATCGTTCAATCGTCCAATCGTTCAATCGTTCAATCGTTCAATCGTTCAATCGCCCAATCGTTCAATCGTCCAATCGTTCAATCGTCCAATCGTTCAATCGCCCAATCGTCCAATCACAACGTCAGTCCTCCGTCCACGCTCAACACGGCGCCGTTGATGAAGGCGGCTTCGTCGGAGGCGAGGAAGGCATAGGCGGCGGCGACCTCCTCGACGGTGCCGAGGCGGTTGGCGGGGGCTTTTTCCTGCATGGTTTTGAGTACGTTTTCGGGCAGCATATCGGTCATTTCGGTGCGGATAAAGCCCGGGGCGACGGCATTGGCGGTGATGCCTTTGCGGCCGAATTCCTTGGCCCACACCTTGGTCATGGCGATCACCCCGCCTTTGGTAGCGGCGTAGTTGGTTTGGCCGAAATTGCCGTATAGCCCCACCACTGAGGCGGCTGTGAGCACGCGCCCCCAGCCGCCGGCTTCCATGTACGGGTAGGCGGCATGGGTACAGTGAAATACGCCGGTGAGGTTGACGGCGATGACGAGGTCCCATTGTTCGGGGCTCATTTTTTTGAGGGTGGAATCGCGCGTGATGCCCGCGTTATTGACCAGAATATCCAGGCTGCCGAAGGCTTCGTGCGTCAGCCGGGCGGCCTCGTGTACGGCCGCGGCATCGGTAGTATTGACCTCGAAAAAGCGGGCGGGCAGGCCCTGCGCCCGACATTCGGCTTCGAGCGCGCGGCCGCGATCGGCCTGTACGTCCCAGATCGCTACCCGGGCGCCTTCCTGCAAAAATCGCAAAACCGTGGCGCGGCCAATACCGCTGGCGCCGCCGGTGACAACGGCCGTGCGGCCGGAGAGTCGGTTCGTCATGTGTCGTTTATTTTTTGTTCGGGGCAAAAGTAGAGCGGCAGCCAACCGCGGCGGCGCGGTTTTGACTTTCAAAAAAAATGCTTGGTCAACCGGGTATTTGCAAATAATAATTTTTGCCAACGACGCTTTTGCCGATTTTTTAAAAACCTTTGATTGTCAGGCTTTTGTTTTTAAATATTGAAAATTTATTTCTGCTCTTTTAGTGAAAAGCCCATTTCAAATTCGCGAAAAGTCCAGCCTGTAAAATATCTGCCGGCTTTTTCAAAACGAGTGAACGGCGTGAAAGCGCCCAATACATTAGCCGGGCTTTCGGACAAAACCGGGGCTTCCACAACGGGCTGATGAACTCCTCTGAATGGTCTTTGGCAACTGCCGTTTTACTGGCTGCTTACGCCGCGCTGATTCTGTTCTTTGTGATCCGCGCCGCGCGCCGCACGAAGTCCTTGTCGGACTATGCGCTCGGCAGCAAGGGCTTTCCGGCCGTGGCGGTGGGCTTGTCGCTGGCCGCCGGCGTCACGAGCGCCGCGACTTTTGTCATCAACCCCGGATTTGTGGCCCTGTACGGCTGGAGCGCTTTCGTGGCCATGTCGCTGGTGCTGCCGCTGGGCCTGATCATTTCGCTGGTGGTGCTGACGCGCAGTTTCCGTCGCTACGGCTCCTCGGTCAAGGCGCTCACCCTGTCGCAATGGATGGGCCAACGCTACGACAGCAAGGCACTGGCGCTTTGGTTTGCCGTTTTGTCGGTGCTGCTGATCACGTTTATCGTCCTTATTTGCGTGGGACTGACCAAGGTAATCGCTCCTGCGCTGGGCGTCGGCGAGTTGCCGGTATTGCTCGGCGTGGTCGGTTTTGTATTTGGCTACATGATGTTTGGCGGCGCCAATTCGATGGTGTACACCAACACTATCCAGGCGGTACTGATGCTCATCGTCGCGGTAATCATGCTGGCTTCAGGCTGGGATCACCTTAGCGGGGGCATGGATGCCTTCTGGCAAAAACTGGCGGCGCTCGACCCCCATCTCACGGCGCCGGTCAATCCCGCCAGTCCGCTGTTCCGCGACTGGTTCGAGGTCGGTTTTTGCAATTTTATCATCGGGGTGGCCATTGTTTGCCAGCCGCACATCATCACCCGCTCGCTGCTGCTGCGCGACGAGCGCGACGTGACCAAATACCTGCTCGTGGGCATCGGCGCCGAGCTCGTGTTTTTTGCCGTGTTGTTTGTCGGGTTTTACGCCCGCCTGCAGTTCCCCGATCTGACAGCCGACGGCGTTCCGCTCAAAATGGACGGCATTATACCGGCCTACGTGGTGCGGGTGTTCCCGCTCGGCGCCGGGCTGCTGGTCATCCTGGGCTTGTTGTCTGCCGGGCTTTCGACGCTGGAAGGCCTCATCCAATCCGTTTCCACCACAATTACCTCCGATCTGATCGCTCCCCTGGCCGGCCGGGCTTTGGGCGAGGGCGAAGAGCGCGCAAAACGCATCGCGCGGCTCAACAAACTGGTCATCGTCGGCCTCGCGGTCGTATCGGCTCTGTGGAGTTACCAGCAACTGATACATCCCAACCTGAGCGTGGGTATTCTCGCTCAAAACGGTGTTTATGCCTTTTTCTCGGCGGCATTCGTGCCGGTGTTGTTCGGTATCTATTTGCCCAAAGCTACCCGGCAGACTGCCTTTGTCGCATCGATCACCGCTTTTGCAGTCCATTTCTCCGTGTATTACGGCGGGCTCACGCCCTACACCAGCGGCGCGGTGCGCAACCCTGCGGTGGCAGGCGCCCTGGCGATTTGCGCCTCGCTGGCGCTCGGGCTGGGCGCTTATTTTTTCCTGAAAAACAAGCAGTCATGAAAAAACCGATCCTTTCCCTGCTGCTGCTGCTGGCAGCTTTTGGGGCAAAAATTGACGCACAAACCGCTTCTCCCATGAACGACGTCGCCTATCCGGCCGATCTGAAAAAAATCGCCCTGCCCGGCGGGGTTGAAATGGCATACATCGACCGCGGCAGTGGCGCCCGCACGCTGGTGTTTATTCACGGCCTGGGCAGCAACCTCAAAGCCTGGGAGAAAAACGTCGATTCGCTGAGCGGCCAATACCGCTGCATTGCCCTCGACCTGCCGGGTTACGGCCGTTCGTCGCTGGGCGATTACGCTTACGGCATGTCGTTTTTCGCCGCGCAGGTAAATGCCCTGCTCGATGCCCTCGACCTGCAAAACGTCGTGCTGGTGGGCCATTCGATGGGCGGCCAGGTGGCGCTGACCCTGGTGTTGAAAGGCGCTCCGAGGGTCGAAAAACTGGTGCTGATCGCCCCTGCCGGCATTGAAACGTTTACGGAGGCCGAAAAACTGTGGTTTGGCGCGGTGTACACCCCCGAGGTGGTCAAAAACACGCCGCCGGAGCAGATCCGCCGCAATTTTGAACTGAATTTCTACCGCTGGCCCGGCGATGCGGAATTTATGATCGCCGACCGCATGACGCTGCGCGCTTCGCCGGCGTACGACGACTGGTGCCGCATGATTCCCCAATGCGTCATGGGCATGCTGAACGAACCCGTGGCCGCCCGTTTGTCCGAAATAACCTTACCCGTGCTCATCCTTTACGGGGAAAATGACGCGCTGATCCCCAACCGCATTTTACACCCGACTCAAAACACGCTTCAAATCGCCCAGTCCGCACAGGCGGCCATTCCGGGCAGTCAGTTGCGCACTTTTCCCGAATGCGGGCACTTCGTGCATTGGGAAAAAGCCGCCGAGACCAACCGGGCTATTACAGAGTTCCTTCATTAAAAAACAGTTCGCACTCATTGCTCAACTCAATCCTTGTTCCTCTTGTATGAAAAAGACATTTACCACCCTGCTTTTTGCGCTGCTGGCCTTGTATGCGAGCGCCCAGCGCGGCGCTATCACCGGAAAAGTCACCGATTCGGCCTCCGGTGAAGGCTTGGCCGGCGCCACGGTTGTGGTTGAAGGCGCAACCGGCGGCACATCGACCAATGCCGACGGTATGTTCACCGTATCCTCGCCGGCGGGCGAGCAGCAACTGCTCGTCTCGTACGTCGGGTACCAGACGGCCACGGTGTCCGTCCGGGTTATTTCCGGCCAGACCGCTTCGGTCGACGTGGCGCTCGAGCCCTCGGGTATCCAGGGCAGTGAGATTGTCGTATCGGCGTCGCGCCGGGCGGAAAAGCGCACCAATGCGCCGGCGACCATTCAGGTGGTCAATTCCAAGGCCATCAGCGAGTTGCCCTCGTTCAACGTGGCCGAATTGCTGGGCCGCCAGAAAGGGCTCGACTACGTGCGCTCCGGCGTGCTCGGCATCGGGGTCAATGCACGCGGCTTCAACAGCGCATTTAATCCCAAAAACCTGCAAATCAACGACAACCGCTTCTCGTCGCTCATCGCCACAGGCCTCCCGCTGGGCGCCCTGAGCACCACGGTGAAAGAAGACATCGACCGTATCGAGGTCATCCTCGGCCCCTCCTCCGCGCTTTACGGCCCCAACGCCCACAACGGCCTGATTAATACGATCACCAAAGACCCGCGCAGCTCCGAAGGCACAACCATCGCCCTGGGCGCCGGCAACCAGAACGTGCTCACCGGCCGCCTGCGCCACGCCATGAAGATCAACGACAAGTTTGCGTTCAAACTCAGCGGCGAATACACCCAGGGCACCGAATTCGACTTTACCGACACGGTCTACTCCGGCGCCGCGGCGTATCCGGAATACCTGCTCGACCGCGATTTCAATTCGCTGCGCGGCGAAGCCCAGCTGTACTACAGCGTCAACGACCGCTCCGACGTGATTCTCGGCTACGGCGGCTCCAACAGCAACAACATCGGCAATACCAACGCCGGCCGCAACCAGATTCGCGACTGGCAGGTACACTGGTTCCAGGGCCGCTACGTGTCGCCGCGTTTCTTCGCCAACGTGTATTACACCCTCAGCAGCACCGACTCGACCTACGCCATGAACCGCCGCACGGTCAATTACTGGTCGTATAAAAATGCCGGGTTCTCCGAAGAGGTGGCGCGCGCCAATTCGCTGAGCTACCAATATGTCAAACTTACCGATACCACTGGCCTGACTTTCCCGCGCGGCGCCCTGTTTCAGGATAAATCGAACCGCCTCAACGCCGAAGTACAGTACAACAACAGCCTGGGCAATATTTTCGACTTCATCGTCGGGGCGCAATACCAGCGCGACGTAGCCAACAGCAACGGCACTTACCTGCTCGATCAGAACGGCGAGATCGAAATCGCGCAGCTCGGCGGGTACCTCCAGCTGGAACGCAAATTCGGCAAACACTTCCGCGCCGTTGCCGCCGCCCGTGCCGACAACCACGACCTCTACGGCTTCAACTTTATACCCAAAGCCGCCCTCGTGTACACGACCGACAACAGCGCCCTGCGCCTCACTTACGGACAGGGTATCGCTGCGCCCACGATCCTCAATCTCTCCGCCAACATCTTCGGCGGCCTGTTGCTGGGCAACGGCGAGGGCTTTACCGTACGGGAATTTGATATGACCAACGGTCAGGTGACCAACGAATACGAAGTTGCCGCCCTCGAAGTGGAAAAAATCCAGACGGTCGAACTCGGCTACAAAACCCAGATCGGCAAACGCATCTACCTTGATGCCAACGCCTACTACAACGTATCCGACAACTTCCTGAGCCCCTCGGTCAATATCGCCACCGACCGCGGCGAACTGGTCGACCACGACAACAACCCGCTGACGCCCAACATCCTGCGCTATCGCGGCTACGCCATCAAACGCGGCGACCAGAACATCAGCGACCTCACGGCCACCACTGCCATGCCCGACGGCCAGCGCGGCGCCGACCTGGTGCTGACCTACGTCAATTTCGGCCAGGTCAATACCTACGGCTTCGATTTCGGCCTCAACGTGGGCATTGCCAATGGCCTCGTCGGTACGCTCAACTACTCCTACTTCGGCTTCGATCTCGATGAAAACGACCCGCAAAACGACGGCAACCGCAACGGCAAAGTGGACGAAAACGACCTCGCCATCAACACGCCGGAGCACAAGATCGGCCTGGGCCTGACCTACAACCGCGGCAACTTTTTCGCCACGGCATTCGGTCGCTGGGTAGCGCAGTACGACTTCTTCTCGGGCATCAACGTCGCTGCCAAAACCAACGAGGAACTCATCTACGCCGGCTCGCCGGTGATCGAAAACAAACGGGTGGGCACCTCCTTCAACTACGGCCCGCTGGGCGGCTTCTTCAACCTCGACCTGGGCGTGGGCTACACCTTCGCCAAACGCTACACCATCTCCGGTCAGGTGGTCAACGTGCTCAATCAGGACGTGCGCGAGTTCGTTGCCTCTCCGGCCATCCAGCCCTTGTACTCGGTCGAACTGAAAGTAAATTTGCCGAGCTGGCGCAAATAATCGTTAACCGGAGCGGGCAAAGAATGTCAAAATTCACCCCCGCATCCTCAAATCCTCATTTACAAGCTTCATACTGTGCAAAGTTGAATACTTCGGGAGGTGGCGTATGCCGCGCCACCTCCGCTTTTTCTCAACAAGATAACCCGCGCTTTTTATGCAAAATGCTGCCATCGTTTCGGTCGGCGCCAGTGCCCCGGAACGGAGGATCACCAACCAGTACTTCAACGATTTGCTCGGCGAAGACGTCGATACCTGGCTCCGCACCAACGTCCACATCTACGAACGCCGCTGGTGCGCGCCCGACGAGTCGACCGCCGACCTCTGCGAACGCGCGGCCCGGCAGGCGCTCGACCGGGCGGGAATCGCCGCCGCCGACCTTGATCTGATCGTGCTGGCCACCGATACCCCCGAATATATTTCGCCCTCCACTGCCGCCATCGTGCAGCACCGCCTGGGCGCCAAAAACGCCGGCACCTTCGATATCAACACTGCCTGCGCCGGCTTCGTTACCGCGCTCGACATCGGCGCCAAATACATCCGCGCCGACGAACGCTACCGCCACGTGCTCGTCATTGGCGGATATGCCATGAGCAAACACCTCAACATGAGCGATAAAAAAACCGTCACCCTCTTCGCCGACGGCGCCGGCGCTGCCGTACTGCGCGCCGAAAGCGCCGACAAGGGCGGCGGCTTCCTGGGCAGCGAACTGCGCACCATGGGCCAGTATGCCGACTGGATGGGCATCTACGCCGGCGGCGCTCACCAGCCTGTCGACGCCGGGGTACTGTCGCGACACGAACACCAACTCCAGTTCGTCCGTAAATTTCCCCCCGAACTCAATGCCGAAACCTGGTCCGATATGGTCCGCGCCCTCTGCGCCAGGATCGGAGTGAAACCCGCCGACGTACAACATTTTTTCATTACCCAAATCAATATCAACAGCATCTGGGATACCCTCGACCGCCTCGAAATACCCCGCGAACGCGCGACTACCATCATGCACCATTACGGCTACACCGGCTCGGCCTGTATTCCCATGGCACTCAACGAAGCCTGGGAAAACAACCGGATCAAACCCGGCGACCTGTGCTTCTTTATCGGCTCGGGCGGCGGACTGGCCTTTGCCAGCGCAGCGTTTCGATGGGGATGAGAAGGGAGGGGGATTTGCGAGTTGCGATTACATGATTTGCGAGTTGCGATTTGGATTGGGGATTTGGTGATTTGAGAAAACGTTTACTGCCTAAAAATTGACATAACAGGAAAACCTTTGAACCAGAAATACGCGAGTCGGTGGATACGGGCGTTGCTTTCAATCACAAATCCTGAATCCAAATCGCAACTCGCAAATCATGTAATCGAATATCGGAAATTCAACTGAACCAGCAGCACGCTAATCGGGCGTTGTTTTCAATCATAAATCCAACATCCAATCGCAAATCGCAAATCATGTAATCGGATATCGGAAATCCAACCTGCCTTCCTTTTCTCTAATCCTCCCAAATTCTATTTCATGCAATACGATTGGACTGCCCGCTGGGCCCTGTACAGCCCGGATAAAACCGCACTGAAAGAATTTGAAACCGGCCGCACCCTGAGCTACGGCCAGTTGAACCGCCTGGGCAATCGCCTGGCGCGGCATCTGCAATCTGTTTATGGGGTAAAAAAGGGCGACCGTGTGGCGGTATTGGCGGAGAATTGTCTGGAATACGTCGTATTGTTTGCCGCTGCCCAAAAACTGGGGTTTATACTCGTACCCCTCAACTACCGGCTGGCCGTCCCCGAACTCGATTATCTCCTGCGCAATGCCGAGCCCCGGCTGGCGATCGCCGAGGCCAAATACCAGGCGGCGATCGAAGCGGCGCCCGCCTATGCCGCTACGCCCCACCACTGGACGATGGAAGCTTTTGCTGCGTTTGCCGACCCCGGGCTCGCCAGTCGCGACGACGCCGATTTTCCGGCCGTCGAACTGGACGACGAGCACCCCGTTTTTCTGCTCTACACCTCCGGCACCACGGGCTTCCCCAAAGGCGCGTATTACACCCACGGCATGTTGTTCTGGAACAGCATCAATACGGCTATGTCGCTGATTGTCAACAGCGAAAGCCGTACGCTGAACGTCATGCCGCCTTTCCACACCGGCGGCTGGAATGTTTTGCTGACGCCATTTTTGCACCACGGCGGCTACACCTGCCTGTTCAAAAAATTCGACCCGCCGGCCGTGCTTCGCGCATTGGCGGAGGAACAATGCACGATCTTTATGGGCGTGCCCACCATGTTAAAAATGCTCGCCGACGAGCCGGCTTTTGCCCAATCCGATCTGCGCTCCCTGCTCTACCTCATCGTGGGCGGCGAGCCTATGCCCGTTCCTTTGATTGAAAAATGGCACGGAAAAGGCGTATCCGTCCGGCAAGGCTACGGCATGACGGAGGTTGGACCCAACCTGACCTCCTTGCACCACAACGACGCCGTGCGAAAAAAAGGCAGCATCGGCCGGCCCAATTTTTACGTCCAAATCCGCATCGTGGATGAAAGCGGTCGCGAGCTGCCGCCCAACGAACCCGGCGAGCTGCTGCTCCGGGGGCCGATGGTCACGCCCGGTTACTGGCGCAATCCTGCTGCTACGGCCGCGGCTTTTTCGGGCGAATGGTTTCGCACCGGCGACCTTGTGCGCAGCGATGAAGAAGGCTACCTGTACGTCGTCGACCGTTTGAAAAACATGTACATCTCGGGTGGTGAAAACGTGTACCCCGCCGAGATCGAACGGGTACTGTTGGGCCACAGCGCCGTTGCAGAGGCCGCCGTGGTGCCCGTACCCGACGAGCGATGGGGGGAGGCCGGCCTTGTGTTTGTCGTGTTAAAACCCGGTCAAACGGCCGGCGAAGCCGATATTCTGGCTTTTTGCCGCGAAAAACTGGCTAAATTCAAAGTACCCCGCGAGGTACGTTTTCTCGACGCCTTGCCCAAAAACGACGCGGGCAAAATCAATCGCCTGGCGCTGAAACAGGAGTGCTGAAAAAATTAGCGCCCCGCCCAGATCAGCCGCAGGGCTTCCCGGCGGGTCAGGGCCGCGAGTTTTTCACCTGCCACGAACGCCTCGACTGCCGCAGGGTCGGTTCGTGAATACTGACGCAGGGCCCAGCCGGCGCCTTTTTGCAAAAAAAACTCCTTCGACCCGGCCACCCGGCGGACGTAGCGGAACAACAGTTCGCGGTCGGTTTTTTCCTTGTAACTTAGTTGAAAAATCAGACAGACGCGCTGCAGCCACATTTCGCCGCTGTCCATCCAGCGCTCCGTGACGGGCAGAATCAGCTCGGGGTAGCGCCGGAAATGCAGTCCGACGAGTTTGGCAATCCAGTCGACCGTATCCCACCACGACTGCGTCAGAATGAGTTCTTCGAGCAGGTCGATAGCGCCGGGGCCTTCTTTTTTCAGGGCTTTTTCGAGGGTTTGCAGCCCGAAGTAATGCATTTCGCGGTGGCTGTCGGTAAAACACAGGCGCAGGAGCGCCGCGAGATTTTCGCCGTCGGGCAATCCGTACTCCGCATGCACCTGTTTGGCCAGGGCGGTCCAGGCCGGCATTTTTAACCCGAAAAAATCGAACTGATTGCGCATGTAAGCCATTTGGAAGGGCGCGATTTCGGGGTCGCCCTGCGCGCGGAACAGCGACTGGACGGTTTCAAAATAGTCGGCGGGGGACAAGATTGCGGGCATTCTTTTTTTGACAAAGATCGGGGGAAGTTGGGTGTTTTTTCTGTTGGCCCGTGCCCCGGTTCCTGCAAACTGGCCTTTCTACCGAATTGTGCGCCTCCGCGTACAATAACCTTTTACTTCGTTTCCTCCACCATCATCCTCCGCTTCTCCACGACCTGCAATTGTTCCGGGACGATCACTTCCAGGGCATTCATCGGCCGGCCGTCGGGCCAGTGCCCGAGGCGGCGTTGCTGCGGGGTATTGCCGAAGGCGTACTCGGCGTAGCAGCCGTGGCGGGTACAGTCCATGATCGCATCGGCGAATTTCCAGTAGCAGTTGAAATCCACTTCATTAAGCCGGGAGGTCATGAGCACCCGGCGGGCGGTGTAGTTGCGCACGCCGGTATCAAAATCGAGGTCGTAGGAGTAGGGTTCGTTGTGCGAGGCCGAGATATAGCGGCGGTCGTGGCTGTCGCGGCGTTGCAACACGAGGTTGCGCTGGGGGGTGTTGACGGCGGTTTGGAACACCAGCGAACCGAATTCGTGGCCCACCACGTAGTCGTCTTCCCCGACGACGATGACCAGTTGCAGGTCGGCGGGCAGGCCGTCGTATTTAGCCAGTCGCGCGCCTTTGAGCGGTCCGGAGCCGGGTTCGGCGAGCAGCATGGAAGCGGGTTTGGGGATGTCGTGTTGTTGCCAGTTGACGCCCAGGTTGGCCGCGATCACGCCACCGTAGGAATGGCCGATATAGCTGACGTGTTCGGTGCGCGGGTGTACGCGGCCTTCTTTCCGCAATTCAGCCAGCGCATCGCGGATGCCTTTGGCGGCGTTGGCGGGAAACTGGTCGGCCGCCGGCAGCAGCAGGTTTTTCTGGTAGCGCGGATAGATGACGATATTGCCCCGGGCGACGAGGTGTTTGATCCATTTGCCGTACGCCATGGGGTTGTAGGCGCCGTATCCGTGCAAAAACACCACCACTTCGGCCGAATCGGGTTTCGGGTCGGCGGGTTCGAAAAGCCAGTAGCCATCGGCGCGCTGGGCATGGTCGAAAAATGCCACGGCGCGATGGCGGTACTCAGCGCCGCCCGGACCGGCGGCGGGTTGGCCGGGGTAAGGGGCGCCTTGCGCGGCAGCGAAGATGCCCTTGAAAAGTAAAACTGACATGAAGAGTAGCGTGCGCATAGGGGTTATTTTGGTGAGAATTTGAGGATGCGAGGAATTGAGGATGCGATTAGGGCGAAAGGAATGCCGCATAAACGCAACAACCGGCATTTTCGTTCTAAACAAAGGAGACGAATGAGCCGAGCTTTTACTTTATACTTTTGCACAAAAATTTACCCTGTGTCTAAATTTATTTCCATCCTGCTTTTCCTCGTTCTGCTGGCCTGCCGCCAGAGCAACGTACATACGCTACAGCCGGAAACAGCCAGCGCTCCGTCGGCATTGACGCCCGCAGAAGCCGCACCCGATACCACCAAGCCTCCCAAAACTGCCCGGCCGGCCGCGGCCAACAGTCCGGGGAAAAATGGCTTCACCGACGTGGTCGCGCTCGACCCGACGATCCGGCTGGATATTCGCTATGCCACGACCAACAATTTTACCAAGGCGCAGATTTACGATTGCCCGCTTTGCCTCTTGCGCCCCGAAGCCGCCGAGGCGCTGGTGAAGGCGCACAAAGCCCTGCAAAAGAAAAAAATGGGCCTTAAAATGTTCGATTGTTACCGGCCGCGGCCTTATCAGCAGCGGTTGTGGGACAAGGTGCCCAACCCCGATTACGTCACCCCGCCCGCCAAAGGCTCCATGCACTCGCGCGGCGCTGCCGTCGACCTGACCATCGTCGACGCGCAAGGCAAAGAACTGGACATGGGCACACCCTATGATTTTTTCGGAAAGGAGGCGCACTACGACTACACCCAACTGCCAGCCGCCGTACTCGCCAACCGCCGCCTGCTCCGCGAAACCCTCGAAGCAGCCGGTTTCAAAGGCATCCGTACCGAATGGTGGCATTTTTCGTACCAGGGCCAGAACTATGCACTGTCGGATTATGTTTGGCCATGCGAATAAGGGGGTTGGGTTTTGGGTTTTGGCAAAAGGGGTATTCCTGCTCTCGGAAACCATGGCGAGCAGCAGATTATTACTTACCGAATCCGAAGCGCTATCCGAGAGCAGTAACAACCCTTTTGCCAAAAACCCAAAACCTAAAACCTAAAACCCAAAACCATATCCGAGAGCAGTAACAACCCTTTTGCCAAAAACCTAAAACCTAAAACCCAAAACCATATCCGAGAGCAGCAGCAACCCTTTTGCCAAAACCCAAAACCTAAAACCCAACACCCAACACCTGCTTTGCTATGAAACACCTTGCATATCTCAACAAATTTTTCTGGAAATACCGCTGGCGTTTTTTGCTGGGCATCCTGTTTGTCGGGTTGGTCAACTGGTTTCGGGTCTGGCAGCCGCAGGTGATTGGCGAAGCGCTGGACACGGTGATTTTCAACGTCAAACACTACAATGAAACCGGGGGTATTGCGGCGCATCCGGAGGCGTATCGGGAATTGGGTACACAGATCGGCTGGTTTGGCCTGCAGGTGATCGGACTGGCCCTGGCCATGGGGTTGTTTATGTTTTTGATGCGGCAGTCGATCATTGTCATGAGCCGTTTGATCGAATACGACCTGCGCAAGGAAATTTTTTCCCATTACGAAACCCTCGACCTGGCTTTTTACAAACGCCACAGCACCGGCGACCTGATGTCGCGTATCTCGGAAGATGTGAACAAGGTGCGGATGTACCTGGGGCCTACGATTTTGTACGGGCTCGACCTGATTTTTCTGTTCGTGCTCACCATCTCCGCCATGCTCAACGTGAGCCTGACCCTCACACTTTGGTCGCTGCTACCGCTGCCGCTGCTCAGTATTTCGATTTATTGGGTGAGTAATATCATCAACAAGCGCAGCGAAACCATTCAGCAACAACTGGCTACCCTGACGAGCACGGCGCAGGAGGTGTACAGCGGCATCCGGGTGGTCAAAAGTTATGCGCAGGAAAAAGCCATGGGCGCGTGGTTTGCCGATCAAACCGAAATTTACCGCCAAAAATCACTCCGGCTCATCAGCGTCGATGCCGTGTTTTTTCCACTGATGATGTTGCTGATCGGTACCAGTACCATTCTCACGGTGTATGTCGGCGGGCTCGAAGTGGTGGCTGGCAACATCACGCCGGGCAAGATTGCGCAGTTTGTCATTTACATCAATATGCTCACCTGGCCGGTCACGGCCATCGGCTGGATTTCTTCGCTGACCCAGCAGGCAGCGGCTTCGCAAAAGCGGATCAATGAATTTCTGAAAACGCAGCCCGTCATCACCAATCCGGTGAACGACCCCAGACCGCTCCGGGGGCATATCCGCTTCGACAAGGTCAGTTTCGTGTATCCCGATACCGGTATCACCGCCCTGCGCAACGTCTCGTTTGAAGTGCAACCCGGTCAGCGCCTGGCCCTCATCGGGCGCACCGGCAGCGGCAAAACGACCGTGGCCGACCTGCTCGTGCGGCTATACGACGTCAGCGAGGGCCGTATCCTGATCGACGGCAAAGACGTGCGCCAACTCGACCTGCACAACCTGCGCCGCCGCATCGGCTACGTGCCACAGGACGTGTTCTTGTTTTCCGACACCGTGGAAGCCAATATCGCCTTCGGGCAAGACGGCATCACCCGCGCCCAGGCCGAACATTTTGCCCGCAGCGCAGCCGTACACGACGACATTATGTCGCTGCCCAAAGGCTACGACACCATCGTCGGCGAACGCGGCGTGACGCTTTCCGGCGGACAAAAACAACGCGTCAGCATCGCCCGGGCCTTCGCCAAACAACCCGACATCGTGCTGCTCGACGATTGCCTCTCCGCCGTGGATACCAATACCGAAAGCCAGATTATCGGCTACCTCAATACAGCACTGGCCGGCAAAACAGCCGTGATTATCACCCACCGCATCTACGGCGCGCTGGAATTCGACAAGATTATCGTGCTGGGCGACGATCACAGCATTGCCGAGGAGGGTACGCACGAGGAACTGATGGCCCGGCGCGGGTACTACGCCGAACTGTTTGAAAGACAACTGGCCGGGGAGGATCTGGATTGAGGAAGCGGGTTTTACAGGTAAAATATTGGGCGACGCTTATCTCATCGAATACCTATTTTTGTTCACCATGACGACGCACAAAACCTGGGTTTCTTCTCCTTTCGGCTGGTTTGAAATAACCGGCAGCGCGCTGGGTGTGCGCTCCGTGCTGCTGCGTGAAAAAACCGGCGAACCCGAGTCCGGTATCCCCGAAGAGCATCCGGTTGCTGAAGCCAAACGCCAGATGGAGGCTTATTTTGCCGGCACCTTGCGCTATTTCGACCTGAAACTCGACTGGGGCGGAGCGCCGGAATTTCACAAACAGGTGTGGTCGGCTTTACTGGAAATCCCCTACGGCAAAACCTGTTCGTACTCCGACATCGCCGAGCGCATCGGTCACCCCAGCGCTGTGCGCGCCGTGGGGCTGGCCAACCGCAACAACCCGCTGGCGGTCGTGGTGCCTTGTCACCGCGTGATCGGAAAAGCGGGCGAACTGCGGGGTTATTTTTACGGTCTGGATACCAAAATGGCCTTGCTGCGCCACGAAAATCCGGTGCGGTTTGCTGAACAGGGGGAGTTGTTTTAAGGGAAAATCCCGGTTGTTTTTATTGGACGCAGAGGTGCGGAATAATTTCGGCCCCGGACGGGTCCTCCTTCTGCTAATTTGCCCTAACCTTGTTGCTGCAACTACTCTACCAACACGTTCGACATGAAACTCTGCCTGTTGTTGTTCGTTTGCGGCATATTTACCTTGTCGGGTCGCCGCCCTGTTCAGCCGTCCCCTACCCTGCTCGGCCGCTGGGAAGTGGTCAACTATTCCGAACAAGGTATTCCGGTAGATAAAAAGGGCGATGCCCTTGCCCAGGCCCGACGGGTGTATGAACACGTACGCGAAGAACGCGCCCGGCAATTTTACGGCTACGACGCCCGCTGGAACGAACTGAACCGCCGTGAAAACCGCGCCTTTGCGCGCTGGGCCGAACTCGACAGCCTCACCGAAACCCGCCGCATTGCCGAAGCGATCCGGACGCCGTATTTCGCCGTGTTTTTCCCCGACAGCACGCTTTCGGCTTATAACAAGACCTCCGAAGGCCTGGTCTTGTTTCCCGAAAAAAGGCACTACGAATATTTCCCTGCCACCATGAGCCTCGACATCTGGCAACCCAATGCCCTGGCGCCATACGGCAAATGGGATGCCCAGATCATCCGCCTCGATGCCGGGCGGCTCACCCTTTTCCTCCCCGAAGAAGCGGAAATCGTCGAACTGGTTCGCGCCGAGGGCGAGCTGCCCTGACCCCGCCTGCCGCCATGCACTATCCTCTGGAGATTACCCTGGGCGCTGCCCGGCTGAACGCCCACCTGTTGTTCGAAATGCTGGCCTACACGGCCGGTTATCAGTTGTATATCCGTTTGCGGCGGCGCTCGACCGACCGCATCAGCGACGAGCACCGCAACTGGATCCTGCTGGGCGCCGCGGCCGGCGCGTTTCTGGGCAGCCATGTGCTGGGTATTCTCGAACGGCCGGCAGCGCTGGGCAGTTCGCTCGATCTGGCTTATTTCATGGCCAATAAAACCGTACTGGGCGGCTTTCTGGGAGGGCTGTTCGGCGTGGAATGGACCAAAAAAATGCTCGGCGTCACGGCCTCTTCCGGCGACCTGATGACCTACCCTATTTTGTTGTCGCTGTCGATCGGCCGACTGGGCTGCCATCTGGCCGGACTGCCCGACGGCACCCAGGGTTTGCCTTCCGGATTGCCCTGGGCGGTCGATTTTGGTGACGGGATACCGAGACATCCGGTCAATTTGTATGAAATCCTCATGCTGGGCGCCATCGCCTTGCTGATTTACCGGCAGGAAAAACGCGGCAAACTGCCCGACGGCCTGCGGTTCAAAATATTCATGATTGCCTACCTTGTCTGGCGATTCGCCGCCGAATGGCTCAAACCAGCCTGGTATTTCCCCTTTGGACTGTCGAGCATTCAAATGGCTGCGCTGGCCGGCCTGATGTATTACCGGAAAACCATCGGCTCGTTTTTTCTCCGGTAGTAGCGGCAGGGCGATCCCTTCCGACCAAAGATTGCCGTCACATTAGCACATTAGCACATTCCCTCATTAGCACATTAGCACATTCCCACATTCCCCTATGGAACGTCCGTACATCTATTACGACTTTACCCTCTCGCTTTGCCCCGATTGTCTGCGCCGCGTAGATGCCAAAATCATCATCGAGGACCAGCACGTTTACATGCTCAAACGTTGTCCGGAGCACGGCGCCTCCAAGGTGCTGATCGCTACCGATGCCGATTATTACCGCACCACGCGCAACTACGCCAAGCGCAGCGAAATGCCCCAAAAATTCAACACCCGTACGCATTTCGGTTGCCCGTACGATTGCGGACTTTGCCCCGACCACGAACAACATTCCTGCCTGACCATCGTGGAGGTGACCGACCGCTGCAACCTGGCTTGCCCGACCTGCTACGCCGAATCGGCGCCGCACCACGGCCGGCACCGCACACTGGAAGAAATCGAACGTATGCTCGACCTCGTTGTGGCCAACGAAGGCCAGCCCGACGTGGTACAGATCAGCGGGGGCGAACCGACGGTGCATCCGCAGTTTTTCGATATCCTCGACATAGCCAAACGCAAACCCATCCGGCACCTGATGCTGAATACCAATGGCATCCGGATCGCCAAAGACCCGGTTTTTACGGAGCGGCTCGCTTCCTACATGCCTGATTTTGAAATTTACCTGCAGTTCGATTCCTTCCGACCCGGCGTGCTGGAAAGCCTCCGGGGCGAAAACCTGCTCGACACCCGGATGCGCGCGCTCGAAAACCTCAACCGCTTCAACCTCTCGACTACCCTCGTCGTCACCCTTCAAAAAGGCATGAACGACGACGAAATCGGCGAGATCATCCGCTTCGCGCTTCAGCAAAAATGCGTTCGCGGCGTCACCTTCCAGCCCACGCAAGCCGCCGGCCGCTTCGAAGGGTTCAACCCCGCCACCGACCGGATCACGCTCACCGAAGTGCGCCGCCAGATCATCGATCAAACCGGGATTTTCCAGCCGGAAGACCTCATCCCCGTGCCCTGCAACCCCGACGCGCTGGCCATGGCCTATGCCCTGAAAATCGACGGCGAAGTGTTTCCGCTCACCCGTTTCATCAACCCGCAGGACATCCTCGACAACTCCCGCAATACCATCGTGTACGAACAGGACGAGCGCCTGCACCAGCACATGATCCAGCTGTTCAGCACCGGCAACTCGGTCGAATGCGCCACCAACGAACTGAACCAGAGCCTGATGTGCTGCCTGCCGCAAGTGCATGCGCCTTCCCTGGGCTACGAAAACCTGTTTCGCATCATCATCATGCGTTTCATCGATGCCTGGGACTTCGACGTGCGCGCCATCAAAAAATCCTGCGTGCATATCGTCAGTCCCGACGACAACAAGATCATCCCTTTCGAGACGATGAACCTGTTCTACCGCGACGCGGCGAAACGGGAACGTTTGGAGCAATTAAGGGGGGCTGTTGTGTAATGCTGCAACTACCGCAACGACATGAGCGGTCCTTCCGGATGAATCCATACATTTTCCATCGCGTGAATTGGGTGAGATAACACCCGCCGGGTGAAAATTTATTTCAAAAAATCCCCCCGCCCCCTCAGTCATTTTCCCACAAAAACGACGCCGGGAGCCGCTTTTCCGCCGCGCCGGGATTCATAATGCGCTCCTGTTGGTTGATACTTTCCTGATGGATGGCTTCGAGGAAAAGGGTGATAAATTCGGGGCTCAATTCACTTTTATCGCCCCGGCGGCGCAGGGCTTCGCGCAAGGCGCGGAAACGTTCGGGCTGGAGCACCGCCACGTTTTTGGCTTTTTTAACCGCCCCGATCTCGCGCACCAGCATCATGCGGCGGGCGATGAGATGGATAATTTCTTCGTCGAGGTCGTCGAGCTCGCCCCGGTAGTTTTCAATTTGTACGAGAAAATCGGGGTCGTCGGTCGTGGTGGGGCGCAGAACCAGTTTGCGCAGCATGTCGCCGAATTGCTCCGCCGTGATTTGCTGGGCCGCGTCGCTCCAGGCCTGATCGGGCGTGGGATGCACCTCCACCATGAGCCCGTCGAAATTGAGGTCGAATGCTTTTTGCGCGGTTTCGGTCAGGATATCGCGGCGGCCGCAAATGTGGGAGATGTCGCAAATGACTTCGAGACCGGGGAATTCCTGCATCAAATCGATGGCCATTTGCCAGCGCGGCACATTGCGGTAAATGGAGTCGCCATAGCTTGAAAACCCGCGGTGCACGGCGGCTATGCGGCGCAGGCCGGCCTTGTGCAGGCGTTCGAGTGCGCCAACCCAGAGTTTGTAGTCGGGATTGACCGGATTTTTGACCATCACCGGGATATCGGTTCCGGCCAGGGCGTCGGCAATTTCCTGCACGGAAAAAGGATTGACGGTCGTGCGGGCGCCGATCCAGAGCACGTCGACGCCGTATTTGAGGCATTCGTACACGTGCTGGGCGTTGGCGACTTCGGTCGTGACCCGCAGGCCGGTTTCTTCTTTCACCCGTCGCAGCCAGGGCAGGCCCGGCACCCCGATACCCTCGAAAGCGCCCGGGCGGGTGCGCGGTTTCCAGATGCCCGCCCGGAACAGATCAATGCCCTGCGCTTTCAGGCCGCGGGCGGTGGCAAGCACCTGTTCTTCCGTTTCGGCCGAACAGGGTCCGGCGATGAGCAGGGGGCGTTTTTCACGGGGAAATATGGTTTCGAAAGTCATTGTCCGATTTCAAATTTTTCTGAAAACAAAAAACGGGATATTCCGGTTCTCGGCGCGCATTTTTTTCCGGCTTTCGCACTTTTCAAACCGGTTTTTTAGACAGGTTTTTTTAGACAGATTTTTTAGACAGGATAAACAAGATGAACAGGATGGGGCGGCTTCGCCGCTGTTTTTAGCTCCATTGTAAAAAATATCGTGCTCCGCTTTCAACAGCATTTTCGAGAGCAGCAACAACCCTTTTTTCAAATCCTCGCATCCTCGAATCCTCGAATCCTCAATTACAAAAACCCTCAAGAACCTCCGCCAAGCGCCCTTCGTCTCTGGCCCGTATCAGCGCCGAACCCACGATGGCCAGGTCGGCTTCGCGGGCGGCCAACAGCGCCTGTTCGGGCGTCGAAATACCGAAGCCGATACCGACGCGGGCAGCCGGCCGGGCAGCGCGGATACGGGTGATGATCGTTCTCAGGCGGGGATGCAGACTGAAATCCGATCCGGTGATTTTGAAATCGGCCATCAGGTAGAAGAAATCGAAGTTGCCGGACAGGAGTTTTTCGAGGCGCTCGTCGCTCGCGTTGGCAGCGAGTACCGGAACCAGTTGCAGCCCCGTTGCGGCAGCGCGTATGCGATGGGCCAGCGCGCTGTCGACCGGCAAATCGGGGACGATCAGATGCCGGATGTTCAGCGTTTCGAGGGCGGCGACAAAACGCTCCGCGCCGTAGGCAAACACCCGGTTGAGGTACGACATCACGATCATCTCCTGCTCCGGATGGCGTTCGCGCAGGTGGCGGATGGCGCTCAGGCAATCGGCTACCGTGACGTGCTGCTGCAGGGCTGCTTCCCGGCAGGCGGCCGTGATCACCGGTCCGTCGGCCGTGGGATGGGAAAAAGGAATCTGGAGTTCCAGTATTTGCACCCCTGCGGCGACATATGCTTCGGCGGTTTTCAGGCTTTCCTGCAAAGTCGGATAGCCGAGCACGAGGTGGGCCATGAGCGGAATTTTTTCGCCGGTTTCTTTATACGTTGTTATCATTTTTATCAATAAATCTATTCAACCAATGAAAAAGAAAATAACGCTGCTGTTGTACGGTCTCGCCCTGATTACTGTCTGGGGCTCCTGTTTTCTCGATGCCCAGAAAGCGAATGCCTACACGGCGGCGATGGGTTTGGCCTTTACTTTTCTGAGCGTTTATTTTTTACAAAAAGAGCGCAATTTCGATCTGAAAACGGCCGACAAACTGCTCACACTTTTGTTACCGGCTGTGTACCTGATTGTGTTTTATGCGACTTCCTACGGGCGTTTTTACAACAAATTCGGGCACGACCGGTACTATGCGTTTTTTTATCTCCATGTCGTTAATCCGGTTAATATCGGCGTGTTGTTCCTGTTGCTGGGGCTGACCAAATTGAAAGACCTCGCCCGGCCGGCCAACCTTTTTGTCTTTTCCTTTTTGACGCTTTTTTACACCGTCTTTTTATTCGGCGACTGGCGGGCGCAGGATCATGCTTCGTTGACGGAAAGATTCGATCCGGCGCCGCGAAAAACCGCCGAAACGGATTCACCGACCGATTCGACCTTGAATCTGACCCTTGACCTGTCGGGTTTTTCTTTCATCGGCAAAGGCCTGGATACGATCGCCCTGACCGGCCGTTCGGACCGGTATATTTTGCTGGAAACCTGGAACGAAACCTGTCCGCCCTGCATCCGGGCCATGAAAGAACTGCCGGATTTTTACCAGTCCATCGGGCACAAGGCCGACGTGTACTACGTGTATGAAAGCAGCAGTGCAAACGCCAGGCAGCAATTCGACCGGATTTTTAATTTTCCTAGTATTCATGACAAAGACAAGATTGTAGTCGATATCGGCATGGACTTGTACAAGGCGCTGAACATGCGCGGATACCCTTATTTTTTACTGTTTGATAAAGAGGGCCGGCTGGTCTTCCACGCCCGCGGATACGCCGGCAAAGCAGAACTCAGCCGCCGGATTATGGCGCATCTCGATTAGCCAGCAGGTGATTGGCATACGCCAGCAGGCTTTCTTCCTGAAAATGCCGCATGGTGATAAACAGGTCCTTTTCCCCTCGCCCCGAAGCATTGATCACCACTACGGCCTCGGGCGGCAATTCGGCCGCCAGCCGGAAAGCGTGGGCGAAGGCGTGCGCCGATTCGAGCGCTGGAATGATTCCCTCCGTTTGGGCCAGTCGCTGCACCGCCGCCAGCGCCTCGGTATCGGAAGCGACGGCGAATTGCACCCGGCCGGCATCGGCCAGCCAGGCCAGGATCGGGCTTACGCCGCAATAGTCCAAACCCGCTGATACCGAGTGTGTTGAAGCGATGTTGCCCGATCCGTCCTGCAAAAAATACGAGTGATAACCTTCGAAAATACCCGCTTCGCCGTGCAGCACCTTGGCGGCATGTTGCCCCGCAGCCGTTCCCTTGCCGCCGGCTTCCACCCCGATGAGCGTCACGTCGTCGTCGTCGAGAAAGTCGAAAAACATGCCCATCGCATTGGAGCCGCCGCCAACGCAGGCCACGCAGTAATCGGGCAGCCGGCCGGTTTCGGCAAGGCACTGGCGGCGGATTTCCTCGCCCACCACTTTTTGAAAAAAGGTGTTCATGGCCGGGTAAGGGTGTGGTCCCACGGCCGAACCGAGCAGGTAATAG
>JAEUUU010000059.1 GCA_016787345.1 Saprospiraceae bacterium | reverse complement strand
TACACCCTGCTTCGAGGGAAAGAGAAGGTGGGGAGTGAGTTTGCGCTAATCACGACGGTGTACAACCTGCGCCGATTGGTGTCTATTTTGGGCGTATCAGGGCTGATTAGCCGGTTCCAGAGTAGTTTTTTCGCTATTTTCATCCCTTGGCGCACCGTGGCGCAGGAGGTGGAGCATCCAAGATACAATACATTGTCAGTTGTGTGGTGCGCCACTGACGCTCATGGTATTGAACAACCCCGCCGGGCTTGATGGTGGGGATTTATTTCACAATCTGCCGTTAGCGGCAATCCTATGAAGACAGTGCTACCACCAACCGACAGCGGAAGTTAAAACTAAAGTAAGACATGGCAACATTTTACTACAACACAAATTCTAGCGAGAGCTACTTCTCTCAATGGGAAAGATACATTCAGAACCAAGCATATTTTGACGACTTGCGAAAGTCAGTTGGACAACAGACCAAAGATTTTTCAAGCATTGTTTCAAGACAAACGCAAGAAATTGACGACATGATCAAGTCAGCATCAAGGGAGCAATCTGCAGTAATTCAGCAATCAACAAATGCAATTTGTGGAACCTTAGAGAATGGCTTTGGACTTCTTTCAGACAATTTGCAAGAAATTTCTTATGGTATTGATGGATTGAATAGCGAGCTTAATGAAATGGCCTCAATGCTTGACTGGAAACTTTCTCTTGTTATTGAACAACAACGTATCACAAATTTACTAATGGGAAATATTGCCTTTCTGCTGAGGATTCCTGATATTCAGAAAGAGAGGCAATACCATATTGAACAGGGAATAAAGTTTCTGAAGAACGCAATATTTGATAACGACTTTTATAACGATTCATTAACCAACCTACTCAAAGCAGAAAAAATTGAGTCTACTGATTTCTTTGCATTACACAGAATTGGATTGATTTACATGTATTCTCCAAAGCATTTAGCATTGGAAAAAGCAGAAGATTATTTCAAGAAAGCTGCGAAATATGCAGTGGCGGAAAGTAATGTTGGAGCAAGTGTTACAACAAACTACCTAACAGGTGACATAGACAGAAATTTATTAGCGCAAAGTCCTACTCCCGATTCAATAAAAATTCAAGCAGCCGAGGCATATTTATTTGCAGGTCGGAGTTGCTATATACAAGGTAAGTTTAGTGAAGCTGCCGACCTTGCCGGCAAAGGTTTTAGTTTAGTTCCTCAAATGATTGAAGCCGGGTTTACTCAAGCAAAAGCGCTCGCAGCTAATAATAATGAATCTCAAGCAGCAATAGTTTTAGAAAGAGTAATCAATACAGATCGTTATTATTCACTCAAAACTTTATCAGACCTTGACCTTTGTCCTAAATCAAGTATTCAAAATCTTCTAACGAAACTCCAAACTGAATCAACAGACGAAGCTAGACAACTTTTCTTAAAGTGTAAACAACAGCAGATTAGTGGTAGCAATGCTTCTGACTATTTAGACAAAATAGAAAGTCTAATCAACAAGAATTCATATCTGACTTCAAAAAAGGCTATTGACTTGATTGAAAAAGTTAGAAATTGGAATTATTGTGAACCGCAAAAGAATCCTAATCAAACAAAATACTTTAATAAAATTGTTGAGATGATAGGAATTGTAAACTCGTTGCAATATCATAAATCTGGTGGGACAATGATTCAGGGGAATCCGTCATTCTCATTTACAAGTAAAATCACAAACGAAACGCAATGGAATTTTGCAAACAATGCAACAGCAATTAATGTAAAAACTCATGGCGGCAATTTCAAAGTATATGACTTCTTGGCGAACGAGAAAAGATTTAATGATACACTTCCTAAAGTTGTTGCTGATTTAAAGACAGTTGTTCAGCAATATATGGACGAGAACCAACATCACCTTGAATATCTTGAAAACGAAAGACGAAGGGCAGACAATGCAAATTATGCTGCTTCTGTTGGAGAAGGAATTGGTGGCGGCTTGTTAGGTGCAGGTGGTGGTTTTGTAGTTGGATTTATTTTGGGGTTTATTGTTCAAATAGGTTATTGCGTCTCAAACCCTAAAGACTATGAAACCATTGTTCCTGCAATAGTATTATTTTCTGCGACTATCATAGGTGGTCTATTTGGGGCTATAGGCTCTTTTAATTCCAGAAGAAAAAGATGAAAAATACCAAAATAACGGAGAAGTAAGGTGGCCGCTAACCATGCACTCAACGCCAACCGCCGCCAAGCCCAACCCGCAAAGCCAACGCAGGCGGCGGTATGCGTGAGTGCCAGGGTGTGTTCAGATTTTTGTGTCAGGGTCGATAATTTCAACGATCAATCGGGGTGAAGTGAAGAGACTGTTCAGAATTCTGTGTCAGGTGAAAAAAGCAGGAACTTTTCACCAAATTCACACAGTCAATTATGAAAGGTGAAAAAAGAAGAATTTGATTACCAAAGTTTCGAGGAACAAACCCTGAAAGCGATGTACGAGGGCAAGTCCCTGGAACATGCGCTGGGGACGTTGTTGAAGTGTCGAGTAGAGGCCGGGCTTCAAGGCGAGAGTTGGTGCCTTATCAATCAGTACAGACCGATACCCTAATAACAACAAAACAATGAAAGATATACTATTTGATTTTATATCGAAGTACGTTTCTCTGACAGAAGATGAGAAGAATGCATTACTTTCGTTAGACCTGTTCCACACCGTAAAGAAAGGAACGGTTTTACTCGAAGAAGGACAAAAAACACAAGACAGTTATTTTGTTTTAAAAGGCTGTATTCGGGTTTATTACATCCTGGACGGAGAGGAAAGAACAACAGCGTTCTACACGGAACTGGATGCACTGACACCACATTGTGTTATCAATAAAGCCCCTTCTGATTATTACATTAGTTGTGTTGAAGACAGTATTCTGCTGATTTCCAATACCGATATGTCGGTAGAGGTAAACAGTAAATTTCCAAAGTTTGATGTCATGTGCAGAATGCTGTCGGAAGAATTGTTGGCTAAACAACAAATGGTCTTTGACGAGTTCAAGACTTCCTCGCCTGAACAACGATATTTGAATTTATTACAAAAAAGACCGGATCTTATTCAGCGTGTCCCGCAACACCAATTAGCAAGTTACCTGGGTATTCAGCCTCAATCATTAAGCAGACTAAAAGCAAGAATCCTGAAAAAGAAGTAAAGATCAACTTCGTTTCTTAACTTAGGTGAACGAGTTGTCATTCCATGCCAATCTACTTTTGCAGCATCGTTTAACATCAATTAAATAAGAGATGCAAAAGAAAGTATTGTTCATGGGTTTTGTCTTATTAATGACAAGTACGCTTCACCTCAAAGCTCAATATGCTAAAACAGATACCACTTACAAACGGTGGTTCGTCGGAACTTCTTTATTTGTTCTATTCGGCAATCTTGATAAAGAAAACCCGCCCAACTTCGCTCAACTCAATATCGGCTATCGTATAACCGGAAAAGATGTCATTACGTTAGCTCCGAAAACATGGAAATATGCCTGGCCAAACGGTATTCACCCATTTTTCAACAAGGCCTACAAAAAGCCGGAAGAAAGATTTCCGGGGTATGTTCGTGAGTATGGCGTAACAACGTCTTATACACGATTTTTATGGAAAGGTTTGTATGCTCAACTTGATGTCATGCCTACCTGGCAAGTTTTTGCAAATGACAACGGCAAAAAAATTGATGATGGTTTTCAGATTTTTAATTCATACCGTGTTGGTTATCATATCAAACTCTTCAAAGACAAATTTTTCTTTCAACCATCAATATGTATGACACATCGTGCTTATCATACAGAATTGCCGGACGGGTTTAGGCAGTTGGATGATAAATGGTCAAAATTCGTTTTCCCGGAGCCTGGACTTAATATAGGATTTAATTTTTAATTTCGGCACTCTAATCCCGCGCTCAACGAACATATCACCCCTCGACGATTCCAACTCCTGCTTTTCGTTCGTCTTGAAAAGAGAAAGCCGAAGGGTTTACACCAATTCCAATCGCTACGAATTAAAAAATATGCTCGCCAATATCTTACTCGCCTTATCCGTCTTTATCTACATCCTTCTCGCCAAACTTCTGCTGGGCGCGCGGCCGGGGGGCGATTACGGCGTGGGATATTCCTTCGTAATGCTGATCTATCAGCTGGGTTTTGTTGTCTCCACGGGCCTGCTTGCCTGGACTATGAACGCCAGCCATTGCTTCGACTGGTTGTCTGCGCCTTTCCTGCGCTATCGCAACGGGCTGGTTTTTATGGCCTGGGTGTCCTTTGTCGTAACTGCCTTTTGGAGTCTGGAATACCACACGAAATGGATTGAAGGCGAGTTTTGGCCGTTTTTGCGCTGGCTGGCGATCAGCAAGGTGTATGTTTGGTTGCCGGTTCTGGTGTTTGGCGCCTGCCTGTATCTGGTCAATGCCCGGCGTGTTGCCGATTTTCCGCCTGACTGGGTCAGGCTGACTGCGAAAACAGGTTTTGCGGTATGCCTGCTGATCGCGTTGAGTGTTTTCTGGGGCTTTGGCAAATTTTGGGTGCAGAAACGCCTGGAAGGTTTCCAAATGAAAAGCGTGTGGAACTCGGAAAACCAGGAAAAATATAAAGCCGAGCTCGATTTTGTCGAGACCTATAACGACTCAACAATCGAGGGACTTTTACAATACGCCACTCGCTACGACAAGCAGCTGCGAATCAACGCTACGGCCAAACTGAAATCTTTCCCCAATTGGGAGAACGACCTGATCGCGATTCTATCCAAAAAAGACCTGGAAACGGTCTATGTATATTATGACAATACCCGCTATGTCTATCCTTTTTTGTATGTGAACAAGGTGGAGCACCCTGAAAAATTTATTCAGGCGATCCAGTACAGTCTTCAGGTATTGGCGATTCGGGCGGAAAAAGACCTTGCCGACCCTTATGCCCTCGAATTGGGCGCCCTGGACATCGAACTAATATGCCTGTTACTGGACGAGCAATTCAAAAACTATGCAAAGGAGTTCAGGCCCGGCATGTTAAAATTGCAAGCCGCACTGGCGACAGATGCCCCGGAAAGAGCGAACACAGAACATAGAAAGTCCTATGTAAAAACATTGAAAAAATGCCGGCTCGCCGTAAAAAACTGGCTCGACACCAATTCATAAGCCAAACGCTCCAGTCGGTTTGCGCCTGCGCCGGCAGGTACTGCCTTGCACAAACAAGATGGAATCCCAACCGGGTCCCGGCAGCATTGGGTAAAGCTACCTGACCAAAGCAAACCGCTCAGCTCCCGTCGCCTTTTCCAACACCAGAAAATACGCACCCCTCGGCAAATCCGGCAGCGCGAGCCTCCCGTTTTCCAATATTCCTCCGACAGCCAGGCGGCCATCCGCACTTACCAGACGGTAGGACAGGCCGGCCCATTCGACCGGGAAATACAACACCTCGCCGAGCGGGTTGGGAAAGAGCAACGGCTTTTTTTCCTGGGCCGAATACACGGCGCTGGGCGGGTTGTATTCATACGCCCCGAGATCGATGGCCCCCGTATTGGTGCGGTGTTCTGCCGCGGTCGGGTGGAAATAGGCGCTGTCGGGCACGAGCGAATAGCCGCCCGCCGCACTCAGCGCGACGCCCTGGTCGATGGCCGGAGAACCCGTCGTGAGATGGTAATCGTAGTTGGGTTCGTCGGCGAACAGGAGGTTGGCGACGTTGGGTGCGAAGAGATTGTCGGACAATTGCGTGGGCGTACCGCTGACCAACGTACCGCCGCCGGTAAAGATGTTGTTGATGATCTGTGCGACGGCGGTCCCGTTTTGTATTTGCACGAATATGCCCGAATTGGGGCGTTTGTTGACGCAGGTATTGTGTACGAAATAGAGTTCGTGCGGGGCCGGATTGACCAGGCCTTCCAGTCCGTAACCCACCAGGTTGCTGTTTTCGGCCAGCGGCCCCTGCATGAGCAAATTGCCCATCACAACCGAGGTGCCGCCGTTGGGCAGGTCGATCAGGCGGCTCGATGTGCCGCTCTGCTCGTCCATAATGCGGTTGTACAGGATGTAATTGTACGCTGCCCGCGATTTCAGGTTGTGGCCGATTTTGGCGTGGTGGGAGTAATTGAAACGAAACGTGAGGCTCCCGACGCGACCGATGTACAGGTTGTGCGAGTAGCCGTCGCCGTAGCTGTTGGCATTGAACTCGCAATACTCGATCAGGATATCGCCCGTGCCCGGATTATTGGTCAGAATACCCGTTTCATTGTCGTGAAAATAGCAATACCGCAGCGTCACGCCGATGCCTTCCTGCCGGATACCCGCGCCGTTGTGGTCGGGCACGGTGGCGCCCGAAAATTCGATGTTTTCTATCGTGTTGTTATCGCCGGCGACGATCCAGATCGCTTTTCCCTGCAAGGCCTGACCGTTGGCGATCAGGTGCGGGCGCCCGCCCACGCCCCGGATGAGCAGATTGTGGGCGCTCCAGCGGGCCAGTGCCGCGACGCCGACGAAGTCTTCGGCGTCGATGTCGATAGTGTCGCCGTTCTGGACGACGTTGGCGAGGTACAAGGCATTGGGCGATACGTAGTTGCGCGTGGCGCCGACAGAAAACGTTGTGGCGGAAAGGGTAGGGGAAAGCAGTAGAAAAAACAGCAGAAAACGCATGTTGAAGAGCAGGAAGAAGAATAACCGGATTTAAAACGTCATTAAAATCCCCCCTTTTATCCCGAATCGCGCGGCGCCCGGATGGTCGAGGTAGGTGAACCTGCGCACGAAGTCGATGCGGAATATTTTGAAGATGTTGCTTACGCCCAGACTGGCTTCCACGTAAGGTTTGCCTTCGAGGGTATAGGTGAGCGGCGTGCCGTCGGGAGCGGTGGGGAAGCGGTAGAGGCCGTTGAGTTCGTCGGGCTGGTTTTGGCGTGACACGCCGCCGTACAGCACTTTGACCGTCGCCACTTCGCGCAGTTTGAGGCGGCGCAACAGGGGGATTTTATTGAGAAAAAAGCCGTTGAAATAATGATCGGTAATCAGGGTCACGTAGCGGTCGCTGACGAATTCGAGGAAATTCATCATGTTGTACGAATACTGCTGGTAAATGTAGCTCTGGTTGCCCGGATGCAGGGCCAGCAGCGGGTAGGGCAGGCCCCGGCCAAAAATACCGCCGGCTTCGATGTAGGTGGTGTTGTACCCGAAGGGCGGCGTGTTGGAATATTTGTACAAACTGGCCGTAACCTGGTGGTAGTCGTACTGACCGTCGAGGAAACCATTCCGACCCATGTTGTACTGCACTGTGGCGATATAGTTGAAATCGACGATCATGCGGCCTGTGCTGCCCTGGTAGGACTTTTCACCGGGGGCATAGCGCAGCAACACGTATGGCGAACCCTCGATGACCGGATCGTACACGGCGGGGCCGCCGGAAGCGGATTCGAAGCGCAGGGCGCCGGCCGGCTGAAATTGTTGCCTCGTGACGCCGGCCTGCCAGCTGAAATGGTTGCGGTATTCGCGTTCGTAGTGGGCGTTGAAGCGCTGGAAGTAGAAAAAACGGTCGTTGGCGCCCCGTACCACCGAGCCGAAGATATTGCTGGGCGGGGTGCCGCCCTGAAAAACCTGCATGGGCAGCATCAGGTCGCTGGTGTAGCTGGCCCTGACGATATTGAGCGGAAACTCGTTGTGTACGCTGTTGCCCAGGGCGTACTGGCCGCGGATATGGTATTTCCAGCGCTGGTCGAGCAGTCCGTAACCCAGATAGCCTTCGAGGCGGTAGCGTTTGCTGAGGCTTTCGCGGGTGCGCCCGCCGACGCGGAAACGCCAGCCCTCCACGTCGTTGTAGGCATAAAAACTGGCCAGCGGCCCGACTTCTATGGCCGAACCGGCGGGTGCGTAGCCGCCGATCAGGGTATGCATCCAGAATCGGGTGTTGCGGTAAAAACGGGTGCGTTGCAAGCTGTCGATGTTGGCGTAGGTGACCGATTCAGCGGCGTTGAGCGGTATCGGGCGGTTTTGCGACCAGAATTCCGGATTAATGGCATCTTTCGCCCCCGGCAGGTAGGTTACGGCATCGGGCACGGCAAACAGGGAGTCGGGTATTCGCTCATCGATCTGAATATCGCGGTGTACCACGTAGCGTTGCCCGACCAGGCCGGCGCTGCCTTCCACCACGCCGAAGTGCAGGCGGTAATCCTCCGTGCGCAGAATCCATTTGCCGGCGGGCAGCCGTTGAAATTCCTGCTCCACCTGCAGGTCCTGCACCCAGTTGAGGTTGACGCCTTCGCCAACCGAGAAGTTGATCTTCGTGACGGCAAAACTGCTGTCGAGCGCGATGTACAACTCCCCCTGCAGGAGCATCTCGGTTTTGTTTTTTGGAAAAAACTCCAGTTTGATGATTTTCCGCCCGTCTTCCAGCAAAGTATCGGCGGGATAATACCGGTAAAACAAGGGCGCTGCCGGCGCGATCGGGCTGAGGAACTGGTCGGTCAGCAGGGTGATGTAGTTGTCGTAAATATCGATCTCTTCATAGAGGTACTGCAAACTCTGGTTCATCCCCTTCTCATCCACCGTGCCCGGAAACTGGACGGATTGCGAGGCTTTTACGTAGGTCCGTTTGCGTTTCGGATCGGAACGACGATAGCAATCCGACACGTTTTCCTGCAAATACATCGGTACGACCGACAGGCCTTCAAACTTGCTTGTGTCGCGGTTTTCGAGTACGAAGCGCACCTGCCGCATCATACGCCGCTGTTCGATCTTGTCGCCCAGGTTGCTCAGGCCGAAAAAGATCTTTTCGTACTGCTCGTCCTGATAAGTGCGCAGGTTTTCGATGTGGTTGTCGGCCCGGTGAGTGATTACTTCCTCGATGAGTTCGCGGGCGGGATTGTTCTTTTTCTTGTATTTCTCGGGTTTGATCACCACTTCCTGCAGCACCTGGGTGGACGGCGAAAGTTCGACGTCGATGGTTTGGGTGCGGCCGGGCTTCACCGCGCGGGTGACGGCGTTGTAGCCGATGACCGAGAATTTGATCTCGGTGATACGCCGCTCGGTCTGAATGCGGTATTTGCCGTTTTCATCGGTCATCACACCCAGCGAAACGCCCGGTACCGACACGGTGGCAAAGGGGATGGGCGTTCGCGTTTCGGCGTCGTTGACCGTGCCTTGCACTACTGTAGGGGTTACTTTTTGCGCTGAAAGGGTAAAAGAGACGCCGAACAGCACCGCTGCCAACACACTCAACCAAACCTTGGAAAATCGCATGTGGGATGATTTTTGAATATTTGATTAGACAGTAAACAATGCTCAAAGTTACCGGAACTGAAACGAAAAAAACCGGTCGGGGCTGCGTCCCGGCCGGTTAATCAGTTTCAAATGAATGTATTTATGTGTTTATGCCGTTCAATTGACAAAAATGGGGCGTGTTGCCACCCCGTCGGGGCCGCTTAACTGTAGAATGTAATGGCCGGCCGGCAAATCGGAAGGTATGCCGAGCCGCCAGAGATGATCGGATGTTGCGAATACTTCGGAGTGCACCTTTTGGCCCTGTGCGTTGTATAGATGCGCCTCAAACAATTCCTTGCCGGGAAGATCGATGCGGAGTTCGGCGCCGGCTTCAACGGGATTGGGAGAAAGCCGCAGCGGCCAGTCGGCGCCGGCGGCTGAGGAGGCGCCGCTCACGTCGTTGTCCAGAATCGTCAGTACGAATACCGAATCCAGCAAAACGCCGCCATTGGACGGGTTGCGCAGCACCACCACGAGTTGTTCCGCGGGTTCTACCGACAAATCATCGGTGATGGATATTCCCAGGCCGACGGTCCCGGTGTAGTTGGCCGGAAAAACCAGTTCATCGGTCGGGTTGAGTTGAAAATCCGCCCCCGGAATTGCGGTGGAGGCCGGCCCGAGGGCGATCTCCACCGTCGTTTCATCCGGAGCAGGATAATACAGGGCAACACTGATACCGATACCGCCGATCGATTCGTCGAAAGTGGCATCGGTGGTGATGAGGTTGAGCAGGGGCGGCAGGCCGTTGGGGCCGCAGGGCAGCATGAAGTGGCTGCCGAGTTGGCTAAAATCGGACTGGTCGTAGCCGCGCCAGTGCCCTGCACTGATGGGCCAGCTGGTTTCGCCCTGCTGAATGACCGAATCGCGTACCAGTACGTTCGAAGCGGTGCGGTACTGCAGGCCGGCCGGCCAGGAAAAACCGGGGTCCTGACCGATCACACCGACAATGTCTACCAATACATCCCCCTGATACAGGCCCACGGCGTCGTCGCCGGTAAAATTAAGTAATTGCGTCAGTTGGTCGGCCTGAGCCGTGATTTCCTGCGGCGATTGCGCATTGGCTACGACGTAAACGGAACCCGGCGCCAGGCTGCCTGACAAGGAAATGATGTTGCCTGCATCGGCGTTGCCGTTGTAAAAAAGGCGCAGGTTGTAAGCCGACAAGTCAATATTGCCCGCTGTGGGGTTGTAAATTTCAATGGCTTGCCCATCGCCCAACGACAAGCTGTGGATGTACTCTGAAATAAAAGGCTGCTGACAGGGATACGTCGTGGTGATGGAATCGTTGTCGTAAAAACCAAAATTGATTACGCCGTTGGTAATGCTGGCATTGTTGGTCGGGTTGGCCAGTTTGAGCCGCAATAATTCCACCGGCTCGAAAAATTGATCGTCAAGACTACTCACACAAACGGTCATACTCCCGTTAAAACCTCCCGGAAAAACCATAGTCGTGGGCTCTATAATGAAATCGACGCCGGGGGTGCTGGTCGACGCCGGGTCGAGTACGATATCGACGCTGGTAGAACTGGCCGCGGCATTGGCAATGCTGACATTGAAACAATGCCCGGCTCCTTCCATAAACAAACCGCCCTGGGTCGGAATCGACAAGGTAGGTTGCGAGCAAAGTGCCGCGGATAAAAGCAGAAAAAGAAACAAGGGGGAAAGTGAAAATCGGCGCATGGATTTTTGCACAAAAATGCAAGCGCTTACACCGGCCGGACATCACCCCGCAGGGTGATTTTAACGGCAATTTAGGGTAATGGCGCCGCTCATTTCCCCATTTTCCGCAACAACACGATCGCCTCCGCCCGCGATTGCACATTCAGCTTGGCATACAGGTTTTTGACGTGGGTTTTCACCGTATTGGCACTGATAAAATGCCGTTCTGCCAGTTGTCCGTTGGTTTTTCCGTCATAAATATCCACGAGAAGTTCAAACTCCCGAGGCGTCAGTTTGGACAACAAACGCGCGTTCAGGTCTTCGATACCGAGCCGAAGGGGTTTGCGCAGACGGGCAAAGTTGAACAGCGCGATTTCGATTGTCGTAAACAAGCCTTTTTCGTCGAAGGGTTTGACCAGGTAACCCATGGGCAGGGTGTGCTTGGCGCGGTCCAGCGTGCCCGCATCGGAATGGGAGCTGAGGTAGACGAATGGAATATCGAAGCGGTCGCGGATCAGGGCGCCCAATTGAATCCCGTCGGGCTCGCTGCCCAGACTGATGTCGAGCAAGACAAAATCGGGTGTGTTTTGCTGCAACTCGACCAAGGCTTTCGCGCCGTTTGGTGCAATGCCGGCAACGGTATAATCAAAGCCCTGCAAGGTGGCGGCAATGTCGTGGGCGATCAGTGGCTCGTCTTCCACAATCAGGACGCGGATCTCATTCATACGGCGGCGCCAGTTTGAATTGTGTGATCGTTAGTTCGACGTTGTTGCCATTGCCCTGGCTGACTCTCAGCCTGCCGCCGAGTTTTTCCGTCAGCATGCCCACCAACTGGGCGCCGAAGGAGGGTGCTGTTTTTCCTGTATCGAAGGTATCGGCCGGCATACCCGGACCGTCGTCGCCGACGTGAAGCAGCAGGTGTTCGCCTTGCTGTTTTAAACGCACCTCCAGCCTGCCGTGTTCGCGCTGCTGAAAGGCGTGTTTGAGGGCGTTGGAAATCAGTTCGTTGAGTATCAAACCCAAGGGCACGGCGGTGTCGACGTCGAGCAGTATGGGATCGATGTCGGTGTGCAGGGTGATCTTTTCGGGGCGTATGTTGTAGGCCCGGAAGAGGCTGTCGGTCAGTTTGCCGATGTAGGCGCCGGCATCGATGGCCGTCAGGTTGCCCTCGTCGCGGTATAAATCCTGATGGATCAAAGCCATGCTGTGCACCCGGTTGCGGCCTTCGTTGAGCGCCTGCCGGGCATCGGCGGAGAGGTGTGCCGATTGCAGTTTGAGCAGGGATGAGATGACCTGCAGATTGTTTTTGACGCGGTGGTGGATTTCGCGCAGCAATAATTCTTTTTCTTCCAGCGACCGGACGATCTGGGCGTTTTTTTCGGCCAGATTGCGGTTGCTACGCTGTTTCAAGCGTATGCCGTAAAAGGCCAGCCCGGCCACCAGCCCCAGCGCCAGCAAGCCGCCCGCCAAAACCCATTGCCGCCGCCGGGCGTCGCGCAGGCGCAGGGCCTGCAGTTCGGCGGCAGCGTTGAGCAGGCGGATGGCCGCTTCTTTTTCTTTGAGCTGGTAGCGGGTTTCCAGTTCGCGGGTAGCCTGCAACTGGCTCTCGTTCAGCAGGGTGTCTTTGAGGGCGAAGTATTTTTGTAAAAAATCCAGGGCCTTGTCAGCCTGGCCTTTTCGCTCATACAAGTTTGAAAAAGCGCGGTACGTTTCGGCCGTAAGATTTCCGGACTGCCCGCGCTGCGCATTGGCCAAACTTTTTTCCAGCCAGTCCTGCGCGATCTGCCATTGTCCGTTTTGAATGGCCAGTTCGCCCAGCGCCAGTTCCGTTTTGGCCAGCAGCGCCTGATCGTCGGCCTGAATGGCCAGGCTGTAGGCCTCTTCGAGCAATGGAGCGGATTCTGTTTTTCGGCCGTTTTGTTCGTACAATTCGGCCAGTTCGAGCAGTTCATTGGTGAGGTCGCCGCTTTTCGACTGCCGCAGCAGCACTACGGCTTCTTCCTGAAAACCAATGGCTTGCTCAGGATGTCCCTGCGCCTGGCGTGTTGCGGCCAGCAAAGTCAGTGCCCGGGCTTTGTAGAGCCGCAGGTGGAGTTGTTCGGCCAATTGGTAGGCTTCCCGAGCATATTCTTCGGTTTTGGGCCAGTTTTTCTGCGCGGCAAAGATGTTGGCAACCAGCACGAGCTGACCGGCCAGGCCGCTCGAGTCGTTCTGCATTTTTTTCAGCGATACGGCGCGCAGCTGGTAAAACAGGGCTTTGTCCCAGTCGCCCAGTCGCTGGTAAAACTGGCTCAGATAATTGAGCGGGTGGGTCAAGGTAGCGCTGTCGCCGGCCTGTTCTTTCAGTGCAAGGGAGCGTTGCAGGTAAAGTTGCGTGGAATCCAGTTCGCCCAAATGAAGAAAAATAGCGCCGATCTTGCTGAGGCCGCTCGCGTATTCGCTGGCATGCCCGTTGTTTTGGTAAAAGACCTGACTTTTTTGAAACAGCGCCAGCGCTTCCCGGTTGTTGCCCCTCATGCGGAGCATTTCTGCCAGGGCGTCGCGGCTTTTGGCGGCGGCATCGGGCAATCCGTTTTTTTCACAAAAAGCCATGTTGTCGCGATACACCGACAGCGCTTCATCGTAGCGACGCTGCGCCAGCAGTGCGCCGGCTTTTTCCATTCGGATCTCGGCGCTGGCGGGGTAGTCGCCGCGTTGTTCGGCTTGTCGTATCCGGGTGTCCAGTTCTTCGAACGAAGTATTCGACGGCTTCGTTGCACCATGCGCCGTCTGCGCGACAACGGCACGAGCAATCATCAACCCCAGAAACAACAGTGAAAAACGAACTATCGGATGCAAACCAGGCATGTCGGATCAGTTTTGGTCCGACAAAAAAAGCGAATCGCAAGGAAAAGTGATTTCCGATTTCCGATTAGTTCGATTTCCGATTTCCGATTTGATTGATGATTGTTGATTTCACAACAATCATCATCAAACCTGAATTCACAAATCAAATCGGAAATCGAACTAATCGGAAATCTCCCCACATTATTAAAACTATTGACGCAGCCGAATCGTCACCGTATTGCCGTTGTCGGTCGTCAGGGTGCCGAAGCGGTCGCAGGAGCCGTCGCCGAAGTCCAGCGAGGCGGAGCGGTCGTCGCGGGTGAACTCAACCACCCCCTGGGAGATCCAGCGGCAGGTGGCGCGTTTGATCAGCGCTTGGGTGATGGTGGCGGTATAGGCCTGGCCGGCGCGGTTGATGCCTGTAGCGGAGCCGGTGGTGCTCCAGGCATTGTCCCAGTGCGTCAGGGTGCCGGTGCCTTCGAACAAAACGCTGGTGTGCGTAGCGTCCCAGCTGCGGGAGGTACCGTCGGGGAAGCTGTGTTTCATACCGGTTGCGGTTTTGGTATACGACCAGTTGCCATCGCTGTTGAGACCGTTGTTGGTCCAGGTTTTCGTGCCTTCAATCTGGATATCATCTACCGAGAAGCCGTCGAAGGTGCGGGTACGCACGGCGCCGGGCGTCAGAATATCGGCCGACTGGTTGATGATGATTTTACCGGTAAAAAATCGGCCGTTGAAATCGCAGCCGGTTCCGAAATCGATCGTGATGGTGTTGGGCCAGGTACCGTAGGGTTGATCCATGGTGACCACCGGGCAGGTCGCCGAGCCGCCGCGCTCTTCGATGGCGATGTCGGCGTCGAAGTCGAGTTGCTGGTCGAAATCCTCGTTTTCGGCCAGGTCTTCGGAGGTCATGATGTCCTGCTCGAGTTCTTTGGCCGTGTCTTTTTTATCACAGGCGGTAAAAACAGTGGCGGCAGAGAAAATCAAAAGAGCGAAATAAAAGAGAGACTTTTTCATCGTCGGAATGGAATGCTGTTGGGTGAATGTGTGTTTCGTAGTTTTTGTTGATGCCGTTCCGGCCGGGAACTGAATAATAGACCGAAAGGGTAGGGAAGGGTTTAAAAGAGAAGACTCTTAAAAGTTTGTTAAGAGCAATTGTCTTACCTTTGCCGCCGTCATGTCAACCGGAAAACTGTTGCTTTCACCCGACCGATTCGCGCTCACCATCGAGCGGCTTTGTTGCCAGTTGATCGAGGACTGGGACAACTTCGCCGATGCCTGTGTGGTCGGTATCCAACCGCGCGGCGTGGCGCTGGCCGACCGTATTCATTCCCGCCTGACCGACTTGACCGGCAATCCTGACATTCCCTACGGCAAACTCGACATTACCTTTTACCGCGACGATTTTCGCCTGCACGACAAGCCCCTGGCGCCGCACCCGAACGACATGGATTTTCTCGTGGCCGGCAAAAAAGTGCTGCTCGTCGACGATGTCCTCTACACCGGCCGTACCATTCAGGCGGCCTTTTCCGCCCTGCAACACTATGGCCGCGCACAGGTGGTGGAACTGCTCGTTTTGGTCGACCGCCGTTTCAACCGCCAGTTGCCGATTCAGGCCGACTACGTGGGCATCAGCGTCGACGCACTCGACGAAGCCTACGTGAAAGTGCATTGGAAAGAAAATCACGGAGTTGACGAAATTCTCCTTTTTGATAAAAAACACCCCGCCTGATCGTCCAAGCGGGGTGTTTCTTTAAAAAAACACATTTACCTGATGTCAAAAAAACTCTCGACGCGCCACCTGATCGGTATCAAGGATATTACTGCCGACGACATCCGGCTCATTTTTGAAACGGCCGACAACTTCAAAGAGGTGATCAACCGGCCGATCAAAAAAGTGCCCTCCCTGCGCGATATTACCGTGGCCAATATTTTTTTCGAGAGCAGTACCCGTACCCGCATTTCTTTCGAACTGGCCGAACGCCGCCTGAGCGCCGATATCGTCAATTTCGCCGCCTCCTCATCCAGCGTCAGCAAAGGCGAAACCCTGCTCGATACGGTCAATAACATCCTGGCCATGAAAGTCGACATGGTCGTGATGCGCCACCCCGCGCCCGGCGCCTGCGTATACCTGTCGCAACGCATCCCGGCCAACGTGGTCAACGCCGGCGACGGCACCCACGAACACCCCACCCAGGCCTTGCTCGACGCCTTTTCCATCCGCGAAAAACTGGCCGACGTGGCGGGTAAAAACGTTGCCATCATCGGCGACATCCTGCACAGCCGCGTGGCGCTCAGCAATGTCTTTTGCCTGCTGAAACTCGGCGCCAAAGTGCGCGTCTGCGGGCCGCCCACCCTCATCCCGCACCACTACCGCGAGCTGGGCGTGGAAGTATCCTACGACGTGCGCGATACCCTCCGCTGGTGCGACGTCGCCAACGTGCTCCGCATCCAGCTCGAACGGCAGGACATCAAGTATTTCCCCAGCCTGCGCGAATACCACCAGTACTTCGGCATCACCCGGCAAATGCTCGACGAACTCGACCGCGAGATCGTCATCATGCACCCCGGCCCGATCAACCGGGGCGTCGAGCTGAGCTCCGACGTGGCCGACAGCCCGCACAGCATTATCCTACAGCAGGTGGAAAACGGCGTGGCGATTCGCATGGCCGTGTTGTATCTGCTGGCAGCCCAGGAGCAACTTTCTGCCTGATTTATTTCCCGAGCGCCGCGATCAGATTCGGATAGTCGGTAATGATTCCGTCGACCCCCAGGTCGATGAGTTTTTGCATGCTTGCCTTGTCATTTACCGTCCAGGGAATCAGGTAAATGCCGCGTTTGTGGCAATCCTCGACCAGTTTTTTGTCGACAAACTCGTAATACGGGCTGTAAATCGCGGGTTGAAACCCCAGCGCGTCGAGGTTCCACTGGAAGCCGTTCTGGTTTTCGACGAGCAAAGCAAGTTTGATATGGGGCGCCAGCTGATGCACTTCCTGCAAAGCCCGCACGTCGAACGATTGCACGGTGACCATCGAGTCGATGTGTAAAAAACGGATTTCATCGACGACCAGTCGCGCAAATTCCGCTATCGGCGGGTGCCGCAGTCCGTCCCATTGCGGTTCGCTTTTGATCTCGATGTTCCAGCGGATCGGGCGCTCCTGGTGGGCGCGCCGCACGGCGAACACGACGTCGCGAAAAGCGGGTTTGAACGCTTTCATTTTTTGCTGCTGCGGAAAACGCGGGTGCCCCCAGGAGCCGCAGTCCCAGGCTTTGATCTCCTGTTGCGTCATCTGATAGAGCAGGTAGCGCTCGGCATCGGCTTGCGGAATGGTGTCGCCGTTGGGCAGCCGGCAGATTTCGGGATGAAACCAGGGTTCGTGGCTGACAATCAGTTTGTTGTCTTTAGAAATGGCCAGATCGAGTTCCAGCGTGGTCACTTCCGGTATTTCGGCGGCGCGCAGGAAAGCCGGAATGGTATTTTCGGGCAACAGACCCCGGCAGCCCCGGTGCCCCTGCCAGTCGAAAAACGGCGCGATGGGTTTACCTTCGGAAACTGTCGCGGCCGACGGCGTATTGGTCGGCTGGGGACCTGTTTTGCAGCCCAGGGCAAGGACAAATAACATAAGCGGCAAGGAAAAAAAGCGGATGAAGTACATGGTGTAAATGAAAGATAAACTTTTGGGCGGAACAAATTCGTATCGGGAAGGAGGGCTTACCTTTGGGCGAAGGTAATTTGACCTGTGTTAACCCAATTTGAAGTCCGTAAAAGATGATCGACGCAAAAGAATTTCTGTTTTCCCTCCCGCAAAAAGCCAATCCCGACGCCCTGGAAGGCCTGAATACCCTTTTTCACTTCGAAGTTGCCGACTCCGGCAACTATACCGTCCGGCTGGCCGACGGCAAACTGAGCGTGTCCGAGGGCCTCGAAGGCGATGCTTCCTGTGTGGTGAAAACCTCCGCCGAATCGTTTTCCAAACTCGTCAGCGGCGACCTCAACCCGATGATGGCCATGATGACCGGAAAACTGAAAATCAGCAACCCGGGCGAAATGCTGAAATACGCCAAAATTTTTGGTTTAATGTAAATGTAAGTCGACCCGCAATCAGACCGCGATCTGGTTGCGGGTCAAATCTTCCAGACTTTCCCTGCGCCGGATGAGGTGCGCCTTGCCGTCGAGCAGCAGCACTTCGGCGGGCCTCGGCCGGGAATTGTAATTGGAGGCCATCATCCAGCCGTAGGCGCCGGCGTTGTAAAAACAGAGAATATCGCCCTCGACAACTTCCGGGATGCGGCGATCGACTCCGAAGGTGTCCGTTTCGCAAATATTGCCCACCACGGTGTAGATGCGGGGTTTGAACTGCGGCTCGGTGACGTTGATGATTTTGTGGTAGGAGCCGTAAAACATGGGCCGTATCAGGTGGTTGAGGCCGGTATTCAGTCCCACGAAAACCGTGGACGTCGTTTGTTTGACCAGCGTGCAACGCGCAAAAAGATAGCCCGCCTCGCTCACCAGAAATTTGCCCGGCTCGAACATCAGGGTCAGTTCACGACCGTATTCGGTGCAGAATTCGGTAAAACGCCGGCTGAGTTTTTCACCCAGTTCTTCCACATCCGTTTCGATATCGTCGGTTTTATACGGCACCTTGAAGCCGCTGCCCAGGTCGATGTATTGCAAATCGGGGAATTTTCTGGCCGCTTCGAACAGAATTTCAGCCCCGCGCAAAAAGACGTCGACATCCAGAATGTCCGACCCGGTGTGCATGTGCAAACCTTCGATGCGGAGGCCCTGGCTTTCCACAACGCGCAGCACGTGCGGCAACTGGTGGATGCTGATCCCGAATTTCGAATCGATATGCCCCACGCTGATCTTTTCATTGCCGCCGGCCATCAGGTGCGGGTTGATGCGGATGCACACCGGCACGTCGCGGTGGTGCAGGCCCCAGTTTTCGAGCATGGGAATGGCGTCGATATTGATCTTGACGCCCAGCCGGACGGCTTCTTCGTATTCGTCGGCGCCGGCGAAATTGGGGGTGTACAGGATGTCTGCTGCCGGGAAACCCGCCAGCAGACCGAGTTGCACCTCTTCGATGGAAACGCAGTCGAGCCCTGCGCCCCATTGGCGGAACAGCCGCATGACCGCCAGATTGGTCAGCGCCTTGCAGGCGTAGTGAATGTGCAGTTTGGGGTAGGGAAATGCCTGGGTAAGGCGTTCGTACTGCCGGCGCATGATCGCCGCGTCGTAGACGTACAGCGGCGTGCC
>JAEUUU010000052.1 GCA_016787345.1 Saprospiraceae bacterium | reverse complement strand
GTCCCCCCAAAAACCATAATAATCAAACATCTTAATCAACGAGTCGATCTCCTCACTGCTAAGTTTATTCAGGTTGACTGTCGTATATTCTTTATCAAAATACTTTGATTCCAGATCTATATAAACAGTATCGTTTATCATCGTCCTTTCCGTAAAAACAAATGAAACATCATCGTTTTTAAAAACCTTAAGTGTTTCAACAATGTTAAAGTGACTGGCGTAGCTCTCCAACATAATAACCGTCCTACCCTTCATTTTACATATTGTATCTATCTCAGATTCTGTAATATTATCAAAATATCGGTTAAACATAAACACATTCACACCCCTGGAACGTAATATATTCGCAAGTCCTAAAAGGAACAATGTTTTCCCATTCCCAAGATCCGAATGTATAAGGATATCGGTTTTGCTTTTGAAAATCTTCTCCGAAATTTCTTTTAATTTATTTCGGTACAGATAATACTTGAAGTTATCAGGATCAGAAATTGAAAAATTAATTAGGTCCCAGTCATAATTTCCATACAAATATAGATTTAAAGCCTGCTCATCAGATAATTTAGGAACAGACTGAGGTATTTCAAATTGTTTAAAAGAGTAGAAAACAGGTTCATCTTGTTCGTTTTTATCATAATTTCGACTTGCTTGAGTCATCATATGCGAAACCGACTCGACACCTATAGGACATGGAACCCCAAACTTGCTAATTTTTCTCAGGTTTATTGCACTTTCATCCCTTGATACAATAAAAAAACATTTTTTCCTTATAACCTCATTTTCTTCATACATAATTCGTTTCAAATCCAAATCGTACCTGAGTGAAAATCCTATGAAAAATATTGCATCTGATGATTTTACGTCATTACGAAACATTGTAACCCATTCACTATTCAGAAAAGGGTTAACATCTAAGTAACTTGATTCAGTCAGTTTAAATTCATTATTAAGTGTTTCAGACGTAAGGTGCTCAATATAGCCATTTAAGTGAATACACAGAAGCCCCTTATCTTTATAATGCATAGTTTTATTAGAAAGCGTAACCGGCGTAATTAATTTTTTTGACTGCCGGCCAGACATTTCTATTACATTATCATAATTTGTTGTGTATATTCGCTTCCAAGGTAAAGAAGCTACTATTCTGTGTTCATCCTTAACTTCGAGTACAGTAAATTCAGATTTCAATATATTGATCAACTCTGTTTCTCCTTTCTCTTCAAGATAATCGTCGGCAGCCGAAGACAGGTTTCCATCACCGTCTATTCCTAGTTCAGCATATAAGTCATTTGCTAACACAGATGCTCTTCTTGGGTTTCCACCTTGAATATTAATAGCATTAGAAGAGAATCCTGCTCCCGTAAACAAAATACAGTTTTTCTTTAATATCATATTAATAGCTTCCTGTAATTCCATTGCTTTATTTTTATAGAGAAGGTATATGGAGCGATCAAGAATTTATGCAAACCTAATATAAAAACATTGCTCTCGCAAATATCATCGGGAATTATTGGCATCACCGCAACAAATTCAACTCCCCCACCCTTTTCCCTTTCTCCCCGTCACAAACCACCTCCAGCACGTAAATGTAGGTATCCACCGCGGCCGCCTTGCCGTCTATCCGACCATCCCAGGACGCATCGGGGCCGCTACCGGCATACACTTTCTGCCCCCAGCGGTTGTACACTTCAAGCCCCAGTATCACTTCCAGGCCCTCCTGTTTTACCGGCCGGAATACATCGTTGGTCCCGTCGCCGTCGGGTGAAAATGCATCGGGGATTCGAATATTCGCCGGATCGCAGGGCGGTAACATGCGGATTCGATACGTCACCGCGGTTGTACAACCGGCTGCATTGGTCACCGTGACCGTGTACGTCAGACTGTCGGGCGCCGGCACGGGCGGTGTAAAAACCGGCGCCGGGCAATCTCCGCACGACAAATGTTCCGTCGGCGACCAGGCATAACCCGCAAACCCGCCCGGCAAACCCAGCACCGGCGTCTCGCCCGGTCCAATCACGATCCGTATAAACGTATCAACCGCGGGAGCTGCCACAGCATCCACTACCACACATATCGTCGAGTCGCAGCCTTGCTGGGTCAAAAAGGTCTGGCAATAACGCCCCGGCTGCGTGTAATTGACCCCGCCAACCGATACGGTTGCGCCCGGACAAAGCGCTCGCAGCAACTCGGCATATAAGGTATCATTGGCGACTAATGTGATACAATGTGTTGAATCGCAGCCGCTTGCAGCAGAAAAAGTACGACAATAAAGCCCCGGTGCATCCGTCGCCATATCAAAAACCGGAACGGGCTCCCCTACGCAGGTGACCAGTGTCTCGGCAGTGTTTTGTACCGCCCCCGGTACCGTCACGGTCAAGGCAGCCGTATCTGCACATCCAAATTCATTGACGCCGATTACCTCGTACACGGTCGTCTGCAAGGGCGCAAGCCACACTTCGCTGCAATCGCCCGAAAGACAAATCACACCCGAAGCCGGCGACCATTGATACGTTTCCGCACCGGTCAGACTCACCGTCGCCGTATCGCCGATGCAATTTGCCAGTGCCGGGACCGAGAGTTCAATAACCGGATTGTCGGAAAACCCGACCCAAATACTATCACTGGCGACACACTGCTGGGCATTCGTCACCGTCAGGATGAGCAAGGTATTTTGCTGCCCGGTAAATACGGGATCGGCAATAGAGGGGTTGCTGACGGCTCCGGCAGGCGACCATTCATACGTCAAATCCGGGCCTTCCGGACCATCGAGGGTCAATTGATCGGCGCCGCATACCCCGAGTGTATCCTGTTCAAATGCAAAGTCAGGGCTAGGAAGCACCGTCAACAGCACCATGTCGACACCCGTGCAGTTGTTGGTGTCTGTGATGTCCACCATGTACACCGCGGTTTGCTCCGGCGCTACCAATTGACTGGGCAACGAGGGGTCCTGTATACCCGGCCCCGTCCAGTGATACAACCAGGCTGGCGAAGCTTCGAGCAACACCGCTTGCCCCGCGCAAATGCTGGTATCCGCATTCAGGGCATACAACATGGGGTAAATACTAATCTCCTGATGCCCCGTAGCCACACAGGCGCCAGAAGATTCCGTCAGCTGGTACGTCAGCACCTGAGTCTGCGGATTGGGGTTGTAAATGCCCTGTAAAACCGGATCGGCGCAATCGGTACAACTCAATCCGCTGGCGGGCGACCAGGCGTATTGATGGCTGGGCTGTGGGCCAACGCCCAGGCTGACCACCTCTCCGGAACATATCGACAGCGGCGCCAGGCTGATGCCCAGCGAATCCAGCCCAAGGCTCAGGGTGTCGCACAGACAAAGCGCTGAAAGCTCGGGCGACACAAGCAGGTGACACAGGTCTTCCAGTTCGATCGACAAAGCACCGATGAGCGTCACGGTCTGGCCTGGCGCGGTATTCGCCTGACTGCTTGCTGTTTCCAGCAAAACATCACCGGCCGAGAGGACGCCATTGGCATCATTGTCGCGGTAAAAATGCAGGATGTAAGGGTCTTCGATATTCACCATACCGGAATTGGTGATGCTCAGCGCAAAGTTGGCCGTGTTGTTCTCCAAAGTCACGTTAAAAGCATTCAGACTCAAATCCGGATGCGCAATTTGCAGGGTGTAGGAAGCCTCGCCCGTCTGCGTGGGGAACGAACAAAGCGAACCGTCGGCCACACACACCGCGCTTTGCTGTTGGGTCGACCAAACCCGGAAAGTATCCGGCACACAGCCGGCAGCGCCCAGGTTTTGCACCGTAAAACCCAAAACGACAGCACTTCCCGCAGGTACTCCGGGCAAGAGCCGCCATTGTAAAACAAGCTGATTATTAATACTTTGAATAAACGGCGCGGCCGTCGGAGCATTGGCGCCGGCCTGGTAGGAACCCGCCACGTACGTCGCGCCGGGCGGTAGCAGCACAAAAATGCTATCCGATGCGCCAGTGGCGGCAGCAGCACTAAACTGCACCTGCATCGGCACTGGCATGCCGCATAAAACGGGCGGCGGAGCGCCCGAACCGATGCTCAATGCAGCCTGGTAAGGCGGCGGCACCCCGTCGAGCGCAATCGGATCGCCAGGTTTCACGAGCAGGTTGGTGGTATCGCCGCAGGTTTGCTCTGCCCAGGTGCGGTACAGAATTTTATCACCCGAGATAAATCCGCAATTACTCAGGGTCCGGAATCGTACACTCAACGAATGATCGGGCGCAAACGGGAATCCCGCCAGGCCATCCTGCGCCAGCACCGCGTTCCAGTCGGCCAGGTCCCAGCCCAGCCAGCCGTTTGGTTGCGGCTGCGGGTCGGGCAGGCTCTGCCAGTTGGCGCCCGTCGGGAAAGCAATTTGGCAACTGCCCGGCGCCAGGTCGAGATACGGAGGCAACTGAAAACCCAGGCGTGGATAGTACGCCGCTCCGTACAAGGCGTTGAACACTTCCACCACGTGGTAATCCGTCGTGTCGCACAAAGCAGCCGTTCCGGCAGGTGAATCAATGTCAATTTCCAGTTCGGCAGGCTGTGCCTGTACTTTCAGCACGATATTTTTCCGCTGGCAGGCAAAATCGTTGGCCACAGTAAGCGTATCACAGTTCCAGCCATAAAAAAGCAGCAGGATTTCCTCCCCGCAACTGTTGTTCCGCGCCACGAGCCGGTATTGCCGCACATCGCCAGAAGGCACTTCCCCAATCTGAAAAATTCCATTGACGGCCGGAACCGGCGTCAGGCCGGGTAGTTCGAGCAGTTGAAAATCGGTCAGCAAGCCACTGTTCGATTGCGGATAGACCCAGCCATTGGGCGCCGTCACCGGGTCGCCGACCGCCAGCAGGGTAACATTCCACTCTACTACATTGCCCGTCCCGATCAGGTTGGGTTGGGGTGAAAATGCCGTCAGCGCCGGTCGGATGGGGATAAAGGCAAAAGTGTCCTCTTTGATCGGGTCGTAGGAAAAGATCGTATCCACGATGCCTTCTTCGCCGAACGGAAGCGGCGGCAACCAGTTGAACAACACCCCGACTTCGAGCGGTTTGATCAGATTCAGGTTGCAGGAGGCTTCGTAAGTTTGGTTAAAATGCAGGGTAAAACCTTCGTCTACTTCCGGCAATTCGGTCAGCGGTGTGGCAAACAATTCGCCGTCCACACTGCTGCCCAGCGGTACGTCCTGCAAAATGACAGGACCGCCCTGCAATACCAGGCTGTCGAGAAAAGTGTTGGTCAACACCACGGGCGCCGGCACCCAATCATTCATTTGCCGGACACGAACGATGGGCCGGTATTCAAAAGGAAAAAAATCGCCGAAGGCAAGCCGCACCGTAAAATCCTCCTGCATCGGCGAAACAGACGGCTCGCAGGGCGGCAGGTAATACTTCGAGCGGTTGAGAAAAACCTGCACCGGCGTGTATTGGATCAGGTCGTAGGGGCAGGAGCAGGAAAAATCCTGCGGCGGCGCGGCATAGTTTTCGGTCTCCGGCGCATAGCCGTTGAACACGCTCGCGAAGCTGCCTGCCCGGATGTTCAGGAGCTGATCGGTGGGCAGGGGATTCACAAAACGGCTCAGCACCCGCAACTCGATGCTGTCGCCATCCGTAAACACAAAACCGGCCGGCACCGCACAACCCGCCGCCGCGAGCGCCGCCGGTGAAATATCCCAGGTCCAGCTCAGCCCTGACATATTGTTGATGGTATCGGCGCAAAGCAGGGAACTTACGTTGATCGTCACGATTTGGCGGTCGTAACATTCCTTCTCCGGTTCGCCGAGCATGCAGGTGTACACTTGCCCGGTCTCCGCATCACGCAAACGCAGCACGGCACTCAGCGGAGCGATCAAATGGTTGTCGAAATACCCGCAGGGTGGGAAAAGCGTACCCGTATCGATGTCGATATCCGATTCATAGGCATCGAAATAGAGCCGCAACAGGCCGTTTTCAAAGGAGAGACCGGGCTGGCTGCCGCGCACTACGCCCTGCAAAAGCGTCTCCGCCGTATCGCCGGGCATAAAGCGATCCAGTCTGATTTTGTTGAAATCGAGTGTCCCACCGGCATCGGCCACGCGGTCGCCGTCGTTGTCGGGCAGTCCCCAACTGTTGCGCAAAATACCCGATTGATGTTCGACCCATCCGCTAACGGGCGTCAAACAGGAATCGCCCGAGCAATCGTACACCAGATCATATTCCAGGCATTGTTTGATGCCGCAACCGGGCGCCACCAGCGGATGCAGCAAAAACTCGGAAATCACCCGCAAACCGGTCCGGGGCAATGAATCGGGGTCGGCGTCGCAGGGCATGGGACAATCTCCGGGGCCATCGAAATAATGCAGGCACTCGCTTTCCCGGTCGGCGCAGGGCTGGTCGCAATCCCAGACAACGCTGAACTGCCCCACCGCAAACGATTGTCCGATCGGCGTCGGAAATTCAAACCAATGCACGGTTGTGTCGGCATCAGGGTAAACGCCCGTATCGACCGGGCTGACGCCATTGAGTGTAAAAGGCTGTGTGCCCCAGCTCATCCCGCAGGGCAAACGGAAACTGACGCGCACGACGCCTTGCGAATCGGACAGCAACAAAGAACTTAGACTGTACAATATGGCGTATTCCTGATCGTCCTGCATGGGTTCTTTCAGGCAAATCTGCCATTCGGGATCGTCGAGCACATCGATAACGTACGGCGCCGGGCCAATGCCATAGCCGTTCTCTACTTCGCCCGGCGGACAATTTTTGGGCAACCAGTAATCGATCTGCCAACCGGCAAAATCGCTCGGGCACTCGGCCGAACAGGCGTACAGATCAAACCCCACCACAACCGAATCCCCCGGCCCAATCCAGGGTATGTTGAAACAAACGTTCGAATAAAACGGACCTTCTCCGGGGCAATCCCACAGCGTGGCCGGAATGGCCGAGTAGGCATACAATCGCTTCCAGACACCCGCGCTGTCGACTCCCAGCGTTGTCGTGTCGATACCGGCCCAGGGAATATCGGGGCCGCCGTCGCCCTCCAGCATGAAGAGGCAGTACCAGGAGCCGATGGCCGGCTGGTCGCCCACGTTGGTGATGGTTACATGCTGGCGCGTAGGCAATTCGCCGCAGAGGTCTTCCTGGACATTGACGACGCCTTTAAATTTGAGTTTGGGTTTGCCGCCTGATTGCAAAAAATTCACCGTCGCTACGCTGTTGCTGTTCTGACACACCTCGCCCTCGCAGCTCCACGAAGCATTCAGCGACGACAAGCTTTGGTTCAGATCAATACCGCACTCCGTTATGGTCAAAGTCTCCGTCACGATGATTTCCTCCCCCAACTCGAACAAACCGTCGCCATCGCCAATCTGCTGAAAATCAACGGGGCCGAGTTGCAGGATAAAAAGCGTGCCTGTGTTGGCCGTCACCGTACCGACGTCGGCGCTCACCGTAAATCCGCCGTCGGGATAACTATCCTGAAAAGTGAATCCACTCAAAGCGCCCAGGCGCGTATTCCGAATGGTAAAGGTGCGGACGACCTGTTGACCCAATTGCGCAAACGTATTGGAATTGGTGCTGCTCACGATCAGCAGCAATGGTGTTTCTATGGGATAGGGCGCCGTCGTGATACTGCTGTTGCCACCCGGCCAGCTGACCCCGATCGTGTTGGCAAATTGCTGGCCGGCATTGATCGCCGCCACCAGATCACACGACGCCCGCGCGACAAATGTGATACTCTGGCTACCGCCGGCCGCCAGTCCGGGAACCGAAAAAACGGGCGCATTGGAAGCCCCCCCGTTTTCAGTGGCGCCGGTCACCGAACCGGGCACATAATCGACGCCCGGCGGCAGATTGATCGTCGTGTTGATCGCTCCCGAAGCCACCGCGCTGTTGTTGCTCAGCGACAGGGTGAATAGTGCGGTATCGCACACGAAAAAACTCGTCGGCGAGGAATAGTCAATCTGAATGTTTTGGGCGGGTAATTCCCGGAAAAAGAATAAAATCGAGAGTAAGTATAGGTGTCTTTGCATGGTAAAAACCGGCTTCTGCGGCGAAAGTTACGAAGCAAATAATCAGACGCTCCAATCCGCCGCAAAGCTGCTACACCTGCCGGCTAAAATCTGCAACGGTGTACTGTCCGGCCGGGGCCGGCGAACCGCCCAACGCGGCACGCAACGCCATGAGCGTAAGCCCCAGGTGGTTTCCGCCCGAACCATCGCTGGCATCACTCCAGAAGGTATCGCCGCTCTGGGGGCCATGCTGGTATTCCCTGTGCTCCAGCAAATACGCATCTCCGGTTTGCAGCAAGCCTTGTTTTAGCAAGGGGTCGCTGAATTTTTGCTCAAGAACCGCTTTCATAGCACCCAACTGGCCCAAGCCTGCATAGGAATAGTCTGGATTGGAAAATCCTTTTTTACGGGTAAAAGCATCGGTGCCAGACGTTGCATCTTCCAAAGATTTGCGGTTGGCGGCATTATGCCACCATTTGGTCGCCTGAAAAGCTGCTTCGGCACAAACAAAGTGACCGCTAATGCCGTCGATGGTCAATGTAATGGGGCATTGATAAAAATTGGTCAGGAACTGGGCACAGTACACCTTGTCCCAGGCGGTGTCGTGATCCGGGTAATAAAAAGCGACGAGCGTGTAAGGCTGATGGTTGATAACAACCGATTTCGGCTGGGGCGAAATGTTGGAGGAAGTGTTCATCTGGCAAAAGGTTATTTGTATGTCGTGGAAAGGGAAATCAGCGTTTGTTGAATCTTGTCGGAGACCGCCGTTGGCATCCCTTGTGCTACGCCGCCGCCCACGGCATAGGGATGTTTGGGATTGTTGACCGAGATCTGGTTTTGCCAGCCCAGTACCGTCCAACCGCTTTTCAGGTAATTTTCAATCCGGTCGAGGTCGGTCGTGACGATTCCGAGATGAACATCGTCGTTCCAGGGAGCGACGATCTGAACATAAGCGTTCATCGTAGTAATCGGGAGGATGTGCAGTTTGCCTTGTAAAGCCGGGTACTTACTGTCCAGCAGCGCTTCGAGACTTTCCACGACCTTTGCCTGGTTGGCGCCGTTGGTTTGGGTATTCCAGCCGCCGGAAAAATAGGTTTGCTGAATGGTGCGGGTTTGGCCGTAGTTGGCGGAATACGTAAAACCCACGCCCGGCGCGCCGGCCCGGATCAGATCGGTCGCCTTGTCGAGAAAAAGGATTGCCTGATCGTCGGGCGATACGTTTTTGTTGTTTTCAATAAAGGGCACATAAAAATTGATCAACTGGCCTGTCTTCATCTGGTTTGTTCAATTTGGTTAATTAACGAAAAATGAGGAATCGCCTCTCAAATGTACAGTTTCGGTCGCTTCTTCGTTTTTTTGCCACAAATTATCTTTATCCATGACCATTCGCCAATTCTTCTTGATCGCCTGTGTACTCACGCCGGCATTGCTCTCCGCTCAAATTGACAACCCCAAAGCCATCTTCCGCGAACTGCGCGGCCTCGACGGCACCTGGTTCATGCCTACCGACCGCGGCGACCGCCTCGAAGTCTGGCGAATCGTCGACGACAGTTCGATGACCGGCCGCGGTTTGCGCATACGGCCCGAAAACGGCGACACGATCACCCTCGAAACCATGCGCCTCGAACGCCGCGACACCAATATCCTTTACACTGTCATCGTGCGCGGCCAGAATCAGAATCAGCCGGTCACGTTCAAAATGACCCAGGCCGACTGGGACGGTTACCTTTTTGAAAACCCCGAACACGACGACCCCAAAAAAATCCGCTACCTGCTGCTCGGCAACCGCGAACTCCAGGTCACGACCGAAGGGCGCCGCGGCAACCGCGATACCAAACAGGAATACGTGTTTGAACGGGAATTCACGCCCGCCGGCATGGAATTCCGCCTGCGCGCCGGCGGCAACCTGTTTACCCAACACGCCACCGGCAACTTCAACCTGAGCAACGGCCAGTCGAGCCCGGAGTACAGCCCCAAACCGGGCTGGGAACTGGGCACCCAGTTCTCCTTCCGGGGCCGCGGCGGATTTGTGTCGCTCAATTTTGAACTGGGCTTTATCGGTAAATATTCGCATGCAAAAGCGGATTTTGTCGTGATCGACACGGCTTTTACGGAATACCGGCGCGATGTGACCTATGGACAAACCTGGCTCGTGCTGGCTGCTGTGCCGGAAATCACGCTGAAACGCGACGGCAAACTGTCGTTTATCGTCGGCCCCTATCTCGGACGACTCTTGTTTACCGGCACCAATGGTACGGTACTGCCCACCGACGAAGACAACAAGTTGTTCAAAGCCAATAACGATTTTAAAAAGACCGACGTCGGCGTACTCGCCGGATTCCAGTACAAACTCAATTTTGGCAAAAAAGACATCGGCGGCCGCCTCGGTTTGCGCGCTAACCTGGGCTTCTCCAACCTCGACAATCTCTACACCACCCGCGGCGACGGCGACCCGGCCTTCTACAACGGGCGCGTGGGACTGCGCGGCGTATCGCTGTACTACAGTTTTGACCTGCTGAAACTCTGAACCTCTCCTGCATTCGAGCAGATATTATGGCAAAAAAATTCTACGTCGTCTGGGAAGGGCATACTCCCGGCGTTTACGACGATTGGGCCGATGCCAAACGGCAGGTTGATGGTTTTCCTGCTGCCAAATACAAGAGTTTTCTCAACAAGGCGGAAGCGGAACAGGCTTTCAAAGGGAACTATTGGGCCCATGTGCAAAAGTCGGCGCCCCAAAAATCCGCACCGCCCTCCGCGACCGCTATCCTTCGCGACAGCCTCTCGGTCGATGCGGCCTGCAGCGGCAACCCCGGCCCGATGGAGTATCGGGGCGTCTACACCGCGACCGGACAGGAGTTGTTCCGCATCGGGCCGCTCGACGACGGCACCAACAACATCGGTGAATTCCTCGCCATCGTACATGCGCTGGCACTGCTCCAAAAAGAAGGCAAACCGAGTTTACCGATATACACCGATTCGCGCAATGCCATCCTTTGGGTCAAAGCCAAAAAATGCCGCACCAAACTTGAACGAAGCGGCCGAAACAATAAAATTTTTGAACTGATCGACCGGGCGGAAAAATGGCTGGCGGTCAACAAGGTGACGAATCCGATCCTCAAATGGGAGACGGAAGCCTGGGGAGAGATACCGGCAGATTTCGGCCGCAAGTAGCGCTGCTGTAGCGCCGACCTCCAGGTCGGCGATGCTACAAAAAGAAATTACCCGCGATTAATAGCGATTGCTTCCATCGAAGATTGCAAGTAAATCCTTTTCAGAACAATCATCAATCATCGCGGGTTATTCCCGCTCTCAGCGTCGCCGACCTGTAGCGCCGACCTCCAGGTCGGCGACGCTACAAAAAGAAATTACCCGCGATTATTAGCGATTACTCCAATCTAAAATTTCAAGTAAATCCTTTTCAGAACAATCATCAATCATCGCGGGTTATTCCCGCTCTCAACATCGCCGACCTGTAGCGCCGACCTCCAGGTCGGCGACGCTACAAAGAGAAATTACCCGCGATTAATAGCCATTGCTTCCATCGAAGATTGCAAGTAGATTCTTTTCGGAGCAATCGCTGATGATCGCGGGTAATTTCTTCTCTCAACATCGCCGACCTGGAGGTCGGCGCTACAGGTCGGCGCTACAACATGAACTTCGCCATCAATCTTCGCTCCATCCTCCTGCTGCTTGCCATGGTGCAAGGCCTTGTTATTGCAGGACTCCTGCTGCACCGCGGTATTCGCAGGCGGCAGTTGCGCGACGTAATTCTGTCGGGTCTGTTGCTGGCACTGGTCACGTCCCTGATTTCCTTCTTCATCGGGTTTATGGGCGTATACGATTATGCTGCGGAGCAGGGCTGGGATCTGACCTATTTTCCATTCGGCAACGGCTATTTGCTGGGCCCCCTGATCTGGTTGTACGTGCTCGCGGTAACCGACCGGCAATTTCAGTGGCGACCAAAAACATGGGGGCATTTTTTTCTGCCGGCGCTTTATTACGCCGTGAGTTTTTACATGTGGTCTTTACCCCCCGCCCAAAAAGAAGCGTTCGGAGCGCCCTGGGTGAGTATATTCGACGAAGCATTGCTGGCGACGTCCCTTGGCATTTATCTGTTTTTATCCCTGAAACGATATGCAGCCTACAGGCGTTTGCTCCAATCGGAATATTCGAATACCGACCGGCTTACACTCGACTGGCTGCGCAACTTCCTGTATGTATTTGCAGCGTATTACCTGGCCAGCCTGATTTTCAATCTGGTCAATCTTTGGATCGACCTGTGGTATACCGGCTGGTACTGGCTGGAACTGACCCGGGCAATACTGCTGTATTATATCAGCGTGACGGGTTGGGCATTTGTACAAAAAGTCGTGGTTTCCTTCGATGACCTGGAACAACGGGAAGTTAAAATGACGGAAACCGGAACCGCCGGTTCAGCCGGCGGAAAAGTGTTATTTACGCCTGGAGAACTGGTTGCACGCCGCGAAAAACTCGCCGCTTTTATGTCGGAGCGACGTCCCTGGCTCGATCCCGACCTGACGCTGTCAGAACTGGCCGCCCAAACGGGTATGAATGTTTCCCAACTGTCCTATCTGGTCAATGCCGGCTTCGACAAAAACTTCAACGACTTTATCAATGCCTACCGGGTAGAAGCGGTCAAGGAAAAAATGAACGACCCCGACGCTGCTCATTTATCGTTGCTGGGCGTCGCGTTCGAATGCGGTTTCAACTCCAAAGCGACCTTCAACCGGGCGTTTAAAAAAGCGACCGGACAATCCCCCTCCGAGTACCTATCCAAGGCCTGACCGGGCTCAAAAGATGATTTGAGACGTCTCAAATCATCCCTTGCAGCATACAGGCTGCTCTGTTGATGGAGTTTTGCCCCATTCTTTCACAGCAAAACTTTTCCACCCATGTATCGCCTGTTTACCGTCCTGCTTGCCTTCATCTTTTATTCTACCAATGCCCAAAATCTCATTGGCCGCGTGGAATTGCCCGATGGGACACCCGCCTCCTTTGCCACAATCCGCTTAATCAGCCTGCCCGATAGTTCATTTTTAGCAGGTTCTTCCGCCGATGAAACGGGCAGGTATGTCATTACTGTCGGCAAGCCGGGCGCCTATCTGGTACAAGCCAGCCTGATCGGCTACACTGACGTGTTTATACCCGTGGAGATCAAAGACCAAAACGACCTCGAAATACCGGTCAGCCGGCTCTCCGGCTCGGCCCTCTCGCTTGGCGAAGCGACTGTCCGTTCAAAAGTGCCGGTTGTGGAGCGGCTCGTCGATAAAATCGTGGTCAACGTTGAAGGAACAACCGCCGCGCTGGGAAACAGCGCCTATGAACTGCTCCAGCGCAGTCCGGGAGTCGTCATCACGCCACAGGATGCCATACTGCTCAACGGCAAAACCAGTGTGATGGTCATGTTCGACGGCCGGCCCCTCCAACTCAGCGGCAGCGAACTCGTCAATGTCCTGCGTTCAACTCCTGCCGACAATGTCCGTTCGATCGAACTCATTTCTCAGCCTTCCTCCAAATACGAAGCACAGGGCGTTGGGGGTATTATCAATATCCGTTTGAAAAAAAATGCGGCGGCAGGCTGGAACGGCAGCGTAAACGGCTCTTACAGCCAGTCGTTGCACCACCGTGCGCAGGGCGGCATCAATCTGAACTACCGGCCCGGCGCTGTGAATTTGTACCTTCAATACTCCCTCAACGATGCCGCCCAACTGGTCGATCAACGCATCGAACGCCAGGTAGGTAACCAGTTTTTTAACCAAACGAACCCGGCTACCTCCGAATGGCAAACCCAATTTATCAAAACCGGCGTCGACTGGAACCTCAATGACCGCAACAGCCTGAGCTTGCTGGCCATCGGCTCCGACTACGATCATGATACCAGGGCCCTCAACCGCACCCAGATTTCGTCGGACACGCAAATTGAAAGCAGTTTGTTCACCGAACGATTCAACCCGGAGCAAAACCGCCGCTGGAACGTCAACCTGAACTACCGATATGCCGATACACTGGGACTCGAATGGACAATCGACGCCGACCGTATCCTGTTTACCCAGTCATCGCAAAACGCGCTGAATAATCAGCGATTCGACCAACAAGGAAACGCTTCTGATTTCGACCAGCTTGTAACGGCTATCAACGGCGACATCGGGGTTTGGGTAATCAAATCGGACTGGGAAAAAACCACCCCTGCGGGTTATAAAGCCGAAGCTGGATTCAGAACGAGTTGGTCGACAACCGACCACAACCTATTCACCACGGTCGACCCTGGTGATGGCCCTTCCCCGGACACCAGCCGGAGTAACCTGTTCCGTTTTGACGAAAATATCACGGCTGCTTATGCCAACTATGGCCGCCAGTCGGGCCCCTGGCGCTGGCAAATCGGCGTGCGCGCCGAACGGACACGTATCGACGGCCGTTCCCTGTCGCTAAGCGGCCAAACGGACAACCGCCCCGACACCGCTTATCTGGGTATCTTCCCGACAGCCTACCTTCAGTTTCGGCCTGCCGACGATCACCAGCTCGGCTTGTCGCTCAACCGCCGGCTCGACCGCCCTGCGTTCCAGGACCTCAACCCGTTTATCTGGCAGATTGATCCCTATACCTCCGAACAGGGCAATCCGTACCTGCGGCCTTCTTTTTCGTGGAACGGCGAGCTCAGCTATTCGTACAAAGATGCAGCCGGGCTCTCCATAGGCTATACGCGAACAACAGCAGGTGTGAGCACCATCGCCCGGCAGGTCGGTGAGCAGGTATTTACCCAACCGGACAATTTGAGTCGTCAGGATCAAATCAGTTTTAACCTCAACTCTCCCCTCCCGATCAAAGACTGGTGGGAGGGCTACCTGTGGCTCGGCGTTTGGCACAACCACTTTCGGGCCCGGCTGACCGACGGCTTGCTCGACGCCCGGGCCTGGGGTGGCGGATGTTATTTGAGTCAGGAATTTACGTTGCCCAAATCTTTTCGCGTTGAAGTGTCCGGGTGGGCGCAGTTCCCTACGCGCGACGGTATGTTTACCAACGAGGGAATCTGGAATGCCAATCTCGCATTCAAAAAGAACCTTTTGGGCGACCGGCTGACGCTGCGCCTGGCCTGGTGGGACGTTTTCGACAGTCAGCGCTGGGTACAAAAAGTCGACTTCGGTCCGGTACGCGGCAGTATGCGCAATGATTGGGAAAGTCAGCAGCTGAATATTGGTTTATCCTGGCGTTTTGGCCGGAATTCAGACAATGCACGTGATCGCAATATCGGAGCGGAGAAAGAGAATTCGAGGATCAAAGGAGGGCAGTAACGACGGCCTGTAGCGCCGACCTCCAGGTCGGCGACGCTACAAAAAGAAATTACCCGCGATTAATAGTGATTGCTCCGAAAAAAATCTACTTGAAATCTTCGATTGAAGCAATGGCTAATAATCGCGGGTTGTTGCTGCTCTCAGCATCGCCGACCTGTAGCGCCGACCTCCAGGTCGGCGACGTTACAAAAAGAAATTACCCGCGATTAATAGTGATTGCTCCGAAAAGAATCTACTTGAAATTTTCGATCGGAGCAATAGCTGTTAATCGCGGGTTGCTGCTGCTCTCAGCGTCGCCGACCTGTAGCGCCGACCTCCAGGTCGGCGACGCTACAAAAAGAAATTACCCGCGATTATCAGCGATTGCTCCGAAAAAAATCTACTTGAAATTTTCGATCGGAGCAATAGCTGTTAATCGCGGGTTGTTGCTGCTCTCAGCATCGCCGACCTGGAGGTCGGCGCTACAGCGGCGCTACAGCGCTACAGTTACTCCGCACCATCCGTCCGCGCCCGGTCGACGGCAAAGCCACCGATCACCTGGCCGCAAAGCAACCCGGCTTCGCAATCCATCCGATAGTGAATCCCGCCATACAAACGCGACAGTGAAGCCTCTTCGGCCCAGGCATTAAAGGTGGCCGCCTTTGAAGGAAACAAGTGCCCCAGAACGGTAGCACCGGCAGCAGAGAAGGTGGAATGTCCGGAGGTATAAGCAGGGAAATTGGGCAGTCCCGTCAGGGTTTTGATCGAAGGGTCCATCTGGCTGGGGCGCGGCACCATATAGTGATACTTGGCTTCCCAGCAGGCAATAGCGGCATCCATCATAGCCATGTTCAGGAGGGCAAAGTTGCGGGCAGCCCGTACTTCGCTCTGACCGGCGTTGTAAATTTCCTCAAAGGCAAACACGTTCCAGTGCCCCGGAGGGGTGTAAGTGCCGGTGCCGTCGGCCCAAAAATGTACGATGCGCATTTTTTCACGGTCGGAGGGGTCGGCTTCGCGTTTGACTTCTTCCAACTGGGCTTTGAAAGCATCGGACTGAGTGGAAGGAGGCGCGGCAGGGCGCACGGCTTCGATGTTGGCGGGATCGAACAACCACGGTTTTACCTTGCCAAATTGGACCAGCATACCCAGGCGGTTCGGGCTTTCCAGACTTTTCCAGGAGGTTTCGCCCAGGGCTTCAACCCGTTGCTGCAAACTATCCTGAATGGCTTTGCTGCCGATCGCGTTTTTCATACCGTCGCTTTTGGCGCGGTTGAGCACCTTGGCAGCCACCGATTTGCCCAGGTTGAGACCGGCCGTAACATCGGATGCCACAGCGGCGCCGGCCCATTGTTTGTACCAGGCGGCTTCATTTACCTTTTCATTGATAAATGCCGTGTCGGCCGGAAACAGGGCGCGCAGCATGGTAAAGGCCGCGCCGGCTACCACGGCGTCTTCAAGCGGGTAAGTCGGGAGGCTTGTTTTCACGACGTGATACGGCTCGATCGTCGCATCGACATTGTACGGCGCAGGGCGGTTGTACAGGCTCTTGAAATGCCAGCCGGCCACCAGGGCGTCAAACTGTGCCACACTGGCATAGGCATAAGCGCGGGCGGAGTAAGGCGGGTTGGCAAACGGAAATTCGGGATAGGAAAACGGGTTGCTGGCATCCGGTACGGGATAGGTCCCGTCGGCATTGGGCGCAGGCGCCAGGTTGTGTTTGGCAACCAGATAACGCATGATCTCGTTCCAGCGCAGCACCGAGCCTGCACTCCAGTAGCGAATGATTTCTTTCTGCTCATCGGTCAAACCGGCCAGCGCTTGTTTGCTGGCGGCCACTTCGGCCTGGTATTCGGCCGAATTTACGTCGGATGGCGCCGGCACGGCAACTTCATCGGGCGTAGCCAGCACGACCGTTTTCCAGGCGCCGGCGTTGAGATCCTGATTGGCTGGCGACAGGGGCTGAAGTTCGGCGTATTCTCCTGTCACCTCTTTGTCGCAAGCGGAAAAAATGAAGAAAAGCACAGAAAAAGCAAGTAGGGAGAGTATATGTTTTTTCATTTCTATGAAATTGAAATTCAATTGAATAAATAAAAGACCGGAAAGAAAACCGGGCTTGAACAATGGTATTCGCCCCCGGTTTCTAACACGCTTTCACAAAACTTAATCCTTGTTGAAATTGATAAATTTGGTCAGCCCGAGGGTCCAGCCCAGCGACTTGCCCATGTTGCGACCGGCAACGGTTTGGTTGACCTGTCCGAGCAATTGAAGATCGCCCAGAAACGAAAAGCGGTAAAATGCTTCCACGCCGACGCGCGTAAGGTCCATGTTGTTGGAGGGGAAAGGCATATCCTGCCGGCGGATATCGAAGCCGCCCAGGGTCATGTTGTGGCTGGCCGTCAGTTCGGCGCCCCAGCGGAACGAATAGTAGCCGCCCCGGAAATACAATTGGGCAGCGTCGGGCATCTCCACTTCATTGGAGTAGATCTGTTCGGTGGTGTAGTACGATTCCCGATCGATTTCGATGTTGCTGCGAAGGGTATAGGTACCCGACAGCAAAAAGGTGAGGTTGTTTTCGGCTGCATAATGCAAAATACCGCGCCCGAAGAGGGTTTTGCTTTGCAAACCGATCGACAAGGGCAGGTGATCGGCCACATAATCGGTCAAGGGCAGGGAGCCCCCCGCGACAGCCTGTACCGACATTCGACCACCCAGGCCATTGAAGGCCACGACGTTGTATTTAAGTCCCAGAGTAAGATCCTGGATACCAGACTGTCCGGCGAGTGTGCCGGCGCTGGCTTCCGTCCAGACGTAGGGCGCCATCACCACGGCATTGAGCCGGTCGGTGATGCCGTAGTTGAGCCCGAGCAGCACGTTTTGGGTCGTGACGGTACCGATATTGCCATTGGTACGCAACAGGGTGCCTTCCCAGTATTCATCCCAGGCGTCGTGACCATAAAACACGCCGGCGCACAGGAATTTTTTGTTCATAAAAATGCCATCGGTCAGGCTCTGGGCGCCGGAAAAAACCGGAAACAACCCGAAGCCGCCCAACAGCAGGAGCAGAGACAGAGTAGTGCGAAAATTCATACGATGCGACAGGATTGATAAACAAAGAACTGCCTGCAAAGAACCGCCCCCCTGACCTGAGGCTCCTTAGAACCGGTTTATAATTTCCTTAGAAATTACTTAGAAGCCTCGTCTACCAGTTCCAGCGACCAGGTGATCGGGCAATGGGCCTTGAGCATGGCCGTCACGCCGCAGTATTTTTCCTGGGAGAGTTCGATGGCCCGGCGAATCTTTTCCTCGCTCAGATTTCTTCCTCGCACCCGAAATAGCAGTCTGATTTCGGTATACACCCGCGGATGTTCTTCCGTCAGCGGGGCGGCGGCCTCGATTTCAAGGGTGTCAAACTTGACGCGCATTTTTGGCAAAAGCGCGGCGAGATCGATACCGGTGCAGCCGGTGAGGGCAACCAGCAACAGCGATTTGGGGCCGGGGCCGGAATCGTCGCCGGCCTCCGGCTTGGAATCGATCCGGACGACGTGGTTGCCAACTGTGCTGTCGAAGGCCATTTTGCCGGCCCAACGGGTAGTGACGTGGTGTTCGCTCATGTGCTGTGAGGATTTGAAGATGCGAGGATGCGAGGATGCGAGGATTTGATTTTCAATTTTGTTCAGAATCCAAATGAGCCCGGCGGCTATTGTTTGTACGGCGTAAGAAGTGAATTGTCCGGTAAAAGTTCAATGATCGCCTTAGAAATACAAAAAGCCGGTATTTTTCCTTCCAATAAAAGACGTGACAAAACATGAAAAAGCCCAAACCACCCGGCCATTGGCGCCGCAAACTCGAAAAACACGAACCGCCCCGCATCGAAGAAGCGCCGAAAGATTGGGCCGAACGTTACGGCGGCCATAAAATGCTGATTGCCAACGCGCTGTTGGTCGACGAAAAACTCCGCCAGGTACCCAAAGGCAGGCTGATTACGATTGGCCGGCTGCGCGAACAACTGGCAGCCGATTTCAACGCCGACTTTGCCTGTCCGCTTACAACCGGCATCTTCGCCCGCATTGCGGCGGAAACTGCTGAAGAGGACCGGGCGCAGGGCCGCACGGAAGTGACGCCCTGGTGGCGGCTGGTACGCGACGACGGCTCCCTGAATGAAAAATTGCCCGGCGGCGGACCTTTACAAGCAGCGTACCTCAACGGGGAAGGTATTCAGTTCGAACCCAAGGGTAAAAAGAACGTTCGAGTCATAGGGTTTGCCGGTTTAATGGTCTGAATATACGATCGTAACAATCCGGTCACAAAGCTGTTGTAAAAGGAAAACCCTTTACCATGCGCTTTGTGTCTGTATTTGCTTTTCTGTTTTTTGCCCTTGCTGGCACTGCCCAAACGCCCAATACCCCCACCGACAGCCGCGAAACCCTGCGCTGGGTCCAGTCTGTTTCCGTAAAAATCGACTCTTCTCTCGATCTGGCGACACGGGGTGAAGGTCAGTACAACCTCCTGCTCTATCTGTATATTGCCTGGGAGGACTTTACGGCCGTGGCCCATGCCGGCTTGTATTGCCACAACGCCCGAATTGCTGCCGAACGCGGCCGGCAAATTTGCGACCTCACGCAGTTCAAAGAAGAAAAAGACCTGATGAGCCTGAAAATTCGCGCTGCCGAAGCCCGACTACAGGCCATACGTATGCGCGAAGCCGCCGCCGCTTGTATGCCGGCCGCTGAAAAAGGGTCGGCCGGATACCAACTGTCCGACGTATTGCGAAAAGACGCTGAAATCGTGTCCAACGACCTTCAGGATGCGCTGGCCGTCGCCGATTTCCATGTCATGGCGCAAAAACTGGAACATGCACTCGATATACTTCACGACATGGAGTACCTCTCCGAACAATTGCCCAATTGCCGCAACACCCGCGAACAAGTGCTGATCGCAACACAGGCCTGTAGCAACGCCCTGACTTCCGATTCCTGGGAAAAAGCCGCCCAATTTGCCCGAACGGCAAAGCAGGCCATGAACAACATTCTACAAAGCGAAGGCTGCCGTTGAACGGACAAACGGGTTTTTCCTACTTTTCCGCCCTCATTTATCCGCTACCCTGTCATCATGGAAAGAATCAGTGTATTTGATATCTTTAAAATCGGTATTGGCCCTTCCAGCTCGCATACCATGGGCCCCTGGCGGGCTGCCCAGCGCTTCGTCAACGAAATTGTCGCCCAGGGCCGCCTGAACGAACTCGCCGAAGTACGGGTCGAACTTTACGGCTCGCTCGCCAAAACCGGCAAAGGCCACGGCACCGACCTCGCCGTCATCCTCGGCCTCAACGGCGACGACCCGGTGACCATTCCCGTCGATCAGGTTCAACCCACCCTCGACAATATTCGCAGCACCCGGCGCCTGCTGCTCGGCGGAAAACAAGCCATCGATTTCGATCCCGAACAACACATCCACTTTCACTTTGAAACCAGCTTGCCCTATCATGCCAACGGACTGATATTCAGGGCTTTTTATCACGACGACACCGGCGTAAGCCAAACCTACTACTCCGTCGGCGGCGGATTTGTGGTGAAAGAAGGAGAAGAAAACCTGGTCAGCCCGGTACAACTCCCCCACCCGATCGACCGGGGCGCCGACCTCGAACGCTGGTGCCAGGACAATACCCGCCCCATCTCCGAAGTCGTGTGGGACAACGAACGCACCTGGCGTACGCCCGAGCGCATCCGGACCGACCTGCTGGCCATCTGGGAGGTGATGAAACAATGCGCCTTCATCGGCGCGCATACCGACGGCGTATTGCCCGGCGGCCTCGACGTGGTGCGGCGCGCCCACACCCTGAACGTCAAATTATTGGGCGAAACCCCTTCCGCCAGCGCCGACGAATGGATCGCCAGGATAAAAGCGGGCCGCTGGACTTTCCAGGAAATCCTCAAATGGGTCAGTTGTTTCGCCCTGGCCGTCAATGAAGAAAACGCGGCGTTCAGCCGGGTGGTCACCGCCCCGACCAACGGCGCAGCGGGCGTCATCCCGGCTGTATTGCTGTACCACGTGTGTTTTTCGGAACATTTTCAGGACGACGATATTGTCCGCTTCCTGCTCACCGCCGGCGAATTCGGCAGTTTGTTCAAAAAAGGAGCGACCATCTCGGCCGCCATGGGCGGCTGCCAGGCAGAGATCGGCGTATCGTCGGCCATGGCCGCGGGGGCGCTGACGGAATGCCTCGGCGGATCGCCCGGCCAGTGCATGATGGCCGCCGAGATCGCCATGGAGCACCACCTGGGCATGACCTGCGACCCCATCGGCGGACTGGTGCAGGTGCCCTGCATCGAGCGCAATACCATGGGCGCCATCAAGGCCATTACCGCCAGCCAGATCGCGCTGGAAAGCGACCCGTCCAAAGCCAAGGTCAGTCTCGATGCCGTGATCAAAACCATGAAAGAAACGGCCGACGACATGAGCCACAAGTACAAGGAAACCTCCGACGGAGGCCTGGCCGTGCAAATCTCGGTGGGCCTGATCGAGTGCTGAGGCGGTGTTTGTCACAGCGGTGTCTGCGCAATGTCATTTGTCTGCAAGTAGTTGTTTCAACTGGTTTTTGCCGCTTTTTCGACCTATACTTTTGTGCCGTCAAGTAAAAAACGGCATAACCATGAAAGTACATCTTACGATTTCTACTCTGCTTGTAACGAGCATTTTTGCATTCTCCCAAACCACTTTCGACCAGATCTCCGCTGGCCCGGGCTATGGCCAGTCGGGCTATTTTTTTCTGAACAACGGAAGTTCGCAACAAGTCGCCTACAACGCCTGGGACATTGCTTTTTCCAACCTGAACGTTCAGACTGCCGGTATTTTTATTAATGAAAGTACCAACAGCAGCGGCGGCCAGACCGGCCCTGCGCTCGAAGTGTACGACGCACTGACCGACAATTTTAACGATATCATCGACCCGGCCCTGTTTACCGAACGGCTGTACAACCCCGAGACCAACTGGGGCGAAGGTGCATTCAACATGCCGCGTGACCTCGGCAACCCCTTCGATTTCGGCTGGGGCCTGTACAATCCCGGCCAGTTCAAGGTGGTGGGCAACCGCGTATTCGTGATCAAACTGCGCAACGGCGACCACAAAAAGATCATTTTTGACGAATACAACGGCACGAGCTACAAATTCCGCGTCGCCAACCCCGACAATAGCGACCTGGTCGAGCACACCATCAACACCAACTTCGGCAACGGCAGCCCCCTGATTTATTTCAGCCTCGGGGCCAACGGCGCCAATGTGACCACCCCGCTCAACTGGGACCTCGTCTTTTGCCGCTATGTCGACCCGCTCGACGACGGTCAGGGCAACACCCTTCAGTACAACGTAACCGGTATCCTCTCCGGTGACGGCGTACAGGTAGCCCGCGCGGCCGGTGTCGACCCGAATACGGTGGATTACCTCGACTACGTGGACTCATTCTCCACCGAACTCGACCGGATGGGCCACGACTGGAAATCGTTCAACCTCCAGCAAGGCGGCTGGATCACCACGCCCAACCTGGCTTATTTTGTCAAAACCAAACAGAACAAACTGTACAAGATCGTCTTCATCGACTTTGAAGGATCGAGCACCGGCGCCGGCACCATGGAACGCACGTTCCTGGGTCAGTTGAGCGCGGCTAATGACCTGCCGGCCGGTATCGATGAAGTACTCGTATACCCCAACCCGGTGGCCGAGCGCATGACGCTCTCGTTTACGAGCGAGGCAGCAGGCGCCGCCAATTTGCGGCTGCTGAGCCCCGACGGGAAAATGGTGTGGAGCGGCTCCATTCGTTTGCAAAACGGCCTGAACGCGGCCGAAATCGAACTGCCCGGCCTCCAGGCCGGCTCGTACGTACTGAACGTTCAAACCGCCGGCGGCCAGTTTTCCCGCCAGATTTCGGTGGGCAAGTGACACCTCTTTCTCCGATCCTGTTTCCAATACGCACTTTTTCAGGAAACCGAATTTCATCCATGCGATCTTCTTTCTGCCTTGTCTTGTTGGGTTTGTTGGGCGTAACGACTGTCTACGCCCAACAAACCGACACCCTTCTTCGCGAAGTGGTAGTCACCGCCCAGTTTGCCCCCACCGACGTGCGCAGCGCCACCCATGCCGTGCGCATCCTGCGCCACGACCGCATCGAGCGGCTTGGCGCCAACAACCTCGAACAATTGCTCCGCCAGGAGCTCAACCTGGGCATCGGGCAAGACATGGTGCTCGGCAGCAGCCTGTCGATGCAGGGCTTGTCGGGGCAAAACGTCAAGATACTCATCGACGGGGTGCCGGTGATCGGCCGGCAGGACGGCAACATCGACCTCGGGCAGATCAACCTGGCCAACGTGGATCGCGTGGAACTGATCGAAGGGCCTACTTCGGTTTATTACGGCACCGATGCCCTGGCCGGTGTCATCAACCTGATTACCCGCCGCTCCCAACTCGAACCCTGGCGCCTCAGCGTCAACAGCCAGTACGAAACCCTCGGCGAACGTAGTCTGGGCGGCAGCGCGGGCGTCAGACTGGGCGAAAAATGGCTTTTGCTGGGTAGTGGCGGCTATGACCATTTTACGGGTTTCGATACCAGCGCCAGCAGCAGAAACCGGCTGTGGAATCCGAAAAAACAAACCTACGGCGACGCTACCCTGCGGTACAACGGGGCGGGCGATCATGTTTTCCGGCTGAAAGGCGCCCTGTTTCTCGAACAGGTGGACAACCTCGGAGAGGTGAGGCGGCCGCAATTCAAACCCTATGCTTTCGACGAATTTTACCGCACCCAGCGCCGCGACCTGGCATTTCTGCACGAAGGCTCCGTAGGCTCCGGCCTGTTCTGGAACAACACCCTGGGCGCCAATTTCTTCTACCGCGAAAAAGAAGCCCGCCGAACCGACCTCGAAACGGCGGAAACCATGCCGCTCAATGCCGAACAAGATACCATTCGGTTCAACAGCTATATGCTGCGCTCCGTGCTGGCCTCGCAAGGCGCTCACCGGCGCTGGCAATGGATGGCCGGTATCGACGGCCGCTACGACACCGGCTCCGGCCGGCGCATCCTCGATACGCTCAACAACACCGTCGGCGAAAGCGCCATGCTCGACGCGGCCGTGCTGGGCAGCCTTCGCTTCCGCGCCACGGCCGACCTGACCCTCGAAACCGGTTTGCGCGCCGGCTGGAACAGCCGTTACAACGGTTCCGTAGTGCCTTCTTTCCACATCCGCCAAAACCTGGGCGAGGCATTCAGCTTGCGGGCCAGTTATGCCCGCGGATTCAGAAGCCCCGACATCAAGGAACTCTTTTTCTATTTTGTCGACGTCAACCACTACATCGTCGGCAATGCCGATTTGCGCGCCGAAACCGCCGACAACGTGCAGGCAACGCTCGGCTGGCAGGGCAAAACCGGCGCAATCCGCTGGAATGCGCAGGTTTGCGGCTTCTCCAACTGGCTGCGCGACAAAATCGAATTGTACGAATTCGTCGACCTGCCGGGCGGCGGCATCGAACCCGCCCAGGGCGACACCACAACGCTGCGGTACACCTATTTCAACATCGACCAATACCGCACCCACGGCGCCACGCTGCGCGCCTCGGCCCAATGGCGCGGCCTGCACCTCGAAGGCGCGACCAACCGAATCGGACATTACAACCCCGAACACGACAATATGCCCGAAACACCCGCCTTTACCTATACCCAGGAATGGAGCGGATCGGTGCAATGGGAGCACTCCGACGGCTGGAACGCCGGGGTATGGGCGCGTACGACCGACCGGTTCGTGAGGTACTATCCCGAAAAAGAAAACGGCCAAACCATTGCCCGGCAGCGCATCATCAATGGTTTTACACAGATGGACGCTTCTGTCGGCAAATCGATGTGGAACAACCGAATCGTGCTCACCGCCGGCGTCCGCAACCTGCTCGACGTGCAATCCACGCTCATCACAGGCTCCGGAACGGGCAACCATACCGGCGGCGGCACCACGCAACAAAATATCAGTCCGGGCCGCAGCTGGTGGCTCCGTGCAACGGTGGCGATTGGTGGAAAAGGTTGATGGAAAAGGTTGATGAGGTTTATAGGGTTTATAGGGTTTATATAAAAGGAGGGTGGACGCTTGACAAGAGCATCCACCCTCCTTTTATATAAACCCTATAAACCTCGTCAACCCCTTATCAACCCCGTATTTAATTATCCCTCTCGCGAAGTATTGTACTCACAATTTGACCTACCTTAGCACTTGGAACAACTACCCGGTCGGTCCTGTCCTCGTTTCGTTTTTTCACCAACCGTTTCAAGTATGAAAAAATTTTTTGTTCCGGGTCTTGTGGCCGGCTTCCTTTTGCTGGCCCTCAGCTATGCAGGCCCTTATTTGATGATCGCCCTGTTTCCTTCCGTTGCCGAGGAGTATTACAACCCGGTTTTTGATCTGGAAGGCAACAAAACTTACCTCTATTTCCTGCACCCCTTTGTGCTCAGTTTTGCGCTGGCCTGGTTTTGGGATCGTTTCAAGCCCCTTTTCCATGGGTCGTTCTGGTTTCGCGGGCTCGAATTGGGGCTTGTTTATGCGCTTGTCGCCACACTTCCCTCGATGTGGATTGTGTTCAGCGCCATGTCGGTATCGCCCACGCTGGTATTTACCTGGCTGTTGTACGGCTTGTTGCAAGCCGTGGTCGCGGGTTTGGTCTTTGCGAAAATGAATCCGTAATCGGGGGCTACAAGTTTATTCGGTAGAGACGACCAGGTCGAAGTGAAAATCGATCTGGTCGTTTACTTTTATCATGCCCAACATGGCTTCGGGGGGCTGGATGCCGAAATCGGACATGTAAAGTTGTTGCTGACCGACCAATTGCAATTTCTTCGGCGCCAGCAGTTTTGCCCTGGCTTTGATGTCGCGGGTGCGGGTCACGCCTGTAATGCTGAGGTTCATTTTGGCATAGATATCGAACCAGCCGGCGCACTTCCCTTCCAGACAATCCGGGTTTTGTATGGTTTCGAGCAAGGTGATCCGGATATGCGGGTATTTGTCCGCTTTCAGGGCTTTTCGCAGATCGGTTTCAATCTTGCGGTTGCGGCAATCGAGACCGTTGACCGACAAATCGAGCCAGGCATCGCTGAAATGTACTTTCCAGCCTTTTTGTTCCAGCTCGACATAGCGGGTACCCAACTGGTCGTCGCAGTGGCAGGTGAAATTATTGACGTTAGTGGTGCCATACAGATACATCTTGCTGCCCCGTTCGATGGTATAGCGTTTTTTAAACAAATACCCGGAGTTGTTGGAAAAATCGCCCGCGGCCCCGCACAACAACAAAACGCAGCTTGTTACGAGCATAAAACGCAAGATGGAAAGGAATTGAAGCATCGCTTGTTTGGGTTAGTGATCGAAAGTTCAAAAAAAAATCCCATAGCCTGCAAGCAGGCTATGGGATTGCTCCGGATTAACGCGTGTGGTTTTGTTCATGGAGTGTAATCAGGAGGCATCAGAAGCCTACAACAGCCGAGACCATAACACCCTTGATATTGCCTTCGTGGCGATAGTCGGTGTCGGGGAAGTCGGTGTAGTCCTGGATCATGAATTCGCCTTTCAGCGCCAGGTTTTCGGTCGGGTACCAGCCGGCGACGAAAGCCAGGCGGCTGATGCTGATGTCTTGCGTAAAGGCAGCGCCTGCCGGACGGCCGCTCATCGTGATGTAGCGGGTACCGAAGTAGAGTTGTTCGCGGGGCAGCGTGCGGTACACGAGTTCGCCGACCAATTGGGTAAACTGGCGTTCCGTTCCGTCGCGTTCAGCATTGGTGCGGCCGGTCAGTTGTTCGTAGGAGCCGAAGAATTCGAGGCCGTAGAATTTCACGAACGGGTTGATCATGAAGGCCTGAATTTTGTTGCCCATAGCCGGGTTGAAACGGCCGGAATCTTTGTTGCCGGCATACGTGCTGGCAGCGCCGGTTCCGCTGACGGCGGGTTCCATCACCATGAAGTATTGCGAACCGGTGCGGTCAGCGGAGTACATCTGGTTGGAGGCGCTGCTGGCGTTGTTGACGAACGAACCGGACAAACGAATACGCAGGTTAGAGTTGATGTTTTTGTCGTAGGCCAGTTTCAGGAAAACCGAAGGCTTGCGTTCGGTCGGTTCGACGTTCGGAGCCGTCGGCGTTTCGGAGTAAGTGTCGATATTACCTTTGATCAAACCCGACGACACGCCAATCATACCCATGAAACCGTCGAAGGGGAATACGTAAGCTTCACCGCCGATATCGGTCGTGAAAGCGTCGAGAATGAAGTTTTCCACGAACGGGTTGTACATACCGTTACCGCCATCCGAACGACGGAATTGCATGTCGCCGAAGTTCTGCTGGAAGTGGCCCACTTTTACGCGGACGTACTTGGTGTACCATTCCGGATTGCCGAACATCGGCAATTTGTCGATCTGGATATAGCCGCCCTTCACCCAGAATTCATTGTGGTGACGGGCCGACATATAGTTTTCGAGCGATACCCGGATACCGTCGCCGAGCTGCACATCGAAATTCAGGTTGGCCTGGGCGAGGTTGAAACCTTTCAGGGTAGCCTGGTTGGTGTCGAGACCCGCGTCTTTTTGTACGCCGTACAGCAGGTTTTTATTGGCGCCGTTGGTAGCAGCGGCAAATTTGGCTGCGTTTTTATGCGTGAGGTATTGGTAGTTTTGGGTAAAAGCGCCGCCGATACGAACCTTAACACCGGTGAATTCCGGCTGATCGGCTGATTTGGAAGGTTCAAAAACATTGATACCGGTTTGGTCCCATGCACGGAAATACTGGATTTCCGGTTGTTGAGCCATGGCGAGCTGGGCAGTGACCAGCAGGAGCGCAAACAAGATAGACTTCTTCATACATTAGAGTTGTTGATTGAACAATAAGGATTGGCTTGTATCTGGTTGTTCAGGCTATTGTTTTTCTATTGTTTGATCAATGTGACGGAGAAACTGATCTCCACTTCATCGCCGGTTGTGAGCGAACCCAGCAGGGCCGTCGGCGGTTTGATACCGAAGTCGGTCATTTTCAATTTCTTGGAACCGGAAAAGGACACACTGCCGTAATTGTCGACCTTGGCGCTGACCCAGAGATCAACCTGCTTGGTGGTGCCGGCAATCGTAAGATCGCCCAGCGTGCCGACGGAGAAACTGCCCCCGCCTTTGGCGCTCAGACCCGTTACTTTGGTGAGCTTGTACGTGATTTGAGGATAGGAACCCGACTTGAGAGCGTCGTAGGTTTTGCCGTCCATAATCGAGCCTTTTTCACTTTTGATACCCTTGACCGGTATCTCGACGTACAAAGACTTGATCTCTTTGAGAAGGTTGGGTTCGGAGGTCATCTGACCGTAGCCGCGTACCTGCGTTACGTTTGATTGCCAGTCGTGAAGATTGGACGTGCCTTTGATGACCATCCAGTGTGACCCCAAATTATACTGTCCTTGCGCTTGCAACGTGAAGCCGACGAGAACAGACAGGACGAGAAGTAGTAATCCGCGTTTCATGATGTGTACCTTGATTTTGTTGATCAAAGGTATCGGTGCGATTTTCGCGGCATCACTGACGATTGTTAGGGCTCAAATTGATTGTAGTCAGTGGGAAGAGTAACGAAAAGCAGCGTCATGGGCCTGGCGGTGCCCGGAATAACATTTCTCCCACCCTTTATTACTTTTGAAAAAAACCGGCCATCCCCCATTTTTACGGCATAATGTATTTTTTCTCTTGTTCACCAGACCGAATTCCCCATCTACAAACTTGCCCTCAACCGACCACCTTGCCCGGATTCAGAATCCCTCTCGGGTCGAAAGCCTTTTTGATCTGCCGCATCAGCCGCAGTTCGGTTTTGGAAAAAACCAGGTCGAGGTAAGGGCGCTGCACCAGGCCCACGCCGTGTTCGCCGGAAAGGGTACCGCCCACGCTTTTGACAAAACGGAAGATTTCGCGGATGCCTTTGGGTACTTCCACGGTCCAGGCCCGCTCGTCGAGCGCGCCGCGCAGGATATTGACGTGCAGGTTGCCGTCGCCGGCATGGCCGTAGCACACCGATTCGAAGCCGTATTTACGGCCGACGTCCTTGACGGTTTTGAGCAAAGCCGGCAATTCGGCGCGGGGCACCACGGTATCTTCTTCCTTGTACACCGAATTTCTTTTCACGGCATGCGCCACATTGCGGCGCAGTTTCCACAGGGCGTTTTTTTGGGCGTCGTTGTCGGCAAAAAAGATCTCGCCGCACTCGAAATTTTCCAGCACTTCGGTGATCGTGGCACAATCGGCCATGAGGCTGTCGACGTGAAAGCCGTCTACCTCGATCAGCAGGTGTGCAGCGTCGGCGTCGTCGATGGGCACCGGGGTTTCGCCCACGTAACGCACGGCCCAGTCGATGGCGTTGCGCTCCATAAACTCCAGTCCGGAAGGCGTCACGCCGGCCTGAAAGATCGCCGCGACCGCCGCGCAGGCGCTTTCCGCCGAGCGGAAGGGCACGAGCATGAGCAGGGTTTGGGTGGGATGCGGTTGTAGTTTGAGCACGATTTTGGTCACTACGCCCAGGGTGCCCTCGCTGCCCACGATGAGTTGGGTGAGGTTGTAGCCGGTCGAATTTTTCAGGGTATTGGCGCCCGTCCAGATCACGTCGCCGTTGGGCAGTACAACTTCCAGGTTGAGCACGTGGTCTTTCACCACGCCGTATTTCACGGCTTTGGGGCCGCCGGCATTGGTGCTTACGTTGCCGCCGATAAAACTCAGTCCGCGGCTCGACGGGTCGGGCGGATAAAATAAACCCTTGTCTTTCACGGCATTTTGCAACACTTCGGTGACGACGCCCGGCTCCACCGTCACCTGAAAATTGCGTACGTCGATCTGAATGATTCGGTCGAAACGTTTCATGGAAATCACCAGTCCGCCTGCCACCGGCAAAGCGCCGCCCGCCAGTCCCGAGCCGCCGCCGCGAATGGTGACCGGAATACGTTCTGCATGGCAAAGCCGCAGGAGCGCGCTGACCTCCTGCGTATTGGCCGGCAGGGCGACGGCGTCGGGCCAGAAGAGCAGGTCTTCGGTTTCGTCGTGTCCGTGGTTGCGGCGGGCGGTTTCGTCCGTCAGCAGGAAGGATTCACTCACTATGTCCCGCATTTTCGCCAGCAAGGCAGGCGTAAGGGGACGGAAGCTGTTATTTTTGCCGGCGCTTTTGCGACCGGATGTATTCTTTGTTTCAGGCGTTTTATCAGATACCATGACGATCAGACTATTCTTTTTATGGATTTGCCTCCTGGGCGGCTTTATGGCCCAGGCACAAAAATTTCGCGAACACCCGCCCGCGCAAGAGCCGCGCAACAAAGGTAAAGCGATTCTGCTGCACGTTTCCGGCGGCTATCAATTGCCCGGCGGCGACCTGGCCGATCGCTTCGGCAACAATGCCGTCGTTGGCGGCGGACTGGAACTGCTGAGCGCCGGCAACTGGGCGCTGGGGCTGGAAAGTCAATTGATTTTCGGGCAGGACGTCAAGGAGGACCCGCTGGCCATCCTGCGCACGCCCGAAGGCGACATCATCGGCAGCGACCGCACGGTCGCCACGGTGGTCCTGCGCGAACGGGGCATGTATTTCGGCGGCACGGTGGGCCGGCTTTTTACCGTTAAACACAAATCCCAAAGCCGTTGCGGCCTCCGGCTGACCCTCGGCGCCGGCTGGATGTACCATAAAATCCGCGTGCAGGACGATACCCGCAGCGTCACACAACTCACCGGCGACTACCTCAAAGGCTACGACCGCCGTTGTTCGGGCCTGGCGCTCAACCAGTTTGTCGGCTGGCAAAACCTCGCCGCCAACCGCCGCTCCAACTGGATGATCGGCTTCGAATTCAACCAGGGCTTCACCCAATCGCGTCGGAGCTGGGATTTTAACGATATGCGCCCCCTCGACGGCAATCGCCTTGACCTGCGTTTCGGCATCCGGGCCAGCTGGACGCTGCCGTTCTACTACGGCGCGCCGGAGAAGATTTTTTATTAATGTTGTACAATTTCTTTATCCGGCTCTTCCTGTTAGGCATCCGGCTGGCAGCGCCATTTCTGCCCAAGGCCCGCAAATGGGTTGAAGGGCGGCGCATCTGGCGCAGCCGCTATCGCGCTGATTTTCAGAAAAAAAGCCGCGTGTTGTGGGTGCACGCCGCCTCGCTGGGCGAATTTGAACAAGGCCGCCCGGTGATCGAAGGGTTCCGGCAGCAACACCCCGACTGGCAGATCGTGCTAAGTTTTTTTTCGCCTTCGGGCTACGACATCCGAAAAAACTATCCGCACGCCGATTTTATCGCCTACCTGCCCGCCGATACGCCGGCTAATGCCCGCGACTGGCTCGACCTGATCCGGCCCGATGCGGCGGTTTTTGTCAAATATGAATTTTGGGCCAACTACCTGTTTGCCCTGAAAAAAAGGCAGACGCCCACGGTGCTGATCTCTGCCCTTTTTCGCCCCAACCAAGCTTTTTTCCGATGGTACGGCGGCTTTTGGCGGCGAATGCTGGGGTGTTTCGACCGTTTTTTTGTCCAGAATGAATCCTCCGCCCGCTTGCTGAGCGGTATCGGCATCGAAGCGGTGGAAGTGGCCGGCGATACGCGGGTCGACCGGGTGCTGCAAATAGCCGAAACGGCGCCGCACAACCCCGTCGTGGCAACATTCAGCGCCAATGCCCCCGCGACGCTGATCGTGGGCAGCAGTTGGCCGGCCGATGAAGATTTACTGATCGCCGCGCTGGCAAAGCCGGAATTTCAGAACCTGAAAGTGGTATTCGCCCCCCACGAACCGGCCGCCGCACCGGTGCAACAACTGGAAACCCGCCTGAAAAATGCTTTTCCGCAAGCCCTCGTGGCGCGCTATTCCCAAAGCGGCGAAAAAGAAGCCGCGGCCGCCCGTTTCCTGATCATCGACAACATCGGCCTGCTCAATACCCTGTACCGCTACGGATGGGTCGCCTATATCGGCGGCGGTTTCGGGCGGGGTATTCACAATACCCTGGAACCCGCGGCCTGGGGCCTGCCGGTGGTCTTCGGCCCGAAATACCACAAATTTGAAGAAGCGCGGCAACTGGTATCGCGAGGCGGTGGCTTTGCCGTGGGCAGCGCGGACGAACTGGGGGCGGTTTTATACGGATTGATGCAGCCCGAAAAGCATCGCGCGGCTGCCGAGGCGATCAATACTTATTTGACGGAAAGCAGGGGCGCAACGGGGCGGGTTTTGGCATTTTTGAACGATCGGCTGGCATCATGAGGGCGACCTCGCAACGCTGGCGAATAAAGTTTCACGCAAAGCCGCAAAGTCCGCCAAGGGGTAAATTCTTTGCGCGCTTTGCGACTTTGCGTGAAATAATGTTTCTACAATTTCAGGCCTGACATGTAAGAAAGTCTCAAAAATGTCTGAATTCTTGTGATTCCGGGGCCAAAGTTCTCCCCCGCCCTTTCTATTTTTGCCGCCGCCAAAGGCACACGCCCGGAAAGCCTCCATCCTCTATTATCCACTTTTATCCAATTTTACCATGACTGGTTCAGCAATCACCATTTCACGGGGCAAACTGAAGGTCCCTGACAATCCTATTATCCCTTTCATTGAAGGCGACGGCACGGGCCCCGACATCTGGGCAGCCTCGGTGCGCGTACTCGACGCCGCTGTGGAAAAAGCCTACGGCGGAAAGAAAAAAATCGTTTGGCAGGAAGTGCTGGCCGGTGAAAAGGCCTACAACAAGACCGGTAACTGGCTGCCCGATGAAACCCTGAAAGTGATTGATGAATACAAAGTCGCCATCAAAGGCCCGCTCACCACGCCCGTAGGCGGCGGTATCCGCTCGCTCAACGTGGCCCTGCGCCAGATCCTCGACCTGTACGTATGCCTGCGCCCGGTGCGCTGGTTCAAAGGTGTGCCCAGCCCGGTCAAACAACCCGGTCTGGTCGACATGGTGATCTTCCGCGAAAACACGGAAGACATCTACGCCGGCATTGAATACGCCGCCGGTACGCCCGAGGCGCAGAAATTCCTCGATTTTCTGGCTGAATTCGATCCCAAAGGTTTCGGCAAGGTGCGTTTCGGCACCGCCGACAAAACCAGCGAGTTTGCCAAACTGGCCAAACTGGCCGGCAAACAAAGCGTCGAAGTCGGTATCGGCATCAAACCCGTGAGCAAAATGGGCTCGCAGCGCCTGATCCGCTCGGCCATCGAGTACGCCATCAAAAACAAACGCAAAAGCGTCACCATCGTCCATAAGGGCAACATCATGAAATTCACCGAAGGCGGCTTCCGCGACTGGGGTTACCAGCTCGCCAAAGACGAATTCGGCGCCGTGGAAATCGACGGCGGCCCCTGGTGCAAAATCCCCGACGGCAAGCCGGGCGCCGGCATCATCATCAAAGACGCCATCGCCGACATCACCCTGCAGCAGGTGCTCACCCGCCCCGAAGATTTCGACGTGATCGCCACGCTCAACCTCAACGGCGACTACCTCTCCGACGCACTGGCCGCACAGGTCGGCGGTATCGGTATCGCCCCGGGCGCCAACATCAACTACCTGACCGGCCACGCCATCTTTGAAGCCACCCACGGCACGGCGCCCAAATACGCCGGCAAAGACGTGGTGAACCCCTCCTCGGTGATCCTGTCGGGCGTCATGATGTTCGAATACATGGGCTGGACCAAAGCCGCCAAACTCATCGTCAAAGGCATCGAAAAGTCGATCCGCAAAAAACGCGTGACCTACGACTTCGAACGCCTTATGAAAGGCGCTACCAAACTGAAATGCTCCGAATTCGGCGACGAGATCATCGCCAATATGTAATTTGCTAAAACCTGTATTCCGGGCGCCCTGCATCTTCGGATGGCAGGGCGCTTTTTGTTTATGTTTGCTATTAACTCTCGCTAATCAACTTATTCCATGTTCAAGCAAATCATAGAGCGCTTTTTGCCCCTTCTGTTGCTGGCCATTGTTCAACCGGGCATATTCGCACAAAACAGCTGGCAACCCCTCGACGGCCCTTTCGGCGGGGTCGTGTACAGCCTGGAAGCCGACAATAGCCACTGGTATGCCGGCACGGGTGGCGGACTGTACCACAGCGACGATCAGGGTGCGCACTGGCAGCGCTCCGATTGGACTCCCGCCGACCTGACAGTGAACTCCATCGAAATTAACCCCGGTGAAATACTGATCGGCGCCGTCGCCCCCAGTTTCGATCCGCTGGGCCTGAGCGACGTCAGCAACCTGCTCTACCGCAGCACCGACGGCGGCGACAGCTGGCAGATCAGTTTGGTCAATACGTACTTCCTGGCCTACAACCGCCATAAAATCTGCCGGAGCGGCAATGTTTTGCTGGCATGGAGTGGCGAACAATTGCTGCGCAGTACCAACGACGGCCAGGAATGGACGATAACCGACCCGGGCTTTACCGCCAACTACCTGCAGTCGAACGGCCCGATCGCACTTGCCAACAATCAGGGATACGGCGGAGCGTACTCCAGCGACGGCGGCAGCTGGACGGAACTGAATGGGCCCTTCCTGATTCCGGTTTTTCGCTTCGGGCTGGGTAACGGTAATACTATCCTGGCCTCCGGCCCGAATTTCCCCTTATACCGCTCCACCGACCTGGGCCAGAACTGGCAGGAGATCGGCAATCCGTTCGGCAACAATTATTTCCATCATATCGAGCGGCTCGACGATGGCCGTCTGGTCGCTTTTTTCGGACAAACCGGCTGGGACCCGACCGTGTACCTCTCCACCGACGACGGGCTGAGCTGGACGCCATTTTCGGTCAATCCAGCGTCCGTCCTGTTCGATTTCGATGCGGAAGGCACCACACTCGGGGCGGGCTGCGGCATTGGTTTTTTCACCAACGCCGGCAGCGCCGGCAACCTCGCTCCGTCGAACACCGGCCTGAACAATGCCGACATCAAAGCCCTGGCCGCTGGCGACGACTGGCTCTGGGCCGGCGACGGCCGGGGGCTCTGGCGCAGCGCCGACGGCGGCGACAACTGGTCTTTCACCAACAACGACGGCCAACTGAGCCCAACCGTTCAACTGCTTCGCCGCAACGACACCCTTTGCGCACTGACGCAGTTCAGCTTTTTGTACTCCACCGACCAGGGCGCACAATGGACGGCGCCGTTCGACGGCGGCCCGCCGGGGCCATTTATCCCTTATCCTGCCAAAAGGATGGCCCTCAAAGGCAATCAGGTACTGGTGGGCGCCGATGCTGTGTTTCTATCGGACAACTTCGGGGAGTCCTGGACGGCTTTCAACAGTTCCTTTGACTTTGAAGGCATTTCAGGCGTCGCTTTTGCCGGCGACCAACTGTTCGCCCTGGCCGAAGAAAACGACGAGCGTGGGATCGTCCGCTCCACCGACGGAGGATCGAACTGGGCACTCGTGTACCCACTCGAGGGCGCGGGCCGTATGGAACATTTCGACGGCCGTTTGTTCGCTTTTACCCAGGCGGGCATGGTGTATTCCGACGACCTCGGCGACTCCTGGTCGGTTCCCCTTGGCCTGCCCGATTACAGCCAGGAGTTCAACCTGCCTTATACCGTGAAGGCGCTGGTGGCGCAGGATACGCTGTTGTACGCCGCGCTCGACTATCTCGGCATTTACAAAAGCACCGATGGCGGCGACAGCTGGCAGCAGTTCTGCGGCCCGCCGCCCAACCTGCGGTTCAGCGAACTGGCGGCAGCCGACGAAATGCTCTACGCAGCCTCTCCATACGGCGGCATCTGGAAATACCCGACGGGAACATCCGGTACTTCGCAGCCGGCGCCGCAGCAATGGTTTACCCTGCGACCCAATCCGGCTGTACGGGAAATTTGCGTAGAATGGCCAGCAGAAATCCGGCATGGAAACGTGCAAATCGCCATCTTCAATCCGGAAGGCCGCCCCATAGCGACCAAAATCCTGGGCTTAGCGGCCCGCTCCTGCTGTTTTTCCCTCGACGGCTGGCCGGACGGGGCATACCGCGTCAGTGTCCGGGCAGGCGGGCAGGCATGGGGCGATATTTTTCTGAAAATGAGCCCCTAACCCCTGTCCGATTGTCCCAAAAACCCTACTATTGTCTGTAAAAAATCACAGATATGGCTTTCAAAATTGAGGTCAACTTCGAGGCCTGCGAATCCAACGGCATTTGTATGGACATCGCGCCCGACGTGTTCGAAGTGCGCGACGACGGTTTCTTGTACATTCTCCAGGAATATCCTTCGGCCGAGGCCATGCCCCGCGTGGAGGAAGCCGTTCCGCGCTGCCCGACCCAGGCGATCACGCTGGTGGAAGAATGATGGTTAAACCTTCCACCCTGATGACTTTACTTGCGATCGCCGTTCAGTCGGTTTTCGCACAAACACCCTCGTCTATGCCAACCGGAGAATATTACCTCAACGGCGTGCCGGAGCTGGCCTCCGGCTTCCGGATCAATGCGGACAGCAGTTTCGATTTCTTTTTCATCTATGGGGCCGTCGATCGCTTCGGGAAAGGCAGCTGGTCGCAGAACGGCGACACCCTGATCCTCCAGAGTCCGCCGAAACCGGCGCCCGATTTTGTGTTGCAAAAAAGTGCGAAGGGCGAAGCCCCCGGCATCGCGATCCAGGTGACCGACGCCAACCGCGACATTCTGGGTTACATCCTGTGTCAGATCGAGACGACCGGGGGGCAACTGTTTCAGGCGGAAAGCAATAGCAGCGGATTGATTTATTTCGATACAGACCAGTCTATCCGGAAAATATACCTCTTGCATCAGTTGTGGCCCAATGTGCCCTGTGTGGTCGAGGTCGCGCAGCCCGCCGACCGGTATTTCGAATTTACCCTGTCGCCTTCTATCGTGGAGATCGCGTTCGACCATTTCGAACTGCGCCTCGAAGACGGCGGCCTGCGCGGCGGACACCCCTTGATGCAGCCGGACAGGCAGTTTTTGTATGAAAAACGATAAAAAATCCCTATAAGGGTTGCAAACCCTTATAGGGTTATAACATAAAACGCACGCCATGCTCAGTTTCAACGAATACCGCCGCTACGACGCCCTTGGACTGGCCGACCTGGTCAGAAAAGGCGAAGTCACCCCCGAAGAACTGCTCGACATCGCTATTCGCCGCGCCGAGGAAGTCAATCCCGCCCTCAACGCCATCGTGCACAAGTTGTACGACCACGGCAAGGAGGCCGCGCGCACAGCGCCCCGCGATGCGCCCTTTGCCGGCGTGCCCTTTCTGGTCAAAGACCTCGGCATGGAAGTGGCCGGCACGCCCATGAACACCGGCAGCAAGGGCTACGATGGTTACGTGTCCAAAGTCGACAGTTTCGCCGTGAAAAAGATGAAAGCCGCGGGGCTGGTCATTTTTGGCAAAACAAACACCTCCGAATTCGGCATCACGCCTTTCGTCGAGCCCGAGCGTTTCGGTCCCGCCTGCAATCCCTGGAACACAGCCCACAGCACCGGCGGATCGAGCGGCGGATCGGGGGCAGCCGTGGCTGCCGGCATCGTGCCGCTGGCCACCGCCAACGACGGCGGCGGCAGCATCCGCATACCCGCCTCCTGTTGCGGGTTGTTCGGCCTGAAACCCTCGCGGGGCCGGGTTTCCTGGGCGCCCCTCTTCGGCGAAATGTGGAACGGCGCCGCCGTGGAAAACTGTCTGAGCCGCAGCGTGCGCGATTCGGCCGCCTATCTCGACGCCATCCAGGGCGCCGCGCCCGGCGACCCCTACCAGATCACGCCCCCGAAGCGCCCCTATCTCGAAGAAGTAAGCACTCCGCCCGGCCGGCTGCGCATCGGCTACACCGCCGCCCATACACTCGGCATGAGCGTCGACACGGCCTGTGTGGCCGCCCTGCACCGCACCGTGGAAGTGCTGCGTTCGGAAGGCCACATGGTGGAAGAATGCGCCCTGCCCTACCGCCGCGAAGACCTCACGGAAGTGTTCCTCGTCATCGTGGCTGCCGAACTGGCCGCTGAACTCGACGTCATGAGCCGCCACCTGGGCCGCAAGGTGCGCCCCTCCGACGTGGAAGCCCAGACCTACGCCTTCAATCTGCTCGGGCGCTCCTACAACGCCGCGGAGTTCGCCTACGCCCGCCAGCGCTGGGCCGAGATCACCCACCGCATCGCCGGTTTCTACGAGCAATACGACCTGCTGCTCACGCCCACCCTGGGCCTGCGCCCCATCCGCACCGGCTCGCTCAAAACCAGCGCCTCGGAGCAGGCGCTCATGGCGGTCGTCAACGCCCTGGGCCTCGGCAAGGCCATCCGCTCCACCATCAACCAGCTGGCCGACAAGATCTACCACTACATGCCCTGGACCGCCTTTGCCAACATCACCGGCCAGCCCTCCATGTCGGTGCCGGCCGGCTGGACGGAAGAGGAAAACCTGCCCATCGGGGTGATGTTCACGGGGCGCTTCGGAGAAGAGGATGTGTTGTACCGGCTGGCGGGGCAGATGGAGAAGGCGATGCCGTGGGGAGGGAGGATGGCGATGGGGGGATAGGTGCGGCGGGATAAATAAAAAGCACCTTAGACGATTTGGAAATCCAATCTCCTTCCGGTAAGTTTGCCTAATCCAAAACAGAATGTAAACACGTGTCCCCGTATTCCCTCCTATATATTACAACCCTGTCCCGACGCTTTGTGTGCCGGAGCAGGGTTGTTCTTTTGTTACTCTTTGTTTGCATTTATTGCGGCTATCCAGCCATTTTGGGTTGGTTTGCCGCAATGGGAGGGGTGACAAAATGAATTTGGATGTAAATTGGGGGTGACGGGAAACCTTAGTTATGGGCAATTAAAATAAATGAAAGAAGATAAACTAATATCGGAGTACAAGGAGTCAATCCTCCATTTTAACAAGCTAACTGAAAAGTGCTACAGTTTGCTAAAAGAGTTGTGTGATCAGAAATCAATTCAAATCCATTCAACTTCATCAAGGGTTAAAACAGAAGAAAGCCTAAAAGGGAAAATCGCTAATAAAGGTGAAAAATACAATTCTCTTTCTGACATAACTGATATTGTTGGAATTAGAATTATAACCTTATTTGAGGATGACGTCCAAAAAGTAGAAGATATTATTAAAGATGAATTTGAAGTTGACGCTGACAATTCAGAAGATAAATCTAAAAAATTAAAGGCAAATGAATTCGGATATCGCTCAGTACATTTTGTCTGTTCCGTTGGTAAGAGCAGAAAGGATCTTCCTGAGTATAGAGATATTTCGCAATTAAAATTTGAAATTCAAGTGCGATCGATTTTACAACATGCCTGGGCTGACATTGAACATGATTTAGGATATAAATATGAACATGATTTGCCTGAATATATTCAAAGAGATTTTTTTAGGATAGCAGGGTTGCTCGAATTGGCAGACATGGAATTCACACGAATTAAGCAGGAGATTAAACAGTATTCAGATAATCTTAAAATTAGTGACAAATCAATAAATATTCCTATAAACTTAATTTCATTTGATAAATTTTTAGAGGAATCAATTATATTAAATCAAATTGAAGGCAAAATTGCAGAAATAAATAACATTCCAATTCAAGGAAAATTCAGAGTATCGCAAATGATGAAGATTTTTACACTTTTAAATCTTGTTAATTTAAATGAACTCGAGAAAATATTAGAGCAGAAGGAAAAACAACTAATTGATTTCTCTTCAAAATGGGTTGAAGGCCAAAATCTACTTAGAAAAGGGTTAAGTGTTTGGACGCTAGCATATATTCTTAAAGCCGAAGCAGGAAAGGATGAATTAGAGAATTACTTAAAGTTGATGAATATTGGCGAAACTCAATATTTAGCAACTAATAGTGATAGAATATTTAAAACTTTGAATCAAATAAAAAGCCCATAATCGAGTAGGGAGAGGCGGCCCAACTGTTGTCCTGGCGCGTCGTGGCGGCCGCGGGCACGGGTACCCAACCCGGATTTTTCGTTTGTCGTGAGGCGCGGTGTGGCGTGTGAGTGGGAAGGGAACATGCGACGGGCGTGGCGGGAAGTTTGTTTCACAATCTGCGTTTTAACCAACTTAAACAACAACAAAATGAAAGAAATAAGGGAACTCATAGGGAAAGGAGCGTTAGTTGAAGCTTTCTCTCAACTTAAATCCTACTTAGATCAAAAAAAGCTCGATACGGTCTCAGATGATCTATTACTTTTAGAAAATCGATATTATAGTAACAGAGAAAAAATTATAAAAGGCATTATCAGCAACGAGGAAGCAACACTTGAAACGAATAAGATTGCAGATTCATTGATTCAGGTTATCGGTATTTTATCAAAGGGAGAAGTGAATCCACCTTCAAGCGAATCTTCTGGTTGGGATAACATATTCATTAGCCCAATGTTTCATCCTGACAATATTATATTTTATCTTAAACTTAGAGAAACGGAAAAACAATTTATCATTCATGCCTCATACAATAGCGGGTGCGGTGAAATAGCAGAAGAACTAGCTCGAAGATTATTAGAGCATGTTGAGGAATTTAATTTGGCCAGTTTTCCAGGCGATTAAGGATTACCGAACAATTGGCTAAAAGTATCCAGGATTCCGAACTTTCTACGGTTTTCTCTCGATCCTTGTCCAGTCGGCGAAAGAAATTGAACC